>JBKBMW010000077.1:0-502 GCA_046295675.1 Candidatus Anstonellaceae archaeon | reverse complement strand
TTAAAATTAAAATTTTTGCATTCATCTCTATCCCTTTGCCCTATTAATCAAAATAAAATATAATTTATAATTCTTTTGATTGGCTTGTTGATGTAATAATGGAGGGGGTGAGATTTGAACTCACGAACCCCTAAGGGACAGGATCCTAAGTCCTGCGCATTTGACCAGGCTTTGCTACCCCTCCATATCTCTTTTTCCTAATTTAACATTTTTAATTACAATAGTTTAAATTTCAAGTATTTAAATTAATCTTTATTTCATTAACTTTATATACTTTGAAACACCTATGGTTTTTATAGTGGAAAAAATAAATGGTAAGAAAATGAAATTTAAAGAAAACATTCACCCAAAATCGATTTCTTTTACTAAAATAAAAAAGGCTTTTAGAAATTTTTATAAATTTGGTGTGGTTGGAACAATTTCCATAGCAACTTTTTTTAGCTCTTTTAATATTGAAGGAAAATATAAAACAATTTTCAACACTCAACTTAAGGTGCCACAA
>JBKBMW010000076.1:0-542 GCA_046295675.1 Candidatus Anstonellaceae archaeon | reverse complement strand
TATTTTTTTAACACTTCTGATGGAGAGACATAATTCCCAAGACTTTTGTGCATTGCTGTACCTTTCTCATCTACAACATATCCATGCATCAACACTTTTTTATATGGTGAAGAACCTTTAGCTATGACTCCGCACCCTAAGAGAGAATAAAACCAACCTCTTATTTGGTCTTTTCCTTCGATAATTAGATCACTTGGATAATAGTTTTCATTTTCTCTTAAAGATGCCCAGACAGCATTTCCAGAATCAAACCAAACATCAACTATGTCCTTAATTCTACTCATTTCTTTTCCACATTTACAAATTATTTTTGCATTATCTATAAAAGGCCTATGTAATTCATTTTCTTTAAATTTCATACCACTTTTTTCTTCCAACTCTTTTTGTTTATCATCTTTTCCACAACCAAAAAGAATTATAGAAATTGCTATTATCAAACTTGTTATTTTGATCTTACTTGCCATTTTTTATTATCTCCTATAATAATTATTTTATTGTTTTGATATTTATAATCACCATTAAAATTATAGTTTAAATTTGAA
>JBKBMW010000075.1:0-558 GCA_046295675.1 Candidatus Anstonellaceae archaeon | reverse complement strand
AATAAGGTAGTAGGAAGTAGGTAGAAGGAAAGGCCAAGCTGCTAAGGGTCCATGGTGGATGCCTAGGCAGCCAGAAGGGATGAAGGGCGTGGCAAGCTGCGATAAGCCTCGGGGAGCTGCAAGCGAGCGTTGATCCGAGGATTCCCGAATGGGGAAACCCACCAGCCCATAGGCTGGTATCCTCGAAAGAGGAGCCGAACCGGGCGAAGTAAAACCTTTTAGTAGCCCGAGGAAAAGAAACCGAAAGGGATTCCCTAAGTAGCGGCGAGCGAACGGGGAAGAGCCTAAACCGACGTAGTGCCATGGCGGCAGCCTTAGCTACGTCGGGGTAGTGGGACATATCCGTCAGAAGTCTGCCGGCTTCTGGGGAAGTTACAAAACCGACAGGTAGCAGAAGTAGCTGGAAAGCTACGCCATAGAGGGTGAAAGCCCCGTATGCGAAACCTGGAGGTCTTCCTAGGATATGATCCCGAGTACCACTGCCCCCGTGAAAGGTAGTGGGAATCAGCCCAGACCACTGGGTAAGGCTAAATATTCCTGGCTGACCGATAGCGCATA
>JBKBMW010000074.1:0-765 GCA_046295675.1 Candidatus Anstonellaceae archaeon | reverse complement strand
TTCATTGTTGTTTCCCATAATTGTTCTGGACTCATTTCTCCTAAACCTTTATATCGTTGGATATTAATTGAGGAATGCTTTTCGTCTAATGTTTCTTCTATTTCTTTTGATAAATTTAATGATGAGGCCTCTTTTTTCTTTTTTTGTTGCTCTGTTTTGGCTTTTAAAATTTCTTCAATTATTTTTTCTTTTTCAGTGTCGCTGAAAGCGTAAAAAATATTTTTTCCTGATTGGATTTTATAGAGGGGCGGTTGAGCGATGTAAAGATGACCATGGGTTATAATATTAGGAAGGTGACGAAAGAAAAAGGTTAAAAGTAAAGTTCTGATGTGTTCGCCATCAACGTCAGCATCGGTCATAATTATAATTTTATGATAACGAAGTTTGCTGTAATCAATACTCTCGCCAATTCCACAACCTAAAGCAACAACCAAATCTTTTAGTTCTTTAAATGATAAAACTTTATCAAGATAGGCTCTTTCGGTATTTAATATTTTGCCACGAAGAGGCAAAATGGCCTGAAATTTTCTATCTCTTCCCTGTTTCGCCGAGCCTCCGGCCGAGTCTCCCTCAACAATAAAAAGTTCACTAAGACTGGGGTCTTTTTCTTGACAGTCAGCCAATTTTCCAGGAAGGCTAGCTCCTTCTAATGCTCCCTTTCTTAAAACTGCTTCTTTGGCTGCTTTGGCGGCTAGACGGGCTTTTTGGGCAAGAAGTACTTTGGAAAGAATTTCCTTGGCAGTTTTAGGATTTTCTTCAAAATAA
>JBKBMW010000073.1:0-1166 GCA_046295675.1 Candidatus Anstonellaceae archaeon | reverse complement strand
CTGCAATAAAAAATTCTGGTAAATTTCAAATAATGAGCATAGGTCGTGTTCAAGGTCCAGCTTTGGCAATCTTAGGAAAAAGAGAACTTGAAATAAAAAATTTTAAACCTGTACCTTATTGGGAGATTAGCTGTTTAGTTGAAAAAATAAAATTTCTACATATCAAAAAAAGATTTGACGATAAAAAAGAAGCGCAAAAAGTTTTGGAGGAATCAAAAAATCCTCCATGGAAAATAGAAAAAATACAAAAACATTCCTTTAAAGAAAATCCTCCCTTTCCATTTGATTTAACAAGTTTACAAGTAGAGGCTTACAAACATTTTAAGTTTACTCCTCAGCAAACTCAACAATTAGCGCAAAATTTATACGAAAACTCTTTAATCTCTTATCCAAGAACCTCTTCTCAAAAACTACCTCTAAAATTGGGGTTGAATAAAATCATTGAAAGATTGGCTCAACAATCAGATTACAAAGAACATTGTAAAAAACTTCTAAATAACAAATGGTTTAAACCAAATGAGGGAAAAAAGGAAGACCCTGCACATCCTGCAATCCATCCAACTGGTTTAATCGCAGAAAATCTTGAAAAAAGAGAAAAAAAGCTTTATGATTTGATTGTGCGAAGGTTTTTGGCTTGTTTTATGCCACCTGCAAAAAAAGAAACTACTAAAATTTTTTTAAAATGCTCAAATCAACAATATTTTACAGAAGGTACTACTACTTTAGAACTTGGTTGGCAGGAAGTCTACAAACCTTATGTGGAATTTTCTGCTCAAGAATTACCTAAATTTTTAGAAGGGCAAGAGGTAGTGGTAAGTAAATTTACTTTAGATGAAAAATTAACCAAACCTCCTAGACGGTACACTCCTGCCTCCATAGTTTCAGAACTTGAAAAAAGAGCTTTAGGAACAAAAGCAACAAGAGCCACAGTTATAGAGACTTTGTTTAAACGCGGCTATATAAAAGGAAGAGGTTCAGTTACAGTAACTCCTTTTGGTTTAGCAGTTCTGGAAGTACTACAAAAACATGTTCCAGAAATTTTAGATGAAGAACTAACAAGAAACATAGAAAATAAAATGGAGCAAATACAAGAAAAAAAGCTAGAGCCATCTATTATAACCCAAGAAGGAAAAAATATCCTTCTCTCTATATTAGAAAAATTTAAA
>JBKBMW010000072.1:0-1439 GCA_046295675.1 Candidatus Anstonellaceae archaeon | reverse complement strand
TATGTAGTTATGAATTCTTTTGGGGTAATTGTGCCATCATTTTGTACTAAAGAAGAATTAAAGAAAATAGAGGGGATGAGTAAGAACCTTTTGGTTTTGGAGAATGATAGATTTTGTGCTGTTGCAAACAATATAGCATGTAACGATTATGGGGCAATAGTAAATCCTAATTTTCCGGATAAAGAAATAAAAAAAATAGAAAAAATATTAGAAGTACCAGTATATAAAAAAAGGTTAGGTAAATGGAAAACTATCGGGATGATGATGGTTACAACAAATAAGGGATATGTTGTTAGCAATAAAACAAATGATAAAGATTTGGAAGAACTTAAAGAGATATTAAAAGTAAGCGGGAATAGGGCTACAGTTAATCTTGGTTTAGAAGCAGTTGGACTTGGAATTATTGCTAATTCAAAAATAGCTTTTGTAGGAAGACAAACAAGTGGATTTGAATTATCTAAAATAGCTGAAGGGCTAGATATTTTAGTGTAATAAGAAGGACAAAAATTAAAATAAATAGATGGACAAAGATATTAATGGGGGTTGGTTTAATGGAAGAGGAAGGTGAAGAAAATTTAGAACGATTAGCAATAAGGGCAGAAATGTTGGAAAGACAAGCAGAACAGATAGCAAGACAAATAGAAAATATTGAAGGGTTAGCAGCAGAGATTAATCGCACAATAGAAACTTTGGAAAATTTTGAAAACTTGCCTTTAAATAGTCTACTCCCTATAGGAAGTGGAGTGTATATTACTACAAAAGAGATAGATAAGGAAGTATTTGTATCAATTGGAGCAAATTTGCTAGTTAAAAAAAATGCAGCTGAAGCAAAAAAAATATTGGAAAAAAAAATAAAAGATTTGAGAAAAATTTTAGAAGATGGGAGAAAGAAGATGGAATTGATAAATGGGCTTATAATTGATACAAATAAAAAAGCTGCAGCATTGAGTACAAGGATGCAAAATGTTCAATCTACTTAAAAATAAGGTTTCTGAGTTTTTAGCTAAACTTACAAAAAAAGAGGAAGAAAAAGACAAAAAGCAGCTCAAAGAAGAAAAAGAAGTTAAAGAAAAACAAGAAATAAACTTGATGGCAGAGGATGAAGAAGAAAAATTCAAAAAAGAGGAGAAAGAAAAAGAAATAATTAAAGAGGATACAAAAAAAATAGAAAAAAGTGATGAAATTAAAAAAGATAAAAAAGAGATAAATGATTTTGAAAAAAAAGATTGGGAAAAGATTGAAAAGGCTGCATTCAAGAATAAAAAAGAGCTAACTCCAAAGGTTGGGATAGTTAAAAAGATTACTACTATATTTGAAGAGGAAATAAAAATTGAAAAAAAAGATATTGAGGAATTATTAGCTGAATTAGAGGTTTCGCTTTTAGAGGCAGATGTTGCATATGAAGTAAGTAAAGAGATAGTAGGGGAGTTGGAAAAAAG
>JBKBMW010000071.1:0-1535 GCA_046295675.1 Candidatus Anstonellaceae archaeon | reverse complement strand
AACAAAACCTGCTTAGTCTAATTCTTGTTCTAAAAACTTTGCTACCCTATACTTAATCAAAGAATCATAGATGAATTGCCTTTCAATACCCATTTACTCACCACTTGTATTTGGTTTCTTTTTTATAACCTCTGAAAATTTTTTTCTTGTTGGTTTTGAGTTTGTTGGAGTTTTTTCTTTTTTAGCCTCATTTTTAATTTCTTTTTCTTGTTTTTGTTCTTCAATGTTGTCTTCTTTTTTTGGCTGTTTTTCTTCTACTTTTTCCTTTTGTGCTTGTGATTGTGATTCTTCCACATTTGAGACTTTTTGCATAGGTTGTTTTTGTGAAGTTGTGATTTGTTCTTTTTGTTTTTCTTCTTTTGGCTGTTGCGATACAGACTTGATTTCTTTTAGGACTATCTCAACAAAAGCAGTTTCTAAATCATGCCTTATTCTTCTTCCTTTTGGAGCAAGTCTTCTATAAATTTGCTGCTTGTTTGCTATTGCGTGTATTACTTTGCATTCTCCAAGCCCTTTTGCATTAGAATTTGCAATTGCATTTTTTAATACGTCCAATACAATAGCAGCAGCTTTTTTTGGATAACCTCCCTTTTTTCCACCTAACTCTCTTAAATGTCCTCTCCTTTTATTGTGTCTGAAATATCTAACAGGGCGAAGACCTTCTGCTGCTTGCTCTAAAAATTTGAGTGCAGAAAGTGCATTTTTATATCTTATATTTGCACACACATTTGCTAAATCCTTGAAACTTGCATTGATGTTTTCTCTTCTTGCAAAAGCAAGTTTTTCTTCTTTTGATTTTGGTTGATAGCAATATGCCATAAAATCCCTCTATTTCAATGGAATGTATTTAGAGCCTCTTGTTGCACCAATTCCAGGTCCTGCATGTAATACTCTACCAGTGGTATATGCAAAATCGCCAAGCCTATAACCAATCTTATCTATAGTGATTTCTACTGGTTTGAATTCTTTTCCGTTATGAACAGCAAATTTTAGTCCAAGCCAATTGGGAAGAATTGGAGCTTCACGAATGTGTGTGCGAATAGGTTTTTGAATTTTTTGTTTTTTATATTTTTCAACTTTTTGAAGAAGTTTTTTTAATTCGATATTGGTGCCTTTCAAAGCCCTTTTTACTGCTCTTCTTGCCCTGCTTTTTAATAATGGCAAACAATCTTCTATGGACAAAGATTGTAATGTTTTAATATCCAATCCCCTATAAGATGCGATATGAACCATTTAAATCCCTCATATAGTTTTTGCTTTTTTTCTACCTGTGGATTTTGCTGCAATATGACCAACCTTTCTTCCTGGAGGTGCACTTCTAGAAGTTGCTGAACCACGGCCTTTGTGATGTTGCTTTCCTCCAAAAGGATGATTGTAAGCATTCATTTTTACTCCCCTGTTCACAGGCCATTTTCTGTTTTGTGCATGTTTTTTATAAAAGTTTGCAGAAGCTTTAAGTAAAGGAGCATCCAGTCTTCCTCCACCTGCAATAACTCCTAATTGAGCCCTGCATTTTTCATCTAACACTATGGTTT
>JBKBMW010000070.1:0-1767 GCA_046295675.1 Candidatus Anstonellaceae archaeon | reverse complement strand
ACCTTAACCTAGCCTTGTCTAGTTTTTCTTGCTCAGCTAATTTATTTGCTTCTCTAACCATTTTAGCAACATTTGTAAGAAGTTCGGCTTCTTGAGCTTTTCTTTTCTGTTTCAATTGTTCTATATTAAAGTTTTTTAATTTGGTAAGAACCGTATCAGAAGGAACTTTTGTAATTTCGAACCTTTTTCCTCTTGACATATAACCAACCTCAAAACACAAATAATCGTTTATATACACACGAATAGCATAATAATAACAGAGAAAGACTTTAAAAATTTTTCTGTTTAAATTTGTAGAGGTATAAAGGTTTTAACAAATTTTTATAACTAAATAAATAAAAAGTTAAAAAGTATAAAAGCAAGTATGAACATATTAAAAATACTAAAAACTTCTTTAGAAAATACAGTAGAAAATGCTTCTTTTTTATTAATAAACGACCTAATGTTGGCTTATTCCACACTGGTTTCATTTGGAGTTTTTGTAACTTTTTTTTTAATTGGCCTAAGTTTTTCTTATTATTTTATTGGGCCTAATAATTCTGTATATCTTCCAATTACTTTGTTTATAATTTTTTTAGGAATCTGCAGCAGTCTGCTATTTTTGTTTCCTGCATTTGGAACATATTTGAATTTTACTTATGAAAGTATTAGAATAAAGAGAAGATATAACCTAATGGAAGAATTAGAGCATTTTGATAAAAATCTTATTCCATATATAATAACAGGAATTCTTGAGTATGGACCAATACTTTTTTTGGGGTTGGTTTTTTTTCTTGTTTGGATTATTTTTCAAAAAAATATACTTTTAGGAGTTTTCTTTCTTTTTTTATTCTTAATAACTTCTATTGTTTATTGCTCTTTTACATTTTTAGTTTATCCTGCAGTTGTAATTGATAAAAAGAAGATTATGAGTGCTTTTTCCATTTCTATTGCTTTAGGAAGAAAATACTTTATTCAGGCAATAATAAGCTTAATACTTTTAAATGCTCTAAAAATAATGGGCATGCTTTTAGTGTTTGTTTATCCAATTTTCTTTTATTATATATACGTGCCCATCTATAGTTATTTTGTGATATATTACTATAAAGCTGCTTCAAGTAGGCTTTAAAACTCCCTATTAACTACAAATTTTGCCAAATCAATTAAATCCTTTTTGTCCTGATTGTCTTCAAAGTTTCTTAAATAATTTTCTGCTTTTTTTATAAGTTTAAAAGAGTATTTTTTAGCAAATTCTATAGAATTAGTTTCTTTTATTTTGTTTATTACCCACCCAATGTCTTCTTTGCTAGTATTTTGAGATGAAAGAATTATTTTAAGCTTTGAAGAATCTGCTTGTGGAAGATTATTTAAACAATGCAAAACCATTAAGGTTCTTTTTCCTTCGCTGATATCCCCACCAATTTCTTTTTTATATGTTTTTTCATCTCCGATTAAATTCAAAATATCATCCTGAATCTGAAAAGCAAGACCAAGAGAGTAACCATAATTGAAAAGTGCTTCTTGTTCTTTTTTCGATGCTCCACCTAAAAGAGCACCAACCTTTGAACATCCTGCTATTAAAGAAGCTGTTTTTCCTCCAGCCATTTTAAAATAGTCTGATAAGCTTAAATCCCATTTATTTTGTTTATACCAGGATAATTCAATTGCCTGTCCTTCAAGGACAGAAGTAAAGGAATCCAAAAGGATTTGTTGGGCTTCTAGATTGTATTTTTTTATATTTAAAGCAGCTTTCCAAACAAGCATAAACAAACCATCACCTGCATTTAA
>JBKBMW010000069.1:0-1885 GCA_046295675.1 Candidatus Anstonellaceae archaeon | reverse complement strand
ATATTTTCCAAACCATTTATACTCAAGACCAAAACTAATAATTCTTTGAAAAGATAATCCCAATTTTCTTAATTTTTTTATTTCCTTAATAATTCCAGGCACTCTTTTTAATAATCTTTTTTTAATTTTTTTAATTCTTTGGATAAGTTTACTAAAAACATTATTTTTTGCTCAACATTCTCTTTTTGTTTTATATAATCGTCAAGAAGTCTACTTATATCTTGTTGATTTATAGTTGTAAATGGATTTTGAATTTTTTTCATTATAGAGTTTTTTATAGTTTCTTCTTTCATCTAACTCTTTATTTCCTTTCTCCATATATCTCCATCCACTCTATAAACAACATTGCATTTTTTACCCAAATCATCATAAAGTATTTTTTCTATTCCCTTATTATTCTCTATAGCTCTAAATCTTTTAATTGAAAATCTATCATTAGTATAGCCTTTAGGCATGGTTGTAAAGCCTCCAAATTTTGCAGCACACACTTGCCATTTAGCACCAAACAAAGAAGAAAAATTCTCTTCTATAATTTTTAGGATCATTTCTACATTTTCTTGACTTTTTTTATTTAAATATACTCCATTAAGCATAATTGCAAGTTCATTTTTATTAATTACTCCAAAACTACCAAAAACAAAACCAATTGCATTAACTTTTTTTTCATCAATTGGAACTTCTATTTGAAACATAAAGGAAAGAGGATCAACCCATAACCTAGAAACCCACTTCCTTCCAGTTATTCCAGTAGAGTTAAAACAGCATGGAAAAGAATCTCCAATTCTAAAGCATTCAATTAAATCTTGTTTTTTATCTAAGTAACGAATTCTTGCATCAATAATTTGTTTATCTATTTTAAATTTAGCTTTTTTTTCTGCTTCTTCAAAAGACAAAACTGCAGCATTGAAATGAGCCTCCAATTCATCTAAAAGCAAATTAAGTTTTTCGTCATTAGTTTTATCATCTGCAATTACTTGATACAAAACATCTCTAAAAAGTTTAGCTTTTTCTTTTTTTTCAATTTCTTTTATAAGTTCTTCTTTTTCTTCTTTTCTAAGCCCTTTATTTTTATATTTTTGTATTATCGAATTGATAAGTATTTTACGCTGGTTTTCAATAGCTTTAAAAAAAGTCTTTATGTCTAAATTATTTGTAGGGTTTTGAAGTATTCTCTCTAACTCAATATTTAGTTGCATTTTTTCAGCTAATCTTTTGATTTTACTTATCATTTTTGTATCAGAAGAGAGAGATTGCTTAATAGTGGGATAGTTTGTTTCAATTTCCAAAAGTACAGGTTCAAGATCTGCAAGCCCATTTATAGCTTTTAATTTATTTACAAACATTGGTTGTTTACTTGAAAGATATTTCAAATAATATACATATTTAATTATTGCTCCAATCTCTGTGTTTCCCATAATTTGTGCAAATCGTGATTTTGCATTTTTTATTAATTCATCTTCTATTAAGTCTAAATAAATCTTCCATTCGCTTTTAGTAAAAAAGGGCCATTTCCCTTCCTTCAATGCAGAAATAACCTGTTTTTTGTTTTCTATTTTAAGATAATGAGAAAACTCTTCTATTACAGAGTTAGATACCTGTAGTTCTAGAGCTTCTTTTATGATTTCCTTTAAATTAGAGCTATCATATTTTTTGACATGTTCATAGCTGGTTCTAGAACCAAATAACATATAATAAAGCATCAAATCTTCTTCTTTGTCTACAAGCATTTTAATCAGTTCTTCTTTATTTTTTACGGATTCAAACATTTTTCTTTTTTCGATTATTTTTTTACTCCTTTTTAACAAATTTTTTATTAAGCCTTTTTGAGTAAAATAATCTAATATCTCTACATTTGGATGAACACCTATTTTATTAACAAGAATTT
>JBKBMW010000068.1:0-2090 GCA_046295675.1 Candidatus Anstonellaceae archaeon | reverse complement strand
CTCAAAAGGAATTATATAATAAGGATATCAATTTAGAAAAAGAAATAGCAATACTTTATTCAAAACTATCTTATCTAAAAAAAGAATTAAATGAAACAAAAGAGGAAAACATCTCTGATTTAGAAAAGAAAAAATTCTCTCTTCTAAAAGAGCACGATGATTATCAAACTAAACTTTCAGATTTAGATAAAGAATACAAAAAAATTTTAGCAGAATGCCAACAAAGAAAAGCACAACTTGAACAAGAAAAAAACAACAAAAAATTTTTTGATGAATTAGAAAAAAAGAAAGAAAAACTTTTAGAAGGTTTTTCTAATTTTATTGAGCTTAAACAAGTTTTGGAGCAAAGCAAAGAGAAACTTCAGCAATTAAGAGATTCGATTGCCTTTTTAAAACAAAGAAATGATTCCATTTCCTTTAATTTGAAAAGTTTGCAAGCCCATTCGCAGGAGCAAGAAAATCATTTTTGCCCACTCTGTAAACAGAGATTATCTAAGGAAGCAATAAATAAATTAGTTAGTGATTATTCTTTTGAGTTTTCTTCCAATACCTCCAAAATTTCTTCCCTCTTATTGCAATTAAAAGAATTGCAAAATAAAATAAAAAATTTAGAAGAAAAATCTAACAACATTTGGGTTATTGAGGAGCAGATGAAGAAGTCTAAACCTACAAATAATATAAACATGCTTGAAGAAATGGTCAATAATCTCAATGTTGAACTAAAAAATTTAGAAAATGAAAAAAAAGTACTTGAACAAAATTTTGAAAATACCAAAAAGGAACTACTTATTGTAAATCAAAAATTTGATCAAGCAAAAAAATTAGAAAATTTAAAAAAAGAGATTTTAACAACAGAAAAATCAATTTCAGATAGAAAAAAAGAACGGGAGTTATTGGTATTTTCTAAAGAGAGAATGGAGCAAACATTTCAAAAATTACAAGAAATATTGGAAAAAAAGAGCATGATGGAACAAAAACTTCGTTCCCAAAAAGAAGTGCTTGAAACACTAAACGAAACAAAAAAGCTTTATTTAAATCAAATCAATGAAATAAACAAAAAAAGAGATGAGTTAGAAAAGTTAAGAAACGAAATTGATAAGTTAAAAGCATTTGAAAAAGCCATTGTTTTAACACAAGTCCAATTAAGAGAACATATTCTTTTAAAAATTAATAGTGCCTTGCAAACTCTTTGGCCATTTGTTTATCCTTACAATGATTGGTCTGCAATGAGAGTGATACCATCAGAAAAGGGTTATCTAATACAGCTTTTGCAAAATGATTGGAAAGATGTTGATGTATTTCCATCTGGAGGTGAAAGAGCATGTGCAGCAATTTGTTTAAGAATAGCTTTAAGTTTTCTTCTCACTCCATCTCTAAGCTGGTTGATATTAGACGAACCTACTCATAATCTAGATGAAATTGCAGTTTTTAGATTAGCAGAGGCCCTAAATACTAAACTCCCAATGCTTGTTAATCAATTAATTGTTATAACTCATGATGAAAGATTAGTCAATGTTGGTTATTCTCAATTAGTTAAGATAGAACGAGAAAAATCCACAAATTCTTTTAGCCAAGTTTTTATTCAAGATTTATCCAATTAATTTTTGTAATATTTAGTATAATACTTATAAAATAAATCTAAAAGCATTTTTTTCTTTGCTTCAATTTCTTGTTCCTTTTCAAATGATTTCAAGTAATGTTCTATATATATTTCAATTTCTTTTTTGGAAATCATTTTATTTAATAAAAAATTATTTAAAAAAAGTATAAACTCATCATAACCCTCCTCTTTTTTTTTCAACACTCTTAATTGAGAAGGCAAACCAAAAACTGCAAGAGAATCTGTTTTTTTTCTATAAAGAAAAGAAATAGAAACATCTCCAAGAGCTATCCTATTCTCATGTAGTTTAGCTAGATTAAAAATAGCTGAACCAATCAATTTATTTTTTTCCTCTCTTTTTAAAGAACAAGCCCAGATTTCTTCAAAATTCTCTTTTTTTTCACCAGCCATATATACTTTAGTCCTTTTATACAAATAATTTAATCTTTCCATCATCACTATTGCCAAGGGTTTAATAAAACATCCTGTC
>JBKBMW010000067.1:0-2268 GCA_046295675.1 Candidatus Anstonellaceae archaeon | reverse complement strand
AAACAAGTTCAGGGCCAGCAATATGTATAAAATTAGCATCTGATTCAGAGGCAACTGCCTTTGCAAGCAAGGTTTTTCCTGTACCGGGTGGGCCATAAATCAAAACTCCTTTTGGTGGTTCTATTCTAAGTCGTTCAAAAAGCTCTGGATGGCGCATTGGCAATTCAACCATCTCGCGAATTTTTTGCACCTCTTCTTTTAATCCACCAATATCCTCGTATGATATCTGTGCTCCAATCCCAACTGTTTCTTTTGGAACCTCCTCTTTTATTACAAATTCTGTGTTTTCTACAATTACTACAATTCCAGAAGGTTGGGAAGATGTTACTACTAATGGAATGGATGTTCCAAAAATACCTATAAAAATAGTATCTCCTCTTGTTATCGCTCGCCCAATCAATTTCTTTTTTATAACTTGGTCAAAGCCAGGAGAAAACTTCATAGGCTGAATAGGTGCAATTGTTATTTTGGTTGCATTTTTTACTTCTGCTTTTTTTACTAAAACCTTGTCTCCCAAAGCCACTCCGCTGTTTTGTCTCAGATAACCATCCATTCTTATAATATCTAATCCTTCATCTTGTGGGTGTGCTTGCCAAACAATAGCAGCAGTACTTCGTTTTCCTTTTAACTCAACAATATCTCCAGTAGAAACACCTAAAAGCTCTCTTGATTTGGTATCTATTCTCACTAAACCTCTCCCAACATCATTTTGTAGAGCTTCTGCAACACGCAGCTCCATTTGTTTTAAGCTACCCATATTTAATCCCCTATTCAATATAACTTAAATAAGGAAAAAATTAAAAACACCAAACAGTGATTTTCCACATCAATCCAATACAGCAATCAAAGATTCTAAAAATTTCCTATGATTTGTTGCATTTACAAATGCAGAAGCCAAAAGTACTCCATCCACACCTAGTTCTATTGCTTTTTTTACATCCTCTGCATTGCTTATTCCTGCACCACACACTATTTTTATTTGTTTGTCTACTTCCTTTAATGCTGAAATCGTGGAAGTAATAACTTCTGGTTTTGCTCTAGAAACAGAAATGCCTGTTCCTATGAGTTCAGGAGGTTCAATTGCAATATAGTCTGGTTTAAATGTGGCATATTTAAGAGCCTCAGAAGTGTTTTGCACACATAAAAGGGATTCCAATTCATTCTCTTTTAAAGAGTCAATCGCATTTTTTATATGTTCTGGATTTATCCTTTTTTCAGAATGATTTAACATCGAACCTTTTACTCCTGCTACTGCAAGCATTTTTGCATTAATCGAACCTGTAAACTGACCAGGTTTATTTGGATCAACATGTTGAGCAAAGATTTCTGCACCTGTCTCTACTGCATTGTAAAGTATCAATGGATTTGGGCAAACAATTATCCTCACTCCATAAGAGTTTCCTACTTCTTTTGCAATTCTGCAAAGATTAGTTCCAGGAAAACCATAAGTGGATTCAAAAGCCTTTAGGTTTAAAACAATAAATTTTTTTGAAGGCAACATAAAACCCTTAACGAATTTTATAAATTAAAACTTATCGCTTAAAAACTAACGCTTTTAAATTTTTTTTCTTTTAACTATTTAATGGTTTTTTCTTTATCAAAAGTTTCCAATCCACTAAAAACAGGGTTGGGTTTTGGATTGATATCAGGGACTCTAACCACATTGGGCGTACTTGTTGGTATTTATTTTGGAACAAAATCCTTTCTTGCAATTATTGGGGCAATCATATCCGTTGCAATAGCAGATGCTTTTTCAGATTCTCTAGCCATTCATATTTCAGAAGAATCAAAAAACCAAGATAAACAACATGTTTTTCATTCAACCGTTTCCACATTTTTTACAAAATTTTTTGTGGGTTTACTTTATTTACCAGCGTTTTTAATCTTCAATATGGATATTGCTTTGTTTCTTGATATTCTTTTAGGAATAGGGCTAATCTCTTATTATAGTTATTTGATTGCAAAGCAAAATAAAACTCCAATTGCTTATACTATTTTAGAGCATTTATTAATTGCTTTTGCTGTAATAATAGCAACTTTTTTAGTGGGAGATTTTATAAATCATCTGCCCAAATAGAAAGCAATAAGTTTATTTTTTTGGGTGTCTATAAATAAAAATATGCCGATGTCGCATAACCTGGTAGTGCGCCGGTCTCGAAATAATTTTGTAAAGAAAACAAGAAAACCGGTTCCCTTTTAAGGGTGTGCAGGTTCAAATCCTGCCATCGGCGCTTTATAAAAAATCTTGCAAAGAGGAATGCTACTGAG
>JBKBMW010000066.1:0-2533 GCA_046295675.1 Candidatus Anstonellaceae archaeon | reverse complement strand
GCCATTAAGGTGAAAAATTTTAAATGTGGAAAAAGCCAGCATTAGCAAAATTTTAGAATCAAAGGAGATTAGAAATCTTATTAGTGCTCTTGGAACAAATTTTGGAGATTCCTTTGATATTTCAAAACTTCGTTATCATAAAATTATAATTATGACAGATGCAGATGTAGATGGGTCGCATATTCGGACTCTTTTACTTACTCTGTTTTATCGTTACTTACAGCCAATAATTCAAAAAGGATATTTGTATATTGCCCAGCCACCTCTTTACAAATTAAAAGTAGGAGGTTTTGAAAAATATCTTTATTCTGATAAGGAATTGGAAGAAACCCTTCTAAGTTTAAATAATCCAAAAAATTATCATGCTCAAAGATATAAAGGATTAGGAGAGATGAATCCGCAACAGTTATGGGAGACTACTATGGATAGTGAAAATAGATTTTTGATACAGGTAACAATAGAAGATGCAAAAAAAGCAAACGAGATTTTTGAAATTTTATTAGGAGAAAATGTGGAGCCAAGAAAGGAGTATATCTCCACATATGCAAAAAATGTGAAAAATTTAGATATTTAATTTATAATGAATCCTTGATAAATAACTTTGTTTTAAGGGATTAAAAATGCAGGATATAAAAAAAAGAGCAATTGAAGAAGAAGTTTCTCAATCCTATCTAGATTATGCAATGTCTGTAATCATAGGGCGAGCACTTCCAGATATTAGAGATGGACTAAAGCCTGTTCATCGTAGAATTTTATATTCAATGTATGAACTTTCCAATTTTTCTGACAAACCATACAAAAAATCTGCAAGAATTGTTGGGGAGGTTTTGGGTAAATATCATCCACATGGAGATATGTCTATTTATTCCAGTTTGGCGAGAATGGCTCAGGACTTTTCTTTACGCTATCCATTAATTGATGGACAGGGAAATTTTGGTTCTATAGATGGAGACAATCCTGCAGCCATGAGATATACTGAAGTGAGATTACAAAGAATTACGCAAGAAACTTTAGAAGATTTGGATAAAGAAACGGTAGACTTTATACCAAATTTTGATGGTAGTTTAAAAGAACCGGTGGTTTTACCTTCAAAAATTCCAAATTTACTTATAAATGGCTCTTCTGGAATAGCAGTAGGAATGGCAACAAATATCCCACCACACAATCTTGGAGAGATATGCGATGGACTAATCTATTTATTAAAAAATCCCATTGCTTCCGACCAAGAAATTTTTAATTTAATTAAAGGGCCTGATTTTCCAACAGGTGGAATAATAATAGGAAAATCAAAAATTTTTGAAGCATATAAAACTGGAAAAGGAACAATAACCATTAAAGGAATGGCAGAAATCATAGATGAAAAAAATAAAAAAATAATAAAAATAACTCAAATTCCATTTGGAGTTAACAAAGCTTCCTTGGTTATGGAGATTGCCAATGCAGTTAAAGAAAAAAAAATAGAAGGAATTGCAGATATTTTAGACCTTTCTAATAAAGAAGGAATTGAAATTGTGATCTATCCTAAAAAAGATTTTGACCCAGAGCTTATACTATTAAATCTTTATTCAAAAACTCAGCTTCAAGTAAGTTTTGGAGTAATCAATTTGGCATTAGTAGATGGACAACCAAAGATACTTTCTTTAAAAGAAATGCTAATGCATTTTATTGATTTTAGAAGGGAGATAGTAACAAAAAGAACAAAATTTGAACTAAAAATAGCACAAGAAAAAAAACATCTTACTGAAGGCTTGATTATAGCTTTGCAGAATTTGGATAAGGTAGTAGAGATTATAAAAAAATCTCAAAATCCAAATGAAGCAAAAACAAAGCTTAGCAATGATTTTGGCTTAAGCTCTAAACAAGCAGAAGCAATATTAGAAATGAAACTCTCAAGGCTAACTTCATTAGAACAAGAGAAAATTCTAAAAGAGGATTTGGAGCTCAAAAACCTAATTGAACATTTAACCTCCATTTTAGCAGATCCAAAAAAAATTGATGAGGTTATTTTAGAGGAACTCAAAAAAATAAAAGAAAAATATGCAGATGAAAGAAAAACCAAGATTTTAGAAGAAGAGGAAGAAATCACTTCAAAGGATTTGATTCCTGATGAGACAGTTGCAATTATTTTAACTGAAATAGATTATGTGAAATCAATTCCAATTTTTGAATATCGTATTCAAAAAAGAGGAGGAAAAGGAATTTTGGGAAGTGAAACAAAAGAAAATGATGTTATAAAGCAAGTTCTTATTGCTCGAACTCATGACTTGATTTTATTTTTTACGCAATCTGGAATGGTGCACTGGCTTGAAGCTTATAAAATTCCAAAAGCTTCCAGATATTCACTAGGAAAGGCAGTTGTAAATCTTTTAGATATTAAAGACGATAAAATAGCAGCAATGATAGCCGTAAGAGGTTTTGGACAAAATAAATCTATTATAATGGCAACAAAAAACATTTGTATAAATTGAAATTTTGTCCATTTTTGATATTATGCTTTCAGGTTTACCAGAAAACTTAAGTACCAAACTCTTCT
>JBKBMW010000065.1:0-2579 GCA_046295675.1 Candidatus Anstonellaceae archaeon | reverse complement strand
TTATAGAGGAGTTAGTCAAAGAAAAGCAAAAGCCATTAAAAATACTTTTTGTTGGCCCTAATGGTGCTGGAAAAACCACCACTATTGCAAAAATTTCTGAAATTCTCACAAAAAAAGGATATGGAGTAGTAATTTCTGCCTCAGATACATTTAGAGCTGCTGCTATTGAACAACTTGAGAATCATTGCCAAAGGATTGGAGTGAGATTAATAAAAAATAAATATGGGGCTGATCCAGCATCGGTTGCATTTGATGCTATAAAATATGCTAAAACAAACAACATTGATTTTGTTTTAATTGACACTGCTGGAAGACAAAATACAAACATTAACCTTATTGATGAGATGAAAAAAATTGTTCGAGTTAGTCAACCAGACTTAAAGATATATGTTGGGGAGAGCATAGCAGGAAATGCAGTAATTGAACAAGTTGGGGCATTTAAAAATGCAATAGGATTGGATGCTGCCATACTAACAAAACTTGATTGCGATGCAAAGGGAGGAACTGCACTTTCTTTAACATATTCTACAAAAATACCGATAATATTCTTTGGGACTGGACAAAATTATTCTGATCTAAAAGAATTTGAAACAGAATGGATTGTGGAAAGAATAATACCGAATTGAATTTGATATGTGGCTTTTGAATTCTGCTTTATAGAAATTCAAAAGAAAATTTAACATAAAAACTTATTAAGGGAATAAAACAAAAGGATAAGTATGGATATAAAAAGGGGATTGAGGGAAGCCTTTAAAAAACTAGGTTTAAAGGTTATAGTAGATAAGGAAGCATTAACCCAATTTTTAAAGGAAATACAAATAGCAATGATTAGTGCTGATGTTCCAATAAGACTAGTTTTCGAATTAACTAAAAAAATAGAGGCAGAAGCAGCTAAAGAAAAAATCCCTCCAGGAATCTCTTTAAAGGATCATGTTTTAAAAACAACATATTTAGAATTATGCGAGCTTTTAGGGGGAGAAAAATACCAACCAGAATTAAAAAGGAAAAAGATTTTGCTTCTTGGACTTTATGGAAGTGGAAAAACTACATCTGCAGCAAAACTTGCATATTTTTATAAAAATAGGGGATTAAGTGTTGCTCTGCTTTGTGCAGATACAGATAGACCTGCAGCATATGAACAATTGGAACAATTGGCAAAAAAAACAGGAGCTTCTTTTTATGGGATTAAAAATGAAAAAAATATTGAAAAGGTTTTAGGACTTTTAAAGGATATAAAGGAAGAAGTAATAATTATTGATTCTGCTGGAAGAAATGCTTTTGATAACGAAATGGCAGAACAAATAAAAAAAATAGAGGAGATAGCAAAACCTGAAGAAAAAATTTTGGTTCTTTCTGCAGATATTGGACAAATTGCCGGACAGCAGGCAAAGGAATTTGATAATTCTGTTAAGCTTTCTGGAGTTTTTATAACCAAACTAGATGGTTCAGGTAAAGGAGGAGGAGCTCTGGCAGCTTGCCATCAGGTAAAAGTACCAATAATGTTTATAGGAGATGGGGAAAAAATAGACCAGATAGATATTTTTGATTCTAAGAAATTTGTTGGGAATTTGTTAGGTTTTCCTGATTTTGAAACTTTGATAGAAAAAATAAAAAAAGCAAGTGAGCAAGAGAAAATAGATAAAGAGGATTTAGAGGAGTTAAATTTTGAAACTTTTTATAAACAACTTAAAGCTGCTAAAAATGTTGGTTCTTTGAGTAATATTTTATCAATGATGGGAATAGGAGAAATGCCTAATGAACTTGTTAAATTATCCGAAGAGAGATTAAAAAAATACGAGAATATAATCAACTCGATGACAAAAATGGAGAGAAAAAATCCAAAATTACTTAAAGAACAAAGAAGGGTGGAGAGAATAGCCAGAGGTTCTGGAGTAAAGATAGAGGAAGTAAGAGAATTAATAAATCAATTCAATAAAGCAGAGAAAACTTTTGATAATTTAAGAAAAAATAAAGGTTTGCAAAAAAAATTGGAAAAAATGTTCGGGGGAAAAGGGATTTTTGAAAAATTTAAAGAGAATATGATCTAATCGCGCATTGATGGGAAGAGAATGATTTCTTTAATAGAGAGATTATTTGTAAAAATCATTGCTAGCCTATCAATTCCCAATCCCATTCCTGCTGTTGGAGGCATTCCATGTTCTATTGCCTCTAAAAAGTCTTCATCTATAGGGTTAAAATCTTCTTCTTCGCTTTTGAAGTTTTTTGCTTGTTCATAGAATTTTTTTCTTTGTTCGATTGGATTAGTAAGCTCTGAATAGCAATTTCCGCATTCTATTCCACCTATAAATAGTTCAAAACGCTCTGCTAATAGAGGATTATCTCTTTTTTGTTTAGCTAATGGACATATAAAATAAGGAAAATCTATTAAAAAAACTGGATCAAAAACATTTTTAAGAACATACTCGTCCACTAATGCTTCCACACATTTTGTAAATGTTTTTTTTGATAGTTTTAAGCCTTTACTTTGAACTTGTTCCACTGCTTCTGTAAGATTTTTCCAGCTTAAAATATCTATATCTGCTTTTTTCTTTATTTCTTGGTAAAGAGAGATTGTTTTA
>JBKBMW010000064.1:0-2602 GCA_046295675.1 Candidatus Anstonellaceae archaeon | reverse complement strand
ACCAGATTTTCTGAAACAGAAAAAAATCCCCCTTATATCTCCCTACTGGCAGGAAAAAACGAATATAAAATATTTCCCGGAAAATGGATCAATCAGAAAGAAGAAAAGAAAAAAATAAAAATAGCTAGAATAATAACTGTCAAAACTGTCAACATAAAAAAGTTGGTTTGAAAAAATAGCTCTTTAATTTGAGATGCAGATGGATCTACTAAGTATTTAATAAGTTCAATAAATGAATAGTTAATAAGTTCAATAAAGGAATAGTTAATAAGTCCAAGAAATAGAACAGTTGAACAAATTAGAGTTAAAAAATAAAACAAAGCATACTTTAAAACTTGAGGATCTTGCCAATTTTTATAAATAAATAACAACCCTCTTAAAATTGGATAATTTTTTCTCATAAAAAAACCCCTTATTTTTTTAGAGTGCTACTTTTATTTTTGTAATTATTATTTTTGTAATTATTAAAATAAAATTCCTTAAAGATATAAGCAAAAAAATTTTCTGAGACTGCAAAAGCAAGCATATAAAATAATGCACCAAAGAAAAGAGAAATAAAAAATCCAATAAAAAAATTATACAATAGAAGAAGATAGCTTATAGAAAATAGTAAAAGAAATAAAAAAAGAAAAAGAAGATATAATACGAAGGTTGCAAGAAAAATTTTTAAAGTAAGCTTTTTTTCTTTTATAAAATTGTATGAAACTTCAAGTGCATTTTGCTCTTCTTCAAAACCAGATAAGAAAAGATATGTTCCAAAAGTTAGGTGTATTTTGTGATATATAAAGATAATAAAATACCAAACTATAGAAAGAAAGATCAAAATAAAAGAAATTAAAGTAAAGGATTGAAAGCCTAAGAATATTAAACCAATAGCTAATAAAAATAGCATTGGAATTAAAAGCTCTTTATTATACCAGCAAAGAATCTCCAAAAGGCTTTTTCTTATCTTAAAGATATAATAATTTAAGATTTCAATTGAGATATCCTTGGAAGGAAGCTCCACTCCATTTAAATACAATGCCCATCTTTTTATTTTATATAAAAGAAACAAAGATACAATAAATATTGGAATAGAACCAATAAGAAACATAAAAAAATAAGAGAAAAGAAATATAAGAAAAAATGCAAAAGGAAAAAAGAAAACATAACTCAACAACTTTGGATGAAACGATCTTTGAAAAGAATATTTTAAAGCAGATGAAATAGAAAAATTCTGACTTATGGACATAAGAAAATCCTCAAAAATTTCAAAAATCTGATATAGAAGTTAAATATTTATGATTTAAAAATCTTTTCATTTTTATGGATATAAACTAAAATAGACTCTTCTATTGTTTTTACCTTTGTTTTCTGCCTTTAGAAAAAGGATTTCTCCAACCTCTGCTGTATTTTTAACATGAGTGCCTCCATCTGCTTGAATATCTGTTCCTTCTATCTCTACAAGTCTGATTTTTTCTAATTTTTCTAAAATATTTTTAGAAAGGAGCTTTATAATTCCTGGATAATTTTGAATCTGGTCTTTAGAAATAAAAAAGGATTTTACCTCTTGTCCTTCTTTACATATTTGATTTGCTTTATTTATAGCTTCTTTTAAAAAATCTTGATCAAAATTTTCCAAATTAAAATCAAATCTGCTTTTATCCTCCCCTAATTGATTTCCGGAGATAAGTATATTCTCTTTGTATAAAACTGCTGCTAAAACATGAGCTGCAGTGTGCATTCTCATCAGTCTATATCGTCTATTCCAATCCAGTTGCAACAAAACCTTATCTCCTATATTAAAAGAATTATTGCAATCTTTAGAAGTATAATGAATAATTTTGTCTTCGGATTTTTTTACATCTATAACTTCTACACTAAAAGTTTTATCTATTAAACTTTTAATCCAACCTTTATCATTTGGTTGTCCTCCAGAGGTTGGATAAAAAATTGTTTGATCAAAAATTAATTGATTGCCCAAAACTTCTAAAACTTCTGCTTCACTCTCTTTTAAATAGGAATCTTGCAAATAAAGTAATTTTGTTTGCATATAAATACAACAAGCGACAAACTTAAAAATCTAAAGCGAGTAAGATAAATGATAAAAATAGAGGGAGGAATATGTTTAGATTTACAATAGCAGACCCAAAAAAGTTTAAAATGGCAATAGATGGAATTGTTAATTTAGTAGATGAAGCAACTATGGAAATAAAACCAGAAGGATTATTTCTGATGGCGATGGATCCTTCGCAGATTTCAATGGTTTGCTTTACTATGCCAAAAAGTGCATTTAGCGAGTATAATATTAGTGCAAATGAAAGAATTGGGCTAAACTTTGCAAATTTGTCCAAGATTTTAACCAGAGCCCATCCAGCTGAGAAGATGGAAATAGAACAAGAAGAAAATAAATTAGTGGTTAAATTTTTAGGTGGAAAAAGGAAAAGATCCTTTAAACTTCCTATTTTAGATATAAATCAACCAATCAGCAGGGAACCAAAAACAAATCCTGGGGCAATAATTAAAATGTCAAGCCAGAATTTTAAAGAACAGCTAAAAGATGCTGCCCTTGTCTCTACTCATGTAACACTAACTGCAAATTCTCAAGGATTTAGAATAGATG
>JBKBMW010000063.1:0-2676 GCA_046295675.1 Candidatus Anstonellaceae archaeon | reverse complement strand
GTACAAAAATCTGGGCATTGGACCGAAGTATTTACAAATTCTTTTTGCCCAGCAAAACATTCTTTAGTTATGGTATTTGTTCCACAAGCACAATCGCTATCTTTTAAACAAAAGGTTGGTTTAATCGGACTACACTCTCCTTGTAGATATGCCCATCCTTCACAGGTTGCATGGTTAGGAAATACACATGTATCAATAATTCCCGATTTGGAAATGATAAATGAGGTATAATTTCCACCATTATCAAAGCATTTTTTTGCTGCAGGATTTGAAAAGTATGAGAAGGATAAGCTTGAACCTTTTTGTTGAACAGTACAACCGCTTAAAAATAAAAGAAAAATAAAAAAAATAAAAAGAAATTCTTTGAAAAAAATTATTTGCTTCATATAAAGAGTTATGATAAGAATATTTAAATTTTTACTTGTTTTGTTTAAGATATTCATAATAATAATGCAAAAGCTTTTTTCTTGTATATTCTGCATCAGAAGAAACTACATCCCTTATTTTTAATGCCAGCTCTTTATAACCCTGAAGCCAAATCCAATTTGAAAAATGGTTATCTTTTGCATGGTTAAGAAGAATTTTTCCATCAATCACTTTTATAAGCTCCATTAAACTTTTTAGAGAACAAGCTGTTGCAACATCTTGCTCGTTAGGAGGAGGAGTTCTAAAAACAAATGGCCCAAAACCACCATATTTTCCTAAAATAAATCTAATATTTTGTAAAAAACCAAGAGTGTTTTTGTTTAATGCAAAAATTCTGCTATCTTGGTTTATTCTTAAAATTGTTTCTTGATTTTCAGAAGAAAAAATCACTGGGATTTTTATGTTTTTTTCTTCAAAACTATTTAAAACATCCCAAGAATGCTCTCCATATAACCCATCTTTAACAAAACAAAAATCCAAGATTGCTGCCGCAAGTCTTTCTGGGCATTTTAGAATTATTTCTTTTGCTTCATCGTAATCTCTTGCCAAAATATTTCTTGTCCTTCCTTTACTCACTTCATGATTTAAAATGTTTAGTATTCGTGTATAGTGGATAGGTTTGTCTTCCACCAATAAAATTATTCTTTCATTATCAGAAGAATAATTGTATTTGTCTTCAAAAAAATTTAAAATGGTTGAAAATACTCCGAGATCTCCAGAATAATAAAAAACATAGTCAACATCTTTAGCTAAATTGGAAAGTACTGGCAATATAGAGTTAACATAACTTTGTTCGCTTGTTATCAAACAAAAAATTACATTTTTGTCCAAAAGTTTGAAATCATAAGCAAGTTTTTGAAAATTATAATCATTGTTTTCAAATAATTCGCTTAAAACAAGAGATAAGCCGCTTTCTTTTTGTTGAAATTTTTGAAGAATAAAGTCTGTTTTATTGTTGCTTTTGCTTAATTCTTTAGAACTAAAAAATTGATAAAAAATATTATTACTAAACCTTTTAACTCCTTGTTCCACCATATAACTATCGTATTTTTTTCCAACAAAAATTACATTTTTTATTTCTATTTTGTTAGATAATTTTTGCCTTGGTTTATTAATAGGGTAATAAGACATTTACTCAGCCTAAATAATAAATCTTGTTTTAACTTATTATAAGTATACGAAGAGTTTATAAAATAATAGCCAACATATATAAAGAATATCTAAAGTGTGGGAAAATGGAAAATAAGCTTGTTCAGATAATAAAAAATCAAAGACAGGTTGTTTGCCCTAATGAAAGGTTTTTATTTGAAGGCCAACCTGGAGGGAAATGGCTTGGCACAAGTTATTTTTATAGATTGCTTAAAGATAATGCATCTGAAATAGAAAAAAGGTTTGAGGGACAAGTTTTTTTTGTTTGTCCTAGAACAATAGTGCTTCAAACTGATCTCTTTAAGGATTTTATGGACCAAAACAACCTTTGGGAATTTGCTTATCAGACTAATGATGACCAAAAAATAAAGAAAAAATTTTTGGAAGCAGAGTTTAACAGGAAACAGAAAGAAGAGCTTTCTTCGATTATAAAAATTTTTGACAAACCACTTGCTATTCGCTCTTCCTCTCTTAACGAAGATGCAGAACGAGTCTCTTTTGCAGGTATATTTTATTCAATATTTTTACCAAATAATCTTGAATCTATAGAAGAAAGAAATGCTCAATTACAAGATGCTATAAAACTCGTCTATATGAGCCAGTATTTAGAAAAAGCAAAGGAATTCTACAACAGGTTCAATGTCTTGTGGGGAGATGAGAGAATGGCAGTAATAATACAGGAAGTTGCAGGACGAGAGCATTTAATAAAAGATAAAAGAATATATTATCCAGAATTATCTTTTGTTAGTTTTTCATATAACGATTATGCTACAGATATGGTAGAACCAAGCAGTGGTTTTTATAGAATTGCATTAGGCCTTGGAGTTGGAACAGTAGAATTGGAACATAATGTTTCAATAGCAGTTAACACAGGAAGACCAAATCCTATTATTGGATTAACTTGTAGAGAGGATATTATTAGAAACTCTCCACAATATTTTTATGCAATAGACCTTAGCAAAAAAAATAACATTATAAATGAACAGTATGATTTTCTTTTAAAGTTGCCTGTTGGATTTTTAGAGCAGACAATAATTGAAAGACATGGAACATATTTTGATGAGGATTTCTTGCCTTCCACTTTTAAGATACCTGGAAGAG
>JBKBMW010000062.1:0-2716 GCA_046295675.1 Candidatus Anstonellaceae archaeon | reverse complement strand
ACGACAAAAACAAAAACAACCAAATCCATAAATAAATTTTTTTTCATTCTTTCCTTAAATTAAAACCTTCTCCTTTTTAATTTTTCTCTTTTTATTTTATATATGAAAAAAGTATTTTTTGTTTTTTTTCTTTTTATTTGGTTGTTTACTTTGTTATTATTTTCTTTACAATTAAACATATCTGTTTCTGATTCAACTGGTATAAAACTTGTAGGTACTAATGTTTCTATCTTTGAAGGACAAAGACTTTTAAACTCCACTAAAACTTCCATCTATCAAAAATGGGGTGAAGATGCAAAAGCCCTTGCAAATTTTGAATTAAACAAAGGTGTTTATTTTTTAGTTGTTGAAAGATCCTATTTTAGCCCAGCAATATTTCTTTTAGACCTTAATTCTGATTATGAACTAAATGTTGTGTTAATACAAAATTCCTCCACTTATACCCTCTATGGAAAATTGCAAAATTCACAAGATTTTATTGGAAAGAAACTTTCTGTTTTGGATAAAAAAGGTAAAATAGTTTCAAACAGCAAAATCCACAAAGACGGTTATTTTCTGCTCAATTATCTTTATCCATCGGAGGATTATCGCCTAGCAATTTTAGAAGAACCAAAAACATTTGGCCAGTATTTTTCTTATTCTTCTCCAGGTGTCTACTATCTTGAACCAGATTTAAAAAACGAGGAAGAATTCGAAGTAAAAAATTTATCTCTTTTTAGCCCAGAAAAAATCGAAGTTGGAAAAAAAATAGTTGCTTTGCTAAAACTTGGAGAAAATCCTCTAAAAAATCAAAAAATAATTCTAACCCTTCCATCAAAACAGAAATTAGAACTTTTAACTGATGAATTAGGTCAAGTTGCAATAAACGCAGCAGAAGCAGGAAATTATATTTTTGAATATAATAATACCTTTTCAAATACTCTTGCTTACGAAGTAGAGCTTCCACAAACTCCATCTAAAAAAGAAGAGGAAAACAAACAATCATCTGATTTTCAAATTCTTCAAAATGTTGAAAAAGAGGACAATCTCTCCAAATCTCCAATACAGCCAAATAAAGGATTTTCTTCTACCAAATCAGAGTTTGGTGTTATCTTTCTTTTAATCTCAACCATAATCTTTTCAATATTTATCTTTATCCTTCTTTATATCTTCTTCTTTAGAAAAACCAAAAATTAAATATTTTATTTTCTTTTTCTTTTTATGTTAAATTTTAATACAATAGCATTATTTTTAGATAATGAACTTAATTTTTCTTTGGTAGTTATCTTTTTTTCAATTTTTTTGTCTTTACCATTTGATAAAAATTTTTTTGTTAGGTTAAAAAAACTTCTTTTCTTTACAGCCATCACCTTTATTGTTTCAATTTCTTTGAAATCTCTTTTTGCTGTTTCCAGGCCATGTGCAAAACTAAACCTTTCTTTTTGCCAAGAAGGTTATTCCTTTCCTTCTTCACATTCAGCAGTTTCCTTTTCTTTACTTTTTTTCTCTCTTTTTAATAAAAATTTTTTTTTAACTCTTATCTTCTCTTTATTTATTTCTTATTCTAGAATTTTTCTTTTTGCTCATACTCTTATTGATGTTGTAGGAGGTTTTATAATAGCATTCTTTGTTTTTTATTTTCTTTTCTTTGAAAATCTAAAAGAAAAAATTCTCTGGAAGAATGAAGGAAATGAAATGATAAGGCAATCTATTCATCTTCTTTTTGGAGCCCTATCTCTTTTCTTTTTATTTGTTTTTGGAAAAGACTTTAGTATTTTAGGTTTATCTCTTCTATTTTTTATAGCCTTAATCTTTTTCTATCTAAAGCTTTCCAATTTCTCTATCTGGTTCATTGAAAAATTTTTATTTTTGGCAGAAAGAAAATATTCAGTTCCTGGTTTTGGTGTTTTAACCCTTTTAATAGGTTTTTTATATTCTCTAACTTTTTTTGATTTTCCACAAAATTTCTTTTTAATTTATTTTCTTGCAATAGCAGATGTTTTTTCAACATTAATTGGAAAAAAATTTGGAAAAACGCCATTTCCTTTGAATAATAAAAAAACAATAGAGGGTTCTGTAGCATTTTTTCTTTCTTTTGTTCCATTTCTTTTATTTTTTCCTTCTTTGCAAATTTTTTTAAGTCTTATATTTGCTGTTTTGGCAGAAGGTTTAACTAAAAATTTTGATGACAACATTTTAATTCCTATTTTTGCATCTATCCCATTTTTAACTTTTAAGTTTATTTAATTTTTTATGGGATTTTTTGATTTTCTAAAAAACCTTTTTTCAAAAAAAGATTTATCTTTAGATCAAATTGTTAAATGCCCAAATTGTAAAAAAGAATTTAATCTTTCTTTAGAACGCTGCCCTCATTGTGGAGTCCACACCGATTTAATGTTCAGAAAAAAATGTCCTCATTGCAAAGCTCAAAACCCACTTAAGGCAAAAAAATGTATCAAATGTAAAAAAGATTTAGAAGAGGTAAATAATAGCAACATCTCTAAAGTAATCTATATCTGTCCAATCTGCAATTATAGGGCAGATTTTTATATGACTTTTTGTCCAGCATGCGGAACCAAGTTTGTTTAAGCCTTTCTTTTTTCTTTAAAATACTATGTTTATTTTTTCTCCACAATAAGGGCAAAACGGTTTTTTATGTTTTTCAAAAACATTTTTTTCTATAAAAAATCTATTTCTCTTTATAAGAAGTTTATTACACTCTGGGCAAATGGTATCC
>JBKBMW010000061.1:0-2983 GCA_046295675.1 Candidatus Anstonellaceae archaeon | reverse complement strand
TACATAACCAGAAGGACAGCCATTTCCTCCAAGTATTCCCGTACCACTAACAAGAACAGATGAAACATAGTCGGTTAGAGGAGTGCTACCTTCTTGAATTTGATTTGGAAGAGAAGAGTCAAAAATTATGGTTAATGGAATATCAAAAACTTTGGTTGGTAAATATGCACTTTCTTTTGGCTCAAAAGAGGTAATAGTAAGTGTTTTTGTTGCACCTGGAAGAAAAGAGATATATAGGTCAGATGTTCTACCCAAATATTGTCCGTTTTCATAAACATCTAAAAAATTTCCTTTAGAAAGATTTAATTTTTTTATCACAAGAGTTTGAGAGGTTGGATTGGAGATTTTTAAGGTTAGGTTTAGATTTACTTCATCTGAGGCTTCAAAAACCCCTAAACCAAATTCACTAATTTTAAATGGGCTTGCAATAGAAGACCAATAAATCTTTGATTGGTTTATTTTTGTAGAAGTAGAATCTGAAAAAAATCCTAAAAAATTTAAAATCAACAAAGCTAGAAGAATTATAAACCCTAAAATAAAAATTTGCTCAATTGAAACCTGACCTTTTGCCTTTCTTTCTAAATTTAGATGCATAGAAAAATAACTATAAATAACTTTTAAAAACTTATTGATTATCAAAACCTTTTTGCATATTCAACAATTGATTTAAATAGAGGTTGAGAATTATTATAAATAAATTTTTTTTCTTCTGAAAGTTTATCAAATAAAGAATCAAAAAAATTTTTATTTTCTGCTGCTTTAGAATTTGTCCAAAATGGATTTTGAAATTCTCTAATATGGCATTCTGGATGAGGCATTAACCCTAATATATTTCCTTCTTCATTGCATATTCCTGCAATTGAATCAACAGAGCCATTTGGATTATCTGGATAATCATAAGCCTTAAAACCATCTTCAGCTGCATATCTAAAAACAATTTGGCGCTTTTCTTCCAAAAGCTCTAATGTAGAGGAATTTTTTACTACAAGCCTTCCTTCGCCATGCCTTATTGGAAGAACAAAACATCTTTCTAAACCTGCTGAAAATTTACAAACTGAACTTTCTGTTCTTAGCCTTATCCATCTATCCTCAAACCTGGAAGAAGTATTTGTAAGTAAACTAATTTCTTTTTTTTCCCAGTTTTCCCATCCAGGTAATGCCCCAAGCTGAGTTAAAACCTGAAAACCATTACAAATTCCAATTACTGCTTTTTTTTCATCACAAAATTTTTTAAATTCTTTTAAAAGTTTGAATCTAAATTTGTTTGCTAAAATTCTTCCTGATTGGATTTGATCTGCAAAAGACCAACCACCAGAAAGAGCAAAAATTTGAAAATTTTCCAAAAGAGAGGGATTTTTTTCCAATTCAGAAAAATGAACCAAAGAAGTAGATGCTCCTGCTTTCTCTAAAGCATAAGCTGTTTCAAGCTCTGAATTTATACCAAATCCAGTTAGAATGGCTGCTTTAGGTTTATCCATTTTCCCCCTCTAAAATTTTAAAGTATTTTTAAAATTATTTTTTAAATCTTCTATAGATAGGTTGACTAAAGTTTTATTTTTGCAAACTATCAATAGGTTTTTGGATTTTTTAACTTGGCCAATTTTAACAAAAAAACAACCATTTAAAATTTTTTCAAATTCCTTTTCTTTTGTTTTTGGCACAGAAACCACAAACCTTCCTGCTGATTCTGAAAAAAGCAAAAATTGTTCGTCTAAATTTGTTAGTTCTTTTAAATTAGAAAGGTCAATAAATGCTCCCATATCTGAACCAATACAGGATTCTGCCAATGCAATTGCTAACCCTCCATCTGAACAATCATGACAAGAATTTAAAAGATTATTTTTTATTGCTTTAGAAAGATGTTTATAGAGCCTGAGGTTTTCTTCTAGACGCACTTTTGGTGCTACAAAAAACTTTTGATCTAATCCTTTTAATTTTGCATATTCTGAACCACCAAGTTCCCCATAAGTCTTGCCAAGAAGATAAATACTATCTGAGTTGTTTTTAAAATCCGAAGAAAGACAAGTGTTAATATCTGAAACCACTCCGACCAGTGTAATGAGCAAAGTTGGGGGAATGGAGATTTTGGTATTTCCAAAAACATAATCGTTTTTCATTGAATCTTTACCAGATATTAAAGGTAAAGAGTATGCTTTAGAAATTTCTGCCAATCCCATATTTGCCCTTACCAATTGAGCAAGTTTTTTTTCTCCATCTGGATTTGTTTCTGATTTAATAGGGTCAGGCCAACAAAAATTATCTAATGCAGCCCAATGTTCAATATCTCCACCTATAGAGATATAATTTCTTACTGCTTCATCTACAGCATTGGTTGCCATAAGATAACAATCAAAATCAGAAAATTTTGGACAAATTCCATTTGCAACTGCTATTCCTAAATTTTTATCAAAAAAAGGTTGAACTACAGCACCATCTGTTGGGGAAGAAGTATTTAGCCCACAAAGTGGCTTTATAACAGACATTCCCAAAACCTCATGGTCATATTGCCTAATTACCCATTCCTTTGAGGTTATGTTTAAAGAGGATAAAAGCTCTAAAATTTCAAAATTGTAGTTTTCTTTTTCTTCCAGTTCAATCTGCACTGATGAAGGATTTTTCTCTTCTAAAAACTCCAGAGCTTTTAATTTTAGTTTTGGCACTCCTTTATGCAAAAATTTTAAATTCAAAAAAAGCACGGTTTTACCAAAATAGGTTGCTTTTAGATAACCAGAATTATTAAATTCCCCAATATCGCTAACCTCTACATTGTGTTTTTTTGCTAATGCAACAAAATCCCCTGCTTTAGCTGGAGGAACAGCTACTGTCATTCTTTCCTGAGATTCAGATAAAAAAATCTCCCAAGGCTCTAATCCAGAATATTTTAATGGGCAGCGCTCAAGATGAACAACAGCACCATTAGTTAATAAGGCAAGCTCACCAATAGAAGAGGAAAGTCCACCTGCACCATTATCAGTTAATCCTG
>JBKBMW010000060.1:0-3019 GCA_046295675.1 Candidatus Anstonellaceae archaeon | reverse complement strand
AGAAGGGTTTTGCTCTATTGAAGAAGAAAAAACAGTATAGTTTTCTTTTTCTAATTGAGAGACAACTTTTTGAAGGTCTGGATAACTCTTTGTTATCATCTGTACTTCAATACCACCTTTAAAATCAATTCCTAACTTTAATGGATGAAGAAAAAAAATTGAAAACAACGAGAAGATGATTAGAACAATTGGAAGAATAGCAAGGAGAGGATAATTTCCTTTTTCATAAATATTTGGAAGCTCCATAAAATCAATCTATTTTAATTCTATTTTGAGAAGAATAAAAAATTTAATAAATTAAAGTAGAATTATTTTAACTTAAAAATTTAAAAAGGCTTTAGGTAGAAAAATAATTTTATATAAAAATTTTTTGTTCTTTTTTTTCAATCTTGGTTCTGCAATTATTTTTTATTTTATTTGTTTATTTTATTCGACAACTAAGATTATAAAATTTTGCCATTGCAAGGGCTTTGATAGCAGTTGCTGGTGTAGAAAAAACTGGTACGTAAACTTCATTTAAAATTTTTTGCTGTTCTTTTGTATATTGCCCACCTGTTGAAACAACTAAAAAAGGCTTTTTGATATATCCCTTTGCTTCTTTCAAAACAGATACTATGGATTGATCCAAGGTTGGAGTTTGAAAAAGTACAATGCAAACAATAGCATCAATTCCATCGTCTTTTGCTAAAATTTGAAGGCATTTTTTATATTTTTGAGGGTCTGCATCTCCCAAAATATCAAGCGGATTTTTGATATTTATTGTAGGACCTAAAAATTTTTTTAATTCTTTAATCGTTTGTTTTGAAAAATTTGCAAGCTCTAAACCATTTTCTTCTATTGCATCTGTTGCCAAAACTCCAGTTCCACCTCCATTAGTAAGTACTGCTATTTTTGAGCCAAAAAAATGAGGATTGGAACCAAAACTAAATGAATTTTCTTGTTCAAAGTTTAGCATTCTTACAAAATCAAAAAGCTCATCAATGTCTTTTGCTTCAGTAGCACCTGCTTGTTTAATTGCACTTGAAAATATATTGCTTGAACCTGCTAAAGAAGCCGTGTGAGAAAGGGCAGCTGATGCTCCAGCCAAAGTTTTTGCTCCCTTTAAAATCACTGCTGGTTTATGGCAGGAAAGAAAAGAAAGTGAAGAAAAAAATTTTCGCCCATCTTTCAAGCCTTCAAGATAAAGACCGATTGTTTTTGTGGAATTGTCAAAAGAAAAATAATTTAAAAGATCGGTTTCGTTTATACAAGCAGCATTTCCATATGAGACAAATTTTGAAATTGCTATATTATTATAATTTGCTAGGTCTAATAAACATCCTCCGATTGCACCTGATTGAGAAATAATAGATATTGAACCCTTCTTTGGCCTAATTAATTTTTCTTTTGGTAGAAATACACAATCTACTTTTTTTTCTAAATTCAACAATCCCATGCAATTTGGTCCAATAAGAGCTATCTCATACTTATCTGCTAATTTTTTTATTTTCTCCTCTTCTTTTTTGTTTCCGACTTCTGAAAATCCACCTGATATTACCACAGCAGCAGGAACTTTTGCTTTTGCTGTATCCTTAAGCACTTTATAAACTTGAGCTGCTGGAACACAAATAATTGCACAATCTATTTTTGATGGGACTAAAGAAATTTTTTTGTAGCATTTTAATCCCAAGATTTCTTTTTCAACTAAATTTATAGGATAAATTTCTCCTTCAAATCCACCTTCAACAAAATTTTTTAGGATTATATGACCTATTTTGGAAGGATTTTTTGATGCCCCTATTACAGCAACAGAATTTGGCTCAAAGGCATACTTTAAATTTTGAACCTGCTTTCTTAGTTTTGGCTTGGAAAAGAGTGGATGAAGCTTTTGCTTTCCTGGACAATGCAACATTCTTATATCTGCAGCATAAAGACCATTTGGAGTTTGTAAGAGCGGGTTTATATCCAGTTCCTGTATATTATTTTCAACCAAGAGTTTTGAAACATTTAGAAGAATTTTTGCTAAAGACTCCAAATCTACTTTTGTTTGGTTTCTATAGCCTTTCAAAAGTTCAAAGGATTTTAAGTTTGCTATCATAGAGCGTGCCTGCTGTAAATCAATTGGACATACTCTAATCTGAAAGTCTTCTAATAATTCTGTATAAATTCCACCTAAACCTAAGAGTATGGTTGGACCAAATTGTGGGTCTAATTTTCCTCCAACTATCAATTCTAAAGAAGATGGGACATATTTTTGTACAAAAATTTTTGTTTTTTTTTCCAATTTTTTTAGGCGATGAAATTCTTCAAGAAGTGATTTTTCATCTTTTAAATTGAGTGAAAGTGCATGATGAGTAGACTTGTGCAAAAATTTGGAAGAAAAAAGTTTTAATGCTACTGGATAACCTATCCTTTTTGCTATTTGTAAGGCTTGCTTTTCATTACAGGCTACTCCGTATTCTAGATAGGGAATGTTGTATTTTTTTAGTAATGAGAAGTTAAAGTCCCATCTGCATAAGAGCATTTTTATAACCTATTGAAGAAAAACTTTATTTCAAAAAAATCACAAACAATGCGATGATAATTAGGACTAACAAAAAAGATGTTAGTAAAATCATCAAACCATATTGTTGTATGTAATATTCCATTTTTGAGATAAACATTTTTGTTTTATCCAATTTTACTTTTTTTTCTTCTACCTCCCAAGGAAGTTTCTTTTTTATTGGTTTTTGGTCTTCTTTTTTTTGTTCTTTTTCTTCTGGTTTTAGTTGTTTTTGTTCAGAGATTAAATAGTTTATTTCTTCTTCTATATCCTCTTCTTTTTCTTCTGAAGTTTTGATATTTAAGGTAGCTTGAATAGGCTCTTTGGTTTTTGCTTCTTCTTCGTATTTGCTACTCTGTTGGCTTGCAACCAAAAATCCTTTTTCAGTTAAACTAAAAAATATTTTTGCAGATTGAATTTGATCCACTAAATATCCATTGGATTTTAATTTGTATAAGTGTAGAGCAACATCAAATGAAGAAACATTTAGTTTTTTCT
>JBKBMW010000059.1:0-3201 GCA_046295675.1 Candidatus Anstonellaceae archaeon | reverse complement strand
AGCATCACCCCTATATTGTCAGAACAAACAATATTATTAGCAGTAGGGATAATTGGTGCAACAGTAATGCCCCATGCACTTTTTGTCCATTCTTGGCTATTGAAAAATAAAATAAAAACAAAAAGATTCAAAAACACTGATAAAAAAACTGCCTTGTCTTATCACCTAACAGATACAGTATTCTCTCTTTTTATAGCTGCCTTAATAAATGCTGCAATACTCATAATGGCGGCTGCTGCATTTTATAATTCAGGAGAAAAGGTTGCAACAATAGAAGAAGCATATCGTACTCTTACTCCTTTATTTGGCAATATTGCATCAGTAATATTTGCGATTGCTTTGTTATTTGCAGGAATTTCTTCTTCTATAACTGGTACATTGGCAGGTCAAAGCATATTAGAAAGTCTTACAAATTTCAAGTTAAGTTTAACCATAAGAAGAATAATTACAAGAGTAATAAATGTAATTCCGATATTAATAGCAGTCTTATTGGGAATAGAGCCTTTAGAAGTTCTAGTTTATAGTCAAGTTATTTTAAGCCTTTTAATTCCTATTCCCCTTCTTCCTTTGATTTTTTATTCTGCAGATAAAAATATAATGGGGGAATTGGTCAACAGAAAAATAACTACAGCTGTTGCATCTATATTTGCACTAATCATTATTGTTTTTAACATCTATCTCTTATATTCTACCTTGAATGGTTGGTTTCAAATCCCAAACTCTAAAACCTTCACTTTCTAATTCAGGATTCAAATCAAAACCTTTAGATAAAAAAATGGATTTAAAAACTCTTTTTTGGTTTCCTCGCTTGCTAAAGAATTTGCAATAAGATCTCTTACCCTTTGATCAGTTTTGGCTTTATAAATTACCCTATCAAGCAAAAATTGAAATCTACCTAATTTTTGCATTTGATAGCTTGTGTTTAATTCTGCTCCAAGTTCATCCCATACCTTTTTTTCATAATCTTGCAAAATGGAATAAGAAAAATCATTCATTTCAAAGGCTTTTAGAATTGTTTTAGCTGCAAATCTCCCTGAGGTAGTTGCATTTCCAACCCCTTCTCCTGAAAATGGATCCACTAACGAGGCAGCATCTCCTACCAGTACCCATCCATCTCCTGCAATTTTCCTTTTTTTAGATCCAAATGGAAGTCTCCAACCAGTTATTGGCCCAAGAGCTTTGGCTTCCAAGAATCTATCCTTGATTATTTTTTCAGAAGTAATGGATTCGTTTAGAAGATGTACTAACGTTTTCTTTGTTTTTTTCATTCTTTTTTGTAATTCAGAACTCACCAAACCAATTCCAACATTTGCAACTCCATCTCCTACAGGAAAAATCCAAAAATACCCTGGTTGTATGGATTTAAAAAAATGAATTTCTATATTATCTGTTAAATTCTTTATTCCCTTATAATATACCCGCAACGCATCGCAACTATGCTCTGGTTCCAAATTAGCATCCTCTCCTAAAACCTCCTTGGCAACTATTGAATTTACCCCATCTGCTCCTACCACAACTTTTGCATAAAATTCTTTTTGTTCTTTTGTAACTAAATCCAATGCCCTAATTCCTATTGCCCTTTTATCATCAAATATAATTCCCTGAACTTGTGTCTGCTCCAGTGTTTTTGCTCCAAAGCTTTTAGCTGCTTCAAAAAACATATTATCGGTGTAATATCTTCTAATACAATATCCAGTTCCATCTTTTCTATTTTGGTCAGATTTTAAAAATGGTATCTCCACTACATTTCCTGCAGGAGAGGAGAAAATAACTCCTTTGATGTCTGCATGTGGAAGTGTTTTAACTTTTTCTATTAATTCTAACTCCTTTAGCACTTTAAGGGTTTTTCCAGAAAGTGCATCTCCACAAGTTTTGTCCCTTGGAAATTTTGCCTTATCAACCAAAAGGACTTTTTTACCCCCTTTTGCTAAATAGGAAGCAGTAGTAGAGCCGCCAGGCCCTGCTCCAACCACTATCACATCAAATTCGTTTGCCATAAAAATCCTAAATTATTATTTAAACCAAATTATAAAAACTTTATATATCATATAAAATTATGGCTAAAGAAAAAAATCCCAAAAATATTTTTTCTGTTGTTTCTTATCCAATAGAAAAAAATAAGATTATAAAAAATACTTTAGCAACCCTTTTTTCTCTCCTTTCCACTTTAGGCTTAAGTGCCATATTATTTTGGGCAATATTTATCAGCATAATTAAAGCTTTTTTAGCTATTTTTTTGGTTCTTTTTGGTTTGACCATTCTTCTTGTTTATTTCTATTTTTATTTACATTATAAAAGGTATTATTATGAATTAGACAGGGAATTTTTGGTAATAAAAGAAGGTGTAATAACTTATGGCGAAACCACCATTCCTTATTATAGAATTCAGGATGTTTATGTAGATCAGGATCCATTAGATCAACTTTTTGGTTTATATGATTTACATGTTGCTACTGCCTCTGGTCAATCCAATATAAATGCTCATATTGATGGGCTATCTTATGAAAATGCCCAGATAATAAAAAGTGAGATTTTAAAAAGATTAAAAACTAAAAAATAACTACCAAACAAATTTAAATTTAGGTGATACTATGGCTGAAGCAATAATCTCTGTTATAATAGAAGGAGGAAAAGCAACTCCTGGGCCACCATTAGCTCCAGCACTTGCTCCATTAGGTGTAAACATTCCTCAATTAATAGCAGATTTAAATAAACAAACAGCAATGTTTGAAGGTACAAAAGTCCCAATAAAAGTGATCGTAGATAGGGCAACAAAAAAATGGAGATTTGATATTGGTTCTCCTGCAACAAGCGAGCTTATAAAAAAGGAATTAAATGTTGAAAAAGGAAGAAAAGGAGGGGAGCAAGACCCAAAAATAATCGGGAATTTAAAGTTTGAACAAATAATAAAAATAGCAAAGAAAAAGCAACCATCCTCTCTTGGAAAAAATTTAAGGGCTGTAGTGACAGAGGTAATTGGAACATGCACAAGCATGGGGGTTACAATAGAAAATTTAGATCCAAAGGAAATAAGAAAAAAACTAGATAAAGGGGAATATAATTCAATAATCGGTGTAGAATAAATGAACAAAAAAAGAAGTTGGGGGATTCTATTTTTATTTTTCTTTTCTTTTTTTTCTTTAGTTTTTTCTGGCTATGTTTGGAAAGATCCAGTATTAACAGATTCAAAAGTTAATTACT
>JBKBMW010000058.1:0-3240 GCA_046295675.1 Candidatus Anstonellaceae archaeon | reverse complement strand
AATCGAGTTCTTAAATGGTAGAAGAGGGAAAAGTATAACTTCTGTTGTATCTGTTTTCTTATAGTACCCAAAATCCTTATTCTCTGTTTCTCCATATTTAGCATTTAATTTTTCAACAAGCTGTTGATAAAGATTTTCAAGAGGCTTTCTTGTATAAGCATCTTCACATAAAAATGAAACCTGAAAATAGATTAAATTCTTTTTATAATCAAAATATAGATAAAGTTTTTCAGTCATAAAATTAAGCTTTTTTTCAGCAATTATAAGGTATTTGCCATTTGGAGAATTTACATCTTTTTCTTCTATGTTATAAGAAGCACCTTTTAGTTTTCCTAAAAGTGTTGCATAGTTAGATTGAAAGTTTACAAAAGAATATGCGAAATTTGCAAGATCGACAACCTGAACTTTTTGAGAAGTACCTTGAGAAGTTGTTTGCGTTGAAGTTTGAGATGATGCCTGTTGAGCATTTATATCGAAGTTAAAATTACCAAGTAGGCAAAAAAAGAAAAAAATAAAAATAAAAAGTAAAATTCTAAACTTATTTTTTATTTTATTAGCTTTCACTGTAACTCCCTTTTATAAATATTTTTGATTAATATTTTTTATATGTTATCAATTTATGGATATATAATCAATTATTTTTATTTATTTTCGACCTATCTCGCTTTTAAGTTTAATATTACAATTTATATTAAAATCAATTTGATAAATAATATAACAAATTATATAAGCAAAATATAATGCAATATAAAATGATTTAAATTTTGAGATGATAAATTTAATTTTAAAAAATATTATAGTGCAGGTAAATATGAATTTATACAATATCATTCCATTTGCAGGATTATTTTTAGTAATAATGTTTACAATTATAAGAAAAATTGGGCATATCAATATCCCAATCTGGGCAGTAATGTTTTTATCAGCAGTTATTTGTATCTTAGTAGGTAGTATAGGTCTAAATGATGCAGTAAAGGCTATAGATATAGATGTAATTGTCTTTCTTTTCTGTATGTTTTTGATAGCAGAAAGCTTTCAATCAAGCGGATATTTATATCATAGTGCCCATAAGATATTTTCAAATACTTCCTCTGCAAAGCATCTGCTTTTAGTTTTAATCTTTTTTTCAGGTGCAGTAAGTGCTCTACTTATGAATGATACTATGGTAATAATTGGAACTCCTCTTGTAATATATTTTGCAAGAAAACACAAGATAAGCTGTCAACTTCTAATATTAACTTTAATGTATTCTGTTACAATTGGTTCAGTTTTTTCTCCAATTGGAAATCCTCAAAACCTTTTGATAGCAATCAATTCAAGGCTTAAATCTCCATTTATAGTATTTTTTATTTATCTACTTGTCCCGACCATAATCAACCTTTTTATCCTATACTTTACTATGCTTTTTGTTTATAAAAATGAAATACATACAATTCCATTAATACATGAAAAAGAGGAGCTAGAAGATTTAAATCTTGCAAAACTTTGTAGAATTTCTTTGATAATACTTTTAATCTCTATATTTTTAAAAATTATTATAATATTTATTAATCCAAAAATAAATCTTTCTTTAACATATATTGCTATTTCTGGATTAATTCCCATAATATTTGCAATTCCAAAACGATTATATTTGCTTAGAAAACTTGATTGGGGAACACTTTTATTTTTTGTCGGGATGTTTATACTTATGAAGGCAATCTGGAACACCAATTTAATCCAGAATTTTATGAAATCATACAATATAGATTTAAATTCAATACCAATTCTTATGTCTTCAAGCATTATTCTCTCTCAAATTCTTTCAAATGTTCCTCTTGTAGCACTATTTATGCCTGTATTGAAGACATTAAATGCTACAACTTTTCAATACATGGCATTAGCAGCGTCATCAACCTTAGCAGGCAACTTTTTAATACTTGGTGCTGCAAGTAATATAATAGCTATTGCAAATTCTGAAAAATTAGGAGAAAAAGTCCCTGCGATCAAATTTTCATTAATAGGTATACCTTTAGGAATAATCAATATGATTGTTATTTATTTATGGTTTTTATTTATTAAAATAATATTTCATTAGTCTACTTTATATGCAAGTTTAAATTTTATAAAAGAAAATAGACTTAATCCAACAGTTAAAAATCCAACAAGAAAGTATCTAACAAACCTAAAATATATTAATTCTATTAATCTTTCAGGGAAAATTAGTTTAAATATATAGGAAAGACCAATTCTTAAAATCATATATATAGCAAATCCAGTTATAATTCGAATTATTACACTTGTAAATTTTAATTTATATTCAATACTCGAGTTTTTAAAATTTATTCCAAGTACAAGATATGCAAGATTTCCCCCTATTAGAAAACCAACCTGTCCTCTATCAAAATTAACTGGAAGAAAAATGAACAAAAATGGGAAAATAATAAAGAAAAAGGTAAAAGAAAGCTTCCCGATATTTGTTAAAACGAGGTTAAATGGGAAATTTTTATTATTATCTATGTAATCTTTTAAAGGTATATAATAAATTAAAGTTATGCATAAACCAAGAGCAAATCCAGATAAAACATCCTGAAGAAAATGTACTCCAAGATAAAGCCTTGAAAACATTGAAAATAATATAATGATAATAGAGATAATATAAAAAATCTTTTTGCGAACAGATAAAGAGATGGATGAAAAGACAACTGTTATTCCACTAGAATGCCCAGAAGGAAAAGAATAGGAAATAATGCCTTTTAAAATTTCTCTATTCATCGTTTTATCAAGATTGATAACATTTGAATCAACTAAAAAAGGTCTTTTAATCAAAAAAGAATTTTTTAATATATCATTTGTAACAAATGTTATAAATGAAGATTGAAGAACAAAAAATCCTTTATGAAATGAAAAACCAAATAGATATATGCATAAAATAATACTAACACCAAGTTCATAACCAAAAAATGTAATAAAGTTCATGAAATTTGTAAGTAATGGGCTTTGCAACTTTTGCAGTAAAATTATTATACTGGTGCTATGCATCTTTACCCCCTGTAATTAATTTATAATATTTAATTTGTTTTTAGCAAAAATTTCTTTTTATGCCATATAGATCCAGACTGCAAGCTCGTAAGTATCTTTTTAATATAATCATAACTACAAATTTTTAAAATTTATAAAATTTGTTAATAATTATTAAATTTTAATAATTTATAAATTATTATTCAGATATTTTATAATTAAAATAATGTTTTATAAAGA
>JBKBMW010000057.1:0-3279 GCA_046295675.1 Candidatus Anstonellaceae archaeon | reverse complement strand
CCTTCGATTTTTTCTAAATTTTTTTCCAAGGCTTGAGTTAGGACTTCTTTATCAATCTCCTCTATTTTATATTTTGAACAGATATGGGATAAGGCAATTTCTTCTCCATTTAAAGTTTTTTTGCCAAGTTGATAATCATTGAATTTTGGGGCATAATGCCCACCCCCAAAACCAATATAAGTTTTGTATTCTGGAGCTTTTTGAAGAAGTGCTTTGAACAAAACAGATGCAACTATTTTTCCTGCCAATGGATTTTCCCATTCCTTTTTTTGTGAACCTATTTCAACAAAAATAAGAGCCTTTTTTTCTTCTATAGTTGGCCCATGATGGTCAACCTCCATGGAAACCTCCCAATTTAATTTATTTTTTTTATTTTCTTCATCCAAAAATTTCAGGATTTGCTTCATTTTAGAAGCAAAAGCATAATTTAGGGTTTTTGGCTTTCCACCATAATCAGCTTTTCCAAAATTTCCAGGAATGTGCACTGTCAAGGATTTTAAATTTTTTTCAGATTTATGAGTGGAAGCATATAAAAAATAATCTTCTTCCATTTTATTAGTTGGTTTGACTTCCAAAATACTTTCTTTTTGTCCATAAGCATAAAAACAACTGCAACAGGATTTTTTATTACAAGGGCTAAAAAAAAGCCCATCTTCTGTTTCTTGCCAATGAAAATCCTTTTTTAATTTATCAATTATATTCAACGAGGCTTCGTTTAATGTAGAGTAAAGAATTGCTCCTTTTTTTGTTTCAAGTCTGTTTTCCATAGGCTTGTATTAACCAAGTTATTATTTAATTGTTTCTTTTTTCTTAATTTCTTTATCTTCTTTTTTAAAAAAAGCTTTTAATCTTTGTAAAATTTTTTCAGTTTTTTCTGAATACAAACATCCAACATTATACATTATGATAAATTGGAATAGAATTAAAACACTGACGATATAAACTCCATAACCAGAAGGAAGAATATTAATAAAAAAAAGATGGAAAGCAGACAAAAGACCAAGGTTTAATCCTGTGCAGGTTATAGCACAAGCTGGCAAAATCCCTATCTCTAAAATTGAGGGAAGTAAAAGCCCTAACCCTCCTTCTATTTTAGTTACCACATTAGAAGCATATAACAACTTTTTTATAAAACAAGTCATACTTGCCCCAAAAGCCAAAAGAAAAATTATTGAAAGTGATGGAAATGCAAGAAATACTGCTGATGGCGTTAAAAAATATCCGATTATAATAAAAGCAAAAAATAGAAGCCAGTAAAAATTTTGTTTTATTGTTTTTATCATTAACTTTTTATAAGTCGGTATTGTTTAAAATATTTGTGATTAGAATGGAACATAACAGGCAATCTTGGTTTTCCAAAAATTTAGGGGCAATAGACAGAAAGGAACAAGAACTTTTATTTAAATCAAGGGTTTTGATATGCGGAGTAGGAGGAGTTGGTGGAATTTGTATTGAGCTTTTAGCAAGAGCAGGTGTTGAAAAATTTGCAGTTATAGATAATGATAAATTTGAAATTACAAACTTAAATAGACAGATCCATTCTAATCGTTCCGTTCTTGGGCAGTACAAGGTAGATGTTATAAAAAAACAGCTTAAGCTTATCAACCCGAAAATAAAGTTTTATGGGTTTAAAAAAAGATTGGAGCCTAACATGTTTAATTTTTATAAGGCAAAACTTTCTTTATTTAAACCACAAATAATTATAGATTCATTTGATAATGCATCTTCAAGAATGCTTGTGTCCAGACTAGCAAAAAAATTAAAAATCCCCCATCTTTATGCAGGTTGTGCTAAAGCACGAGGATTTATATGTCTTTTTTCAAAAGAACAGGGAATGGAGATATGCTTTGATTTACCTTCCAAACAAAAAAAGATAAAAACTGCTTATAAAATCTTAGAGAATTATCCACCTTGTCCAGCTGCCTGGGGACCAATCACAAATCTTGTTGGTTGCCTTGCAAGTAATATAGCCATTAATTTTTTATTAAAAAAAGAAGGTTATCCAACAATTCCATACTACTGGGTGATAGAAGGAAAAGGAAAAGAAATTGTACGCCTTGCAAAATTTTGATAAAAAAGATGTTTTTAATCACTATCCATTGTTTTTAGTACATTAAGTGCTTTTTTTATTTTTTCAAAAACTATTTTGATATTACCTAAATATATTTGTTCCAATGCAAACCCAAGGTCCTTGCTTTCTGCCAAAGCTGGCATAACAAAAGAATATTTCCCATTTTTTTGTACAATCAAGCCTCTTTTTTTTAATTGGTTTAGATGATATAGAATAGCCTTTAGTTTTGCTGGAGGTTTATTTACTCGTATTTTATTTATTTTTTCTATTATTTGTTTTGTAGTTGGTTCCTCATCTTTAAAATGAAAAAAAATAAGTGCCTCCATTATATCAAAAATTAATGTTCTTGATTCATTTGGTTGGATTAACCCAAGAGAAAGGCAAATATAACGTATTAGCCCTTTTTTTGTTAGTTTTACCTCTCCCAACAATTGCATATCTCGTACCAAATACTCCTTTGAAATAAGTTCGCTTTCTGGAATCATAAAAACTAAAATTTTTTATCAAAGAGCATTTTTAAATCTTGCCAAATGCTTAAAGAAAAAAGCCACTCTTGTTTTTTTGAAACATATATTTATAAATATAACCACACTAATATTTTTATGGAGATATATGATCAGTTAGATTACTTCATATGCAGGGAGTTGACTTATTATTTTAGCCATAAGGAGAGGGGAGACTTTAAAATTCATATAGGTCAAATTACCATTGAAAAAGAAGGGCGTGTTTATAAGATAAAAAGACCACCTACATTTATAAAAGATATTTTAAGATTTACAATCAACGAGTTTAATAATATAGTGTATGCCTTTTACAGTGTAAAAACTTCGCTTTCTGTTTTAGGAAAAGTTATGAGAGATTTTTCAATAGATGGAGAAAAGGAGTATTATGATCCATTAAATAAAAAATTTATTATACCTTTAAAGTTAGAACAACAGCCACAACATCTTATAGAAAAAATTACACAATATGGATTGTCTTCTTTTTATTATAATGAAGACCAAGCAAACTATTGGGTTTTATTTAATCTTATTTTTCAGAACCAAAACGAAAAATATGGAGAATTCAACAGCGACTTATCTATTCTTCTTACAACAGCCATTGAATTAAGGGAATTGGAAAATAAAGCATATGAAATTATAGCCAAATTAGAGCAAAATGCTTTTTTGTCAGATGTAGAATTGGTCGATGAAAACATTTCTTATGCT
>JBKBMW010000056.1:0-3309 GCA_046295675.1 Candidatus Anstonellaceae archaeon | reverse complement strand
GGAAAGCCATCCATTTAAAGAACAATGTCCACATATACCAAAACCACATTTATAATATCTTTCAACTGAAATTTGTGAAGGGATAGAATTCTCTGAAGCTAATAAGGCTACTGCTTTAAGCATTTTTTCCGGACCACAAGAATAAATACAATCATAATCTTTTTTTTCTAAAAGTTGTTTTAGTGCAACAACTACTGTTCCCTTTAGACCATAAGAGCCATCATCTGTAGTAAAAATAGTTTTTATATTCTTTTCTTTTGGAGCTTCCATTAAATATTCTTTTGATTTTGCACCTATTACACAATCTATATCTACTCCCTTCTTTACTCCTTCCTTTATCAAAAACCTTAAAGGAGCAAATCCATATCCTCCTCCAACCACAAGCCATTTTTTTCCAATCATCTTATACCCTTTTCCATAAGGCCCTCTTAGAAATATCTCTTCCCCTATATTTTTAGAGCATAAAGAAGCTGAGGTTTTGCCTACCTGGGCTATTGCCAATTCAAAAGGTGAATCAGATGCAATTGAAAAAGGTTTTTCTTCTAATTCTGGTAACCAAACCATTACAAATTGTCCTGGCTTTGCTTTTAGAGCAGAATCAAAAGTAAAATAAAAAACATTTTTTGTTTCTTGCTTTTTTTCAATTATTTTAAATTTTTTATATAAGCTTTCCAAATTTTCACCTTCTTAAGTAAAGGTTATATCTGTTATTTTTTCAAATCCCATTTTTTGCATATACCCTCCAAGCTCTTTTAGAATTTTTCTAAAAGCAAACCTGTATTCATATAATGCAGAGCCAACAGAAACAGCATTTGCTCCAGCCATAATCATTGCAGCAACATCCTCGCCACTATACACCCCTCCTCCGCCAATTATCGGAAGGGAACAATTTTTTCTAATCTCATGGACTGCTTTAAGAGCAATTGGAAAAATCGCCTTTCCAGAAATCCCACCATATACATTGGCCAAAATTGGTTTTCTTGCCCAAACATCTATTGCCATAGCAGGAAGGGTATTAATTGCACTAATACAATCTACTTCATTTTTTTCACATTCTTTTGCAATCTCGCCTAAATTTGGAACAGCAGCAGAGAGTTTAACTGAAATCGGTATTCCCTCTACCTCATCCTTTACTTTTTTTATTAATTCGGAAATATACTCGCAGGAAGAACAAAATAGTTTTCCTTTTACATTTGGACAGGATGCATCAAGTTCGATTAAAGCAGGTTTTATAGCAGCTACTTTTTTTGCTACTAATGCAAATCTTTCTGCTGAATTTTCATAAACTGATGCAAAAACTGGAGAAGGGGAATTATCTATAGCATATTTTAAATGCTCAATTTCCTCATCTACTCCTGGATTTGAGAGCCCTATTGCATTTATTAGATAATGCCTATAATTCAACACAGTAGGGTTGTTGTGTCCTTCCCTAGGTTCTAAAGAGCATGATTTTGAAGTAACTGCCCCTGCTCCTTCTTTTGCCATTCTAACAAGCATTTCTCCATCAGTTCCCTTAATCCCAGAAGCTAAAACAAGTGGATTTTTCAATTTTATTTTACACAAAGTAGTGGATAAATCTATCATTATTAAAAATATAGAATTTAAGAAGTATTTAAGCTTATTCACTCCTTTATCTCTAAAAAAGAAGCATCCTAAAAGAAAAAAAGCCTAAAGAAAAAAGTTTTTAAAGATATTTTGAGTTTGATAAAGCATGGAAGAAGAACAAATTAAAGAAGTTTTTAAAGAATTAAATCTAGTAAAATTGGATATAAACTATAACAAAACCTTGGAAGAAAATGTTTCCAATTTCCTAATTTTCGTCTATGGTTTTCCTCAAAGTGAGGCATCCAAGCTTTCTAAAAAAATTATAAAAAACGCCTTAGTAATTCTGACTCCAAATGGAGAAATAGAAAAAAAAGTTTCTAAAAATGGAATTGAAAAGGGCAGTAAAGTATTTATTTCTGAAAAATTCTTAGAGCCTGAGATAATAAAATTAAAAAAATCAAAAGCACAAACTCTTGAGCCAATTGATTTAAACAAAACAACAAACGAAAAGGAACAAAAACATCTTGAGGACTTTTTAAAAGAGCAAATAGAGACTATTTTAAAAACCTTTTTTGATGTTATAGAAAAAGATAAGAAATCAGAATATAAAATAGTCCAAAGTTATGCCCAAGAAATTGATAGAAAAATCAAAAATATAATTGAAACTAACAAAGAATTAAGCGAGAATGAGATAAATGAAATAGTTGCTTATTTGAACGGACGAGCTGCATATTATCAAACTTTAGAAAATGCAAAAATGTTTGCAAAAATAGACTTAAAATCAAAAAACAAATTCCTTTTTGAAACTGCAAAAGCTGTTTTAGAGACTATAGACAAAAAAGATATTGGTATAGAGCAGCTACAAGGAATAAATTTTTATGTAATGCAGCGCTCCAGATATGATTATATTGTGGAGAACTGCTTTTTATATGCAGAAAAGGAATTAAGAGAAGAAAAAGACCAACAAAAAATAAAACAAGCAAGAGAAATATTAAATATTCTTTCAAAGGATGAACAAAGTCCAGAAGAAGTAATGAAATTAAATGCCTATCTCAACCAAAAAGAATTGGAGGGCTCAATAAAAATTATTAACGATGTACTTCAAAATGAAACAAATGAAATGACTAAAAATTATATTCAAAATGTGTTAGGTAGATTAAAGGAAAATCAGCCATTAACACTTTTGGATTTCAGTGCTTTGCGTTCCTATTATCAGGATAGAATAAAGGATATAATAATGGTTGATGGTCTAAAGCTTTTGCAAAGTAGAAAAGATGAGTGGGCAAAAACCACAGCTGAAAAACTACAAACAAGGGGTCTTTCAGCATATGAAGTACAAGAGATTTATTGGCTTGTTAAAAATTCTGCCAAATTAGAACAAAAAGAAAAAGAATTGAGAGGAGAGAAAGTAATAGAAGGCTCAAAAAAAGAAGAAGTATTATCATTAATAGAGATATTAACTCATAAAGCAAATGAAATTCAAGATGAGAAAAAAATAGACCAAATACTTTTTGCAATTGAAGAAGCAGAAGAAAAACTTCCAAAAATAGAAAAAATCTCCTCCAAAAAGCTTCAGGAAAAGGAATACGGGGAACTTATCTCAACTCTAAAGAAATTTCTTACCTAAAGCAAGTAAAAATTTTTAAACCTTTAAAAAACCAACCAAATATCTAACCACTTGATTTAAGTTAATATTTAAAACATATAATCCCTATTTATCATATATGGCGAATAACATGAATAAAACCATAGTTCCTTTACTTT
>JBKBMW010000055.1:0-3498 GCA_046295675.1 Candidatus Anstonellaceae archaeon | reverse complement strand
AATCAAAAGTTTCAAAGGAAGTAGCAGTTTATAAATTTGAATTAAATTAACTAATGACTAAGTATGTTAAAAACAATAAAAAAGTAGGAGATAAATATTACATAGCCATTATAAAAATTTATAAAGCTAAATGCAGAAAATGAAAAATAAATAACTCTTGATTTAAAAAAGGTGAACTTATGCATCACTTTGTAGATGAAATAGGCCCAGAGAGAATTTTAGAGGTCTATGACCAAAAACTTGGATACCAAGGAGCAGTGGTTATAGATAACACTGCACTTGGGCCTGGAAAGGGTGGGATAAGACTGGTTCCAGACATTGAATTAAAGGAAATTTTTAGTCTTGCAAGAGCAATGACTTATAAAAATGCAATGGCAGATATTCCTTTTGGTGGAGCAAAGGCAGGAATAAAGGCTGAACCAAAAAAAATTGATAAAGAAAAGGTTATTCGCTCTTTTGCAAGACTTATAAAACCCCTAATACCAGAGTATTATATTCCTGGACCAGATATGAATACCACTGAAAAGGAGATGGGATATATAGCAGATGAATTAAAAAACAAAAAAGCTGCAACTGGTAAGCCTCTTGAGATGGGAGGGCTTCCACATGAACTTGGTTCTACTGGGTTTGGAGTGGCACAAGCAACAAAAATAGGTATGGACTTTTTAAAAAAGAATTTGGATGAATGCACCATAGCAATCGAAGGATATGGAAATGTTGGGACATTTACACATAAATTTTTGGAGGAGATGGGTGCAAAAGTTGTTGCCTTATCTGATTCCAAAGGAGCAGTATATAATAAAAATGGAATTAAATATCAAGAAGCTATGGAGATAAAACAAAAGAAAGGCACAGTAACTGAATATGATGGAACAAAAATGGATGGGAGCAAATTATTCGAATTAGAAGTAGATATTTTAATCCCTGGAGCAAGACCAAATGTTATAAATGAAAAGAATTACCAAAAAGTAAAGTCTAAGTTGATAGTAGAGGCAGCAAATTTACCTATTAGCCATGAAATAGAAAAAAAACTTGCTAAAAAAAAGATTTTAATAATTCCTGATTTTGTAGCAAATGCGGGGGGAGTAATTTCATCTTATGCAGAATATATTGGAATGAATAAAGAGGAAATGTTTAAACTTGTGGAAAGAAAAATAAAGGAAAATACTGCAAAAGTTTTGGAAAGAACAGAAAATTTTGATACCAGAACAGCGGCACTTGGCATTGCAAAACAAAAAGTGTTAGATGCTATGAAAAACAAATAAAATGATAAGATAGATATGGCTGAAATTGTTTATAACCAAAATCAAGTTTTCGAAGTTGGAATTATAGGTGGTGGCCCAGCCGGTTTATCAGCTGCATATTACTGTGCAAAAGCAGGATTGGATACTATTGTTTTAGAGGAACATCATCAAATAGGTAAACCAGTTCATTGTGGTGAAGGGCTTTCTGCATTTGCAATTAAAAGAATGGGATTGAAAGATATCCCAAAAGAAGCTTTGGGATTGAAGGTAAAGGGAATCAGAATTGTTTTTCCAGATGGTACAACCACCATATATAGAGAAGAAGGTTATGATTTGAATAAAGATATATTTGAACAATATTTAGCTCAAAGAGCAGTCAAAGAAGGGGCGAGCGTAAAAACATCAACTAGAGTGGTTAGTGTAAACAGAAAAAATGGGTTGTGGTCACTTTATTCCCCAGTTTCAGTAGTAAAAACAAAAGTATTGATAGATGCTACAGGTTATCAGAGTATGACAAATCAACTTCTTAAAATAAACCAAACTAAACTTTTGCTTAATGCAGGGGCCCAATATTTGATTGAAAATGTTGAAAATGATGGATTTATAGAGTTTTATATCGACCCAAAGCTTGCACCTGAAGGCTATTTATGGATTATGCCAAAGGAAGGAGAAAAAGCAAATGTTGGACTGGTATGTAATGAGCCAAAAATAGTACAAAAAAACCTTAAGATATTTCTAGAAAAAAAGGGATTGAGTGAAAAGAAGATAATAAGACCTTTTGGTGGAATGATACCTTGTGGTGGTCCTTTACCAAAGACATATTTTGATGGTTTGATAATGGTTGGAGATGCCGCTGGTTTTACTTCACCTATGTTTGAGGGCGGAACCCAGCTGGCTTTAAAAACAGGACAATTGGCTGCAGAAGCAATCATTGAGGCTTATAATTTAGGGAAAGAAAAGAAATTATCTGATCCATATGAAGAAGAGAATTTAAAAGGTTATGAGATTAGATGGAGAAAAGAGCTTCCACCTTATGAGAAAATTCTAAAAGGAAAAAAATATTTCTATTCTTTTTCAGAAGAAGAATTAAACAAACTTGGGAGAATTTTACCAGCAGATTTAACAACCATGAGCATAATTGATAAAATAAAGATTTTGATAAGGCTTTTTTCTATTTCTCCAAACTTGATAAGAAAAAATTTTTTTGAGGCAATGAACACATTCAGTTATTCAACTGGAAAAAATTATGGCTGGTAGAAATAAAAAAAGTTTTAGCCTAATTTAGCCTTTTCTTTTTTTATCTAAAGTTGATTTTGCTTTTTTGATTATTATAAAATCTTCTTTTTTTATTATTTTTTTTGCCAGATGATTTTTTAAAAGTATAAATATAAAAAATGCAAGCAATAAAACTAGAAAGAAAATAAAAAAAAAGACTAAAAATGCATAATTTTTTGTAGAAGGAAAAAAGACACTAAATTCTGATTCTTTTTTTGCTAAATTCAATGCTTCTTGAGCTTCTTCTAATGCAAGGGTGGAATTTGTTTTAGCAATTAAATAGGCTTTGGCGAGTTTTAGTGATGCAAGCGAAGTTGAGGAATTAGTAAACTGGCTTATATTTACCTTGTATTCATCTAATTGTTTTAGTACTGTATTGTATTGAACCAATTGTTCTGATATAAGGTTCAATTGATTATCAGCCTCCAAAAGATAATCAGAAGCTTTTTTAAAATCTAAGGATTTTTCAGCAGCTTTGGCTGCTAAAAAATATTGATCAAAGACTATAAAGTTAATAGAATAGTTTAATTCTTCTGAATTCTTAAGAAGAGTTTCTTTTTTCTTTTGTATTTTTTCTAGAAAGGAAAAATAGGTAGATCTATATCTTTCAATTTCTGGATCAAAAAAAGTTGTGTTTTGTTGCACTTGTTGTGGCTTTGGTTGAGGTTGTTGTTTATAATAGTTTTCAAGAGTATATTCCATTGATTTGATTTTGTTAGCCACTAAAAAAAACTCTTTTTTATCTAATAGGAGATAAGAACTATCCAAATCTTCTTTCAATTTAAAGGCTAAGTTGATGTCAGAGATATTTCGTATCTGTTTGTTTAAATAGGTTAATTTTTGTTCAAGAGTAGCTGAAAGATTAGAATAAAGGCTTTGGTTTAATAAATAAAATTTATTTTCTGCTTCTGTGGTGTAATTAGAGGAAAGAGGATAGTCTTTAGAAGAAAAAGATTTTTTAGAAGCCTCTAAAAGACCT
>JBKBMW010000054.1:0-3552 GCA_046295675.1 Candidatus Anstonellaceae archaeon | reverse complement strand
ATCAAATCTTCATTCTTATCAATAGTTATTTTTTGATTATTGACATATACTTCCTTTACACAAGTTTGAGCAAATATTTTTTTGTTTTTTTATCCATTTTTGAACATAGCCCATAATTTATAGTTATTGGCCCATATTTCTCAGAAAATTTTTCTGGTTTTTCTTTAAATTTAAGGCAGAGCTCATTTTCTTGGTTTTCCATACAATAAGAAAAAAGTCCCTCTGAAAGATTTAATTTTTTATTTTCATAAAAAGCAAAAATTTCTGAATTTATTTCTTTAAAAATTTCTTTGTCATAATTTATATAGTTTGTATTAATTTTTTCACCTGACAAAATAATTAAATCTCCTCTATCATATGCAGGAAGCATAGAACAGGAAACTATTGCATTTATTGGTGTTGGGGTTTTTAGAAGAAATCCTAATCCATACCATAAAAAAGCAGCTAAGATTAAGGCAATAAAAAGTTCTTTTATTTCGTTTTTTATTCCGTGTTCTCCTACTCCCTCAAAAATTTCAAATAAAAAAAATAATAAAATACTCAACCCCGCAACTATTCCAATCAATACATTGTTTGTAATAATATAAAAAGCAATTAAAAAAACTATTAAGAAGTAGTAATATCTAATTCCTCCTATAAATGGAAGTTGAACTTCTTTCTTAAGAATCTCTGTCCAATTTTTTTTTAATTGCATCTTTATCTATCCATTATTTGCTTTTTAATCCTTTTTGCAATTCTTTAATTTCATCCTTTAATTCCTCTGTTGCTTTTTTTATAATTTCAATTGGTTCTGTTTTTTTTGTTCTTACGATTAAAACCGGATTTCCACTTTGGGGATGTTCTATTTTTAAAGTGCAAAATTCAACATCTTTATTCCTTAGAATTATTGAGGCAAGGGTATTCCCAAAAGATGGATCTAATTGTCCAAGCTCAAGTTCTATATAATTCTCTTCTTTTTTTCTTATTTTTATTTCCATTTTCAACAACTCCTCATTCCTATAATTTAATCAAATAATCAGAAGCAATTTTTCTGTTTTCCTTTCTATTTGTTTTTATATCCATAAGAGTATTGTTTATTTTTACAAGTGGATTTCTTGGCTCTTGATAAGAAGAATTATAGGCTTTAATCACTCCACAATCCTCAGAAATTGTAGATAAACGATACTCCCCATTTTTTATTTCAATTATTTCTGCTCTAATTATATCTCCTATCTTATACTCGTCTTGAATTTTTTTTACAAATCCTTTTTTTATATTCTCCACTTTTAAAACAAGATTTTGCCCTGTCTGAAAAAACCTTCGTGTTTCTATCTCATTAAAATCTATTACTTTAACCAAGGCAATTGGTTCTACTATCATCTCTATTCTACCAATTACTTTTTGTCCAACAAAAAAATTCATAAGTTTTTTTGGCTGTTCTACAAAAATTTTTCTTTTTTCTTTTTTTATTTTTCCGAATGCAAAGGAATAAATCATTCCATCTTTAATATATGTTCCATCCCCAGCTTCAAATTCTTCTTCTAAACCAAGGTAGTCTCCAGGGTAAGTATAAATCTTTTCCTCATTTTCCATAAAGTCCACTTCTTTTTTAAGCAAGTTTTTCTTTTTTATTTGTTTTATTTTAGATTTAATATATTTAAATTTTAATATATATTGTCCTACTAATAATTTTAAATACTTATTGTATTATTAGTATATGCTTAAAAAATCTAAACTTATCCTTTGCATAGATCGCGATAACGATATATATGAAAAAGCTTCTATTGCTGGTCCAATCATAGGAAGAGAAGCCAATTTAAATGCAGCAATCTCTCTTGCACTTGTGGACCCAACTGATGTAGATTCAAATGCTATTTTTAAAGCAATATCGCTTTATGATAAATTAATTAAGGAAGACTATGATTTAGAGATAGTTACTCTAACCGGCTCTTCACAACTTGGTTATGTAGCAGATGAAGAAATTGCAAATCAGCTTGATAAAATTCTAACAGAAAAAAAATTTGATTCCTGCATAATTGTTTCAGATGGTCAGGCAGATGAAACCTCTCTTCCAATTGTTCAATCCAGAATAAAGATTGATTCTGTGCAAATAGTAGTAATGAAACAAGCGCAAGAATTAGAAAAAACCTATTTTGTAATTTTAGATAAATTAAAAGAGCCATATTATGCAAGATTAATTTTTGGTGTACCTGCTCTTTTAGGTATCATTTTTGTTTTATCTAGAATATTAAATTGGGGAATAGAGGTTCCAATTTTTTTAATATCCTTTTATCTTATCTTAAAAGGATTTGGTATAGAGGAAAAAATCTTTAGATATCTATCTGGTTTTTCCTTCTCTGTTGAAAAAATCTCCCTTGTGTTTTATCTCCCAGCTTTTTTATTTATTTTTATTTCTATATGGGGAGCATATAGCTCTGCTTTAGAATCCTATCAGCTTTATTCTACTTTGTCAAAAGCAATTGCAGTTGGATTAAGAAGCTTTTTTTTCTTATTCCCCTGGGCTGTATTAATTTTAATCAGCGGAAAAATTGTTGATTTGGTTAGAGAAAATAAAAAACTAGAAATATTGCGTTATTCCTCTTATGCTATTTTTACTGTATTGGTTTGGCTTGTATTTACAGCAGGTACCTCTTGGTTAATAAATGATGTTCCACCTTATGTTGATTTTGAAAGTCTTTTATTCACTATTTTGATTGCAGGTCTTTTAGGTATCTCATCTAATATTATTTTAAATAATTTAAGAAAAGAGATTGCATTAAAATTAAAGGTTAGTGGAAAGGAAGTTATAAGTTTAAATGGAAATTATGTTGGAAAGGTTTTAGGAGTGGAACCAAACCTCGGTGCTTTAGCAGTAAAATCTTTTTTTGGTGAAAAAATTTTGGTCCCTTTAGAAGCAATTGAAAGAATAGGAGAAAATAAAATTATAGTTTCAATAAAATAAATTTTTAATATTCTTTTTTATTTTTGCATTTTTTCCATTTTTTTAATAAGTTGCTCCTTTTTTTTGCAGTCTTTTAGTGCTATCTTAACAACATCTAAAATATTTTTGATTGGCGTAATTTTTATTTTGTTTTTTATTTTCGAAGAAAGATAAATATCTTTATAATTTTTTTCTGGCACTACGATTTCTTCCATTCCTGCTTCAATAGCAGCCTCGGTTTTTGCAGTTGCCCCACCAATCGGTAGAACATCTCCTCTTATTGAGAGAGAGCCAGTCATTGCTAAATTCTGCTTAATTGGAATCTCTTCAAGTGCAGAAAGCACTGCAATAGCGATTGAAATTGCTGCTGAATCTCCTTCCACTCCTTCATATGTTTGTAAGAATTGAATATGAACATCATAAAAGGAAATATTTTTTCCAATATATTTTTTAATTATAGCAGAAACATTTTCTACTGCTTCTTTTGCAATTGAACCAAGTTTTCCAGTTGCAATTATTTTTCCCTCATTTTTGGATGCTGCTGGTGTAACCTCTGCAACTATTGGAAGCACAAGTCCAGATAGACTATCTCCAAGTACTGCTAATCCATTTACTTTTCCAATTTCATAACC
>JBKBMW010000053.1:0-3745 GCA_046295675.1 Candidatus Anstonellaceae archaeon | reverse complement strand
CTCCTTCAATTTTAGCACCAATAAAAACATCTTGTAATGCTTTGTAAAATTTTTGTTCTTGATTCATAGTATAACCTCAAAATCTAATTTATTATAAATTTTTTTGTTTTTAATTCTAAGCTATAAAAAAAAATAAGAAAAATTTTCTGTTCTGCTCCTTAAAATTTAGCAATATATTAAGAAAGTTTTTGGACCATTCTAAACTTATTTTAAAAGCTCAAAACATTGTTTTTTTATCTCACTATCTGTTATCAAGTTACAATAATTCTTAGGGTTTTTTTCTTTGTTTAATGCAACATAATCGATATAACAATAATCTGTTTTTAGATTTGTTTTTGGGCAAAATTCAGGAGAGCTTGTTCTTATAGCATATTGATAATAACATCCTTCAGTTGCATTCTTATCGTTCTCTATCATCGAACAAACTTCTCCTTCCTTATTATCTATAGCTGTAAGAAAATAACAATTTATTTTGTTATCAGATTTCTCCAAACAAGAGGTTAACTGTTTCTCTATCCCAGAAACCTTTTGCCATCTTCTCTCTAAACCAGCAACATCTGTGTTTATAACTGGGGAAGTTATCTCTGTTAAATTAGGTTGGAAGTCCATTACTCTAAAAGAATAGCCCCCACTACCTTCAAAAATATCTTTATAATCTATTTTTTTATAAATAATTAGCCAATTTTTTTCATCAAAACATTCCTCTTCTTCTAATTCTTTTAAATATCCAGCCCCAAATCTCTCAAAACTCATATTCTTTTTTTTCATCTCTTCTATTACTTTAGGTTGAGTTAGTTTTTGATAATCTATTTTATACTTAATCCCTTTACATTGGAATTTTTCAATCTCCTTATTTTTAATTCCATCTAAAATTTCTATCCAGCTATTATTAATTAAATATTCTACAAATTCTTTTTCTTCTTGGTTTACAACCATATTATTTGTGCGATTCTTTAGTTCTTCTGCCATTATTTTAAATTCAGTACTGTTACTAACATCTGCGCACTCTTTTTCTTTATTAAAAATTTTTAAACAATAAATTGTTTTATTATCTTCATATACTGCTTGCATCTCAAACCAGTTATGCTCTACCAATACATCTATTTTGTCCTGTGCTTGTTTAATCTTTGTTATTACTTTTTTATCTATTCCTCCCTTTTTCCATCCCTCAACATACTCTATAAAATATTGTTCAAAAGGGCGATATTTTTTATATCTATCTAAAATAAATTTTTCTTCTTCACTAAGTTGTTTTTTTTCTTGTTTTATCTCTTCAGATAAAGGAGAGTTAAACGATTTTAAACTGCTTATATATAGCCCTACTCCAAAAATCAAAATTGTTAACAAAACAGCAATTATAAAAATTTCTTTTTTATTCATTTTCTCCCCTACCTTCTTTTGGCATTAATTAACTTTATTACATCATTATTTTTTATAATATATTCCTTTGAAAGATTTTTTTTAGTTTTTGCATCTAAAGCACCAACAAAATAATCAACAAAATCACTATGTACCTCTGAAGCAAAATCAATAAGCCTAGTGCCTTCTTTTACTAAAAAAGCATCCGGCAAAATATTTCCTTTTGAATCAGAATATTTATTTTCGTCTTCTACTGGATAAACTATAATCTGCTTCATTTTCTCTATAACTAATTTTTTGAGTACTTTATACGCCCCACTCCCCCCATTCTCTTTAAAAAAAATAGCAATTTTCTCCAGTGCTTCTTTTTGTTCCTTATTTATGCTCCCTATTATTTTAAATTCATCGTCTCCAGCTCTATATTGAATTAATCCTTTTTGAGCTGCAAGAACAACACTATATTCATATTCCGCACTACATGGTATTAACTCAAAAGTACTCTCCTTTTTTTGCATGAATTTTTCTATTCGTTTCATCGCCCCTATTTTATCTGCCTTATTTCCTGCTATAACTATTGGTTTATTTTCAATTATGCCCTTTGCTAGTTCAATTATTTTATCCTCTTCTAATTCAATTCGCTGTTTGTCCACTCCTAACTTTAAAAAAACAAGGTTCAATTCCTCTCCTGTTAGCTTTAGCCCAGAAAGTTCTTTTTGGGCATGAGCAATCGTTTTTAGTTTAAATTTTGGATATGCCCGTCTTATTACTTGAGCTAGCCAATAAATCAATTCCTCTTTTAAAAATCCAACCTCTTGCTCAATTGGAAAATCAATAGTTTTTTTCCCATCCAAATCTGTTTCTCCAGATGCATCTATTACTTGAATAAATCCATCTGCTTTAATTAACTGGTCTAAAAATGCATTGCCCATTCCTTTTCCTAAATGGGCTCCTTTTACCAATCCTGCAACATCTATTAGCTCTATTGGAACATATCTTATACCATTTTCGCAATTTTTTGAGTTGCATTTTATACCTAATGAAGAACAAACGCATTTTACTGGAAGCCTTGCAATACCAATATTTGGGTCTATTGTTGTAAATGGATAATCTGCAATTGCAACTTTTACCTTTGTTAAAGCAGCAAAAAAAGTGCTTTTTCCTTTATTTGGGGCACCTATTACTCCTATCTTTATACCCATAATCTATTTTTAATTAAAAAAGTGTTTAAATCTTAGTATCCTAATTTATTTATGTCGCTTGCAGAAAAATTTGCTCCAAATAATTTAAATGCCTGTATCGGGAATAAGCAAGCAATCACCAGGCTTAAGCAATGGTTTTTAGGATTTATGGTTTCAAAAAAACAAAAACCACTCTTTCTTTATGGGCCAGTTGGTTGTGGTAAATCTGCTGCAATTTACGCATTAGCAAAGGAATTTGAGGCAAACTTAATTTTTATTTCTCCTCCTTCATCCATAGAAGAAACAAAAAAATGGTGTTTAAGATTGCAAGAGCTTTCAGCTGGGGCATCTTTATTTTCCTCAAACCATTTAGTTGTTTTTGAAAATGTAGATGGTTGGGGATTAGAAAAATCAAAAACAGCATTAAACGCCTTTACTAATTTTCTAAAAATTCATTCCATTCCAACTATTTTGACTGCTAATGACCTTTATGACCCAACAGTTTCTTCAATAAAATCTTTCTGTGAACCATTGCAATTTAAAGCAGTAAATCCATCAGATATTTTTGTTCTTCTAGTTGAAATTTCACAAAAATCAAAAATTTTTTTTCCAAATGGAGAAATAAAAAAAATTGCTCAAAACTCTAATGGAGATATTCGCGCAGCAATAAATGATTTAGAAGCAAGAAATTCTACTACTTTTAGAGAACAACAAAAAAATCAATTCGAATTAATTCGTTCCATTTTTAGATTAAAAAACCTACAATCTGCCCAATCTCTAAATTTTTTGCTTGGTTCAACTACTAATAAAGAAACACTAAAACTCTTTATTTTAGAAAACATTCCTATAGAATTCAAATCTTTTTTAGAAATTAGTGGAGCATATGATTCCTTATCCAAAGCAGATGTTTACGATGGAAGAATTATTCGTTCCCAATACTGGGGTTATTTGCGTTATTCTACAGCACTTATGTTATTTGGTGTTGCAAGCCATAAGTTAGGGCAAAATTCTTATTTTACTCCCTATCGGTTTCCTTCTTTTTTACAAAAAATGTCTATCTCAAAACAAAAAAGGCAGTTAAAGAAGCAAATTCTTCTAAAAATAGCAAGAAAACTTCATTGTACAAGTAAAAAAGCAATAAGTTATCTTCAGCTTTTATCCAATCAACTCAACTTAAGCTCAAAACAAAAATTAGATGAAGAATTACA
>JBKBMW010000052.1:0-3913 GCA_046295675.1 Candidatus Anstonellaceae archaeon | reverse complement strand
GGTGTTGAAATAAACAAAGAAATAGAAAAGAAAAATATTTAAATGTTAAATATAGGTGTAAAAAAAATTCGTCAATAGAAGAAAAAATGTTGAGATAAAACAAAAAGGAATATAAAATAAAGACTTAGTTAAAATAGATGTATTGGAACATTTCCTCACTATGCAACAAAAGATATTTATCAAAAGCTATAAAAGAAGCTTCTTTTATTGTGTTTTTAAGAACAAGAGAAAACTTGTCTAAAGCTTTGTTTTTTACATGAAAAGCATAATAAATAGGCAAAAAAGGAATGTTTAAGTAGATGAGATTAGAGGCTGAAGAAAAAAAATCAGAATTAAGAGAATAAAGAAATAAAAAAACAATTGAATTTGAAACTAATGGGGTAAACTTGAATAGTTTTTCACAAACTTCTGATTGAAAGATAACTGGATAAATAAATTCTAAAAGTTTTTTATCAAAAAAATTTTTTAATTTTTTTAGGTTGTAAATAATACTTTGAAAAAAATTTTCAGAATTCCTCTTAGCAGGTTCTGGAAAAACAACAGAAAAAATGAAATTTTTTGATTGAGGGGAGAAGAAAAGATTTAGGGTCTCTAAAAAATTTTTTGAAACTTCTTTTTCTAAAATTGGATATTCTAAAGGGTGAAATAAATTAAAATAAACAGTTTTGGAAAAATAAGAAAAAAGAAGTTTTCTTGGAATAGATTTTGTTTTAAAATAGTTTTTTAAGACTAATTCACAATTTTTTCTTTCTGGATAAACTTTCTTAAAAAAAAATTTAAAAGGATTTTCTGAATTTGGATAGGTAGAAAAATTTAAAGTCTGAAAAACTTTTTTCATATTTTTATATATATGCAAGGAAAAAATTTAAATTATATTGTTCCAAGATAAGAATTTTTTTCCTTTTTTAGTAGAGAAAGTAATTTTCTTAAAACTAATTTTGATTTTTTGTCAGAAACAGTAGGAAAAAATTCTTTTATATAATTTTCAAATTCTTCATAATGGGAAAGAGGGCTTTTGCATCTCTTTCCCCAATCAAAAACTGCACATTTGAAATTATAACCTAAGTATTGCCCATAAATTTTTTTTGTTTGAGAAATACTCTCAGCTGGAGCCAATGCATCTGAACCAAAAAATCTTAAATCAGTTCCATCTGGCATTAAATGAAAAACTTGATGAGCAAATATCATTGCAGTATCTACTTCTTCAAATTTTTTTGTTGCTTTTTTAAAAGCCAAAGCACCTTTTTTTGAACCTGCTAAGGTAACAAAAAATATTGACTTGATTTTTTTGTTTTTTTCTTCACAAACTTTTTTTAGATGTTCGATTGCTTTAGATAGGGTTGCTCCAGTTGCTAAAGTATCTCCAATTAAAACAGTAGCGTTATCTGGAAGAGCCTCAAAATTAGAATAATCAATTCTTGCATCAAATTCTCCAAATTTGTTTTTTAACATAAATCTTGAAATGCCTAAAAAACATTGAGGCAAAGAAAAATTAAATAGACTTTTGAATCCGAAATTTAAATTATAAAACAATCCCCCAGACAAGAGCACCAATTCAGTTAATGATTTTCTTTCTACTTGGTTTTTTAAGCAAAGGAATTGGATTGCTTTTGTAAATTGTATACCTATTTTTAGCATTTTGGTTTGTAAGGAAATGCCTGCACAATAGGGAGAATAGAGAACAGAGGAGAAATCTTTATGACAAACAACATAGCTTTTTTCTGGAAAATTCGAAGAAATTATTTTATAAATTTTTATTCCTTTGAAATTTTGAAAAAAAATTAGATCATCCATAAATTTTTCTTTGCAAGAAGATTTAAAAGGCTTTAATAAAGGTCTAAATTTGTTTAAGAGCTTGATTCAATTTTTCTTTGCTTAAAAACAAAGGACTTGGATAATTTTAAACATAAACAAAGATTTTTAATTACTAAGAAAAAATTAAAAAATCTTGAAGTTTTAAAAGCTATGATAAAAAGATGAAAGAAAAAGAAATAGAAAGAATTTTTTTAGAGATACAAAGGGATGAAATCACCAGTCATCTTCTTTATAAAAAATTATCCGAAATAACGAAAGGAAAAAACTCAAAAATAATGTTACAGATTTCCAAACATGAACTTAAGCATTATAGAATATTTGAGAATTATACAAAAAGAAAAACAAGCCCAAACAGATTTAAGATTCTACTCTATCTTCTTTTATCAAAATTCTTGGGATTGACTTTTGCAATAAAATTAATGGAAAAAGAGGAGGAGAATGCTCAGGAGAGTTATAAAAAAATTTTATATAAAGAACCAGTAATAAAAAAAATTCTTAAGCAAGAAGAAGAACATGAAAAAAAATTAATAGAAATGATAAAAGAAGAAAAATTACAATACATTGGATCTATAATCCTTGGGTTAAATGATGCTTTAGTAGAATTAACAGGTGCGATGGCTGGCTTTAGCATTGCACTTAAGGATATAAGGCTGATTGGAATTGCTGGGTTAATAACCGGAATAGCGGCCTCTTTATCTATGATGTCTTCTGAATATCTCTCCAAAAAAATAGAGGGAAAAATGAAAAAACCCTTCAAGGCAGCAATATATACTGGATTTACATATATTTTAACAGTTTTGCTTTTAGTTTTCCCTTTTTTTATTTTTGAGGAAAAAACAAATGCTCTTTTGATGATGTTGGTTAATGCAACAATAATCACTGCTTTTATTAATTATTTTGTTTCAATTGTGAAAGAGATTTCTTTCAAACAAAGATTTTTTGAGATGCTATTAATAAGCTTTGGAGTTGCAGCGATCTCATTTTTATTTGGATTTTTATTAAATAGACTCGTTGGAATCTAAAATACTGAACTACAAACATGGTTGATAATTGATAATTGTTTGATACTTTTATTTTGATTTTATTCAAAAAGTATTGCACTACAAGTGGCTTTATCTCCATAAAATAGGGTGATTAGCATTGGCAATAACTCAGAAAGAATAAATCCAAATAAAGCTCCAACTATCATTGCAGTTGCCCAACCTGTTGCTCTTGCTCTTGTCTCTGCACTTGCAAGTTGGCCTGCTGCAAAAGTAACTGCTGCTGCAATTACTAAAAGCATGGAAATTGGGGGGAGAAGACAATAAATATTTTGACAAAGGAAAAGCATGCTATTTCTTAAATCTGCTAAAGATCCTGCAGAAACATAAGCTAAAAATAAAATAAAAAATAAAAAAATTTCATATAAAAAGAAATTTTTTTTAACCATTGATATAAAACATAAAAAAAAGAAATTTATAAATATTTTCTTTAGTTCTATATTAATTAAAGTTAAAATTTCCATCAATTGTATTTAAACCTTACAATAGTCAGTCCAATTCCCAGTTCCATTCTTATATAAAGCAAGTATAAGTGCAGGTATTAAAGTAACAAGAACAAATCCAAATAAAGCTCCAACTATCATTGCAGTTGCCCAACTTGTTGCTCTTGCTCTTGTCTCTGCACTTGCAAGTTGGCCTGCTGCAAAAGTAACTGCTGCTGCAACTACTAAAAGCATGGAAATTGGAGGAAGAAGAGAGTAGATATTCCCGCAAAACTCCTTCATTTTGTCAGTTAATGTAGATAGATCAACTGCTGCATTTAAAACTACAAAAAATGAAGGTATGAAAAACTTAGATATTTTCATTTTCTCTTTTCCTCTCAAAGAAAATAATTATAAAAAGAAAAAAATAATAAAAAAATTGTTTGTTTTTACTAGTTCTTTAAGTCAACTCTACTTACCAGGTGCAACCTAAAGTAGATAGGGACTGAGTACCTGGAAATAACGCATTTATAAGTCCTGGAAATATTGCTGCTAAAACAAAACCAAATAAAGCTCCAACTATCATTGCAGTTGCCCAACCTGTTGCTCTTGCTCTTGTCTCTGCACTTGCAAGTT
>JBKBMW010000051.1:0-3921 GCA_046295675.1 Candidatus Anstonellaceae archaeon | reverse complement strand
GCTCCCCCCCAAATAATAGCACCTTTTATTTTTCTTACTTGTTCTTCTATTTCATGGACTTTAAAAGAAACATCACATAAAACTTCCATAGTATCAGCAGTTCCTGCAGCAGAAGTAATTGCTCGTGAAGAAGTTTTTGGAACATAACACCCAGCTGCTGCAAGTATTGGTACAATTATCATTGTTGTTCTATTGCCAGCTACTCCGCCAATGCAATGCTTATCCACTATTGGTGATCTGTTGATTTTAAGAGTCTCCCCACTTTTTACAATAGTGTTTGTGAGTCCAACAATTTCCTCATCATTTAATCCGTTAATATAGCATGCCGTCATAAATGAAGAAAGTTCTGCATCTGAAAGCTTGTTAGACATTGCATCTGAAATTATTTGATCGATTTTTTCTTTTGTAAGGGCTTTACCTTCTATTTTTTCTTTTATAAATTGGAGTGTTTCTGGTTTTAGTATAAGTTGAATATGTAGAATATCTTCATTATCTACTAAAAGCTCTTTTGCAACATTTTCAAAAACACCAATTTCTCCTGGTTTTAAAATTTCATTAGATAGATCAACTATAGCTACCAATTTTTTATTTTTCTTTTTATTTTCTATTTTTATTCTATAGTTTGGATAAATTCCATTTTGAAATGCAAAGGTTGAGTTTAAAACTACAATAGGTGAAGCAGACATTATTTGTATTTTTTTTACTTTAAGTGGAAGTTGTTGAATTTTAAAAATTTTTTCTTTTTTATGGTTATATTCAGAAGAACGCATCTGTTCCACCTCTAATTTTACTTAATTTTTTTTCAGCAGCATAACTTATTAATGGTGGGGGAAGAATCCCTTCTTCAGTTATATAAGCATTAATAAAAGATGCAGGAGTGCGATCAAAACTATAGTTATAAATTTTTAGATTTTTTGGAATGGGATAGGCTTGACTTTTTTCTTTTTGATAAAGTCCATCTCCCCATACTTCTTGTACATCTCTTTCCTCAATTATTTCTTCTATTCCTAATCGAGTTAAAGGATCATACTTAAAAAGCTCTGCACAAGAAAAAAATTTCACTTGATTGTATTTTGCAATTTGAGCAACTGTGAAAGTTCCTATCTTATTTATTAGATCCCCTTCTGCAGTTATAGCATCTGCCCCGACTAGTACTAAATCCTGTTTTTGAATTATACTTCCAACTGCCCCATCAACATATAACTCAGTTTTTATTCCAGATTCAGCCAATTCCCTTGCAGTCAATCTTCCTTGAAACAATGGTCTTGTCTCAAGACAACTAACAATTATATTTTTGTTTTTATCAGCACAATCTTGCAAAATTTTAACCACTGTGTTAGAATGACAATGCACCAAAATCCTTGAACCATCTTTGATTAGAGATGAACCAATCTGAGCTATCTTTTCTATCTCCTCATCCATCATATCCAATAATTTTTTTTCAAAGGTTAAGAGATTTGATTTTAACTTACTGACATTTGCATCTTCATTTGCAAGATTTGCATTTTCATTTGCTTTAATCCAAGCCATTATAAATTTTAAGGTGGTACGAAGAGAGTTTCTCATCATTGGTTCAGTCGGCCTTGTTTTTTCTAATTCTAAGACTAATCCCAAAATTTCGTTATGAAATTGTTCTAAAGTAATGGCTTTTGAATACTTTATTTGCCAGATTATTGCATCTATTGCTGCTTTTGCTATTCTTCTTGCTCCTTGGATTTTTAAATCCTTAATTCCTTGAATTATCTCAGATGCACTTCTGCCTTCATTCTTCATAATTTAAACAAAGGAAGAGTGAGTTTAAAAATTTATTATCTAGATTATTTATTGGTGAGGCTATGAATCTAGAAGAGATATTAAAAAATAGATATGCTACAAAGCTTTTTGATGGAAAAAAGATCAATGAGCAAAAAATAGAGAAATTATTTGAATTAATTTTGCTTTCTCCTTCTTCTTACAATTTGCAACCATGGAAAATAAAGGTTATTGAGGACCAAAAAACAAAGGAAAGATTATTTTCTGCTTCTTACAATCAAAAACAAATTACCAGTTGCTCACACCTTTTAGTTTTTTGCGCAAATTTAAATATTGAAGAAAATATTAGACTTTTAGAAGAAAAACTTCTAAAAACAAAACAAAAAAATGAGATAGAAGAGTATATTGAAGTTCTAAAAAATTTTGCTTCTTTTTTAAAAGGAGAAAAAAGATTGCTTTGGGCTCAAAAGCAAGTTTATTTGATAGCACAAACAACACTAATAGCTGCTAAATATTTAGGTTTTGATTCTTGCCCTATGGAAGGATTTGAACCAGAAAAATACAAAGAGATATTAAATTTGCCAAAAGAATTAGTTCCAACCTTAGTTATACCGATTGGATATGCCGCAGATAAACCTAGAGAAAAAATAAGATTTGAAAAAAACCAAGTCTTTTTTTAAATTGGATTTAAAGTTGGTTTAATTAGGGTAGAATTTGGGTAAATCCTTTTAAAGCCAAGTTTTTTTTTCTTTTTAGGGTGATTAAAATGCGAGTAGAAAAATACTTGATTGTAGCATTGTTGATAATAGGTGGAATTTCCTTTGCCTTTTTTGGAAATGGATTATTCCAACAAAATGAAACTATTGTGCAAAAACATATTGAATTTATGAAAGCAATGCATTCTGGAGATTATCAAGCTGCAAAAGAGATTGCAAATGAGTATAAAATAGGACCAAGATGGATGTGGGATGATGAACTTTACAACTTACATTTACAGTTACAGCAAGCATATTTGAACAAGGATATAGAAAAAGTCCAGCAATTAAAACAAGAGATCTTTAAATTAAAAACAAAAAATAATGAAAATTTTTTAAACGGAAAAAAAAGATGGTTTAGAGGTTTAGAAGGCTTTAGAGATTGCCCAATGCTAAATCAAAGCTAAAACTAAATTAAACCTAAACTATCTGAACTAGTTAATAAAAAAAAACAACCAAATTTTTTCTTTTATTTTTTTGGCTTTTTTATTTTTAGAAGAGAAAAGAGGAAATAGCTAAAAGAATTTAAAGTATAATACTTAAATTTTGATTAGATGGACAGCAAAAGCAGAGTGCTTTTTTGGTTACTGAGTGCTTCAAGAGGAGCAAGTACTAGAAGAAAGATTTTGTTTTTACTTAATAAAAAACCCTATAATATTAGAAAACTCTCATTAGAACTAAATTTGGATTATAAAAGTGTGAAAGGACATATTGATTTGCTTAATAAATACGAAATTTTGGATGCTGTTGGTGGTAAGTATGGTAGAGTATATTTTATTTCTCCTCAATGGGAGGATAATGAATTTTTAAAAAAAATTTTATTTAAAGGAGGGGGAGTTTGAATGGAAAAAATAAAAAGCAAAAAAGCAAACAATTTTTTTAATAAAGCATTACTTGGAACGATTTTGATTTTTTTTGGCTCTTTATTTTTATTGTGGATAATTGGAGTTGTTATGAATTTATTATATAGAGGACCAATGAGAATGCTTCTTTTATCGGATTTATTTATTATTCGGATCATTTTATCTATTTTAGTAATAGTTTTTTCCTTGATTTTGATTTTTACTTATCTTAAGGACTATTTTGAATTAAAGAACGAGCTTACAGCTGGTTTGGTTTTGGCAATGATTTCATTAATGTTGTTTGGTTTATCCACTAGTCCATTTTGTTTTATGTTAATACCATTTCTAAATCAATGGATAATACAAACATTATCAATGTTTTTCACTATTATAAGTTTAGCCATTTTGCTCTGGATTTCTTATAAATAGAATCTTATAAATAGAAAAAAATTTATAAATAAAAAAAATCTTGCAGAGCTATGAAACGCTCTTCGCGCAGATGTAAAAAGAAGCGACAGATGAGATGGAAGTGGCAACGCAAGCGAATGAGAAGGGAAAAGCGTAAACGTAGG
>JBKBMW010000050.1:0-3986 GCA_046295675.1 Candidatus Anstonellaceae archaeon | reverse complement strand
GTATACTAGTTAATACTGAAAGATTAAAATAAGGGCAAGATTTATTATTTTTTAATTTATAATAAAAATGGATTGGGAGGATGGAAAAAGAAACTTTAGATAGCACCAACCTTGAGAGAATATGGGAAGAATTTGCCAATCAATTTTATAAAAATGATTTAGCAGATTTAGAATTAGAATATCCTACAAAAAAAAGTCTTGTTGTAAACTTTCAAGATATACAAAAATTTAATCCGCAATTAGCAGATTTTTTGTTAGAAAACCCAGATGATGCTATAAGTTCTTTTGAAAAGGCAATAAAAAAAAGTTCTGCTGGAAGAATGGATATTGAATTTGCTCCACATGTGAGGATAGCTGGAATTCCAGATAATGACCTAATGATTCAAAATATATCTTCCAAACATATTGATAAAATAATTACTGTGAAAGGAATAATAACAAAAAGAGCAGAAGTGATGCATAAAGTAAAGGTTGCATTTTATAGATGTTTGCTTTGTGAACATGTCTTAAAAATACCACTCACAAAAAAAAGCAGTCCTCCAGAAATATGCCCAGAATGCAAAAAAAAAGCATTACAATTAGAAGAAGAAAACAGCTATTTTGTAGATATTCAAAGAGCAGAATGCCAAGAACTACTTGAAAGGATAAGAGGAGGAGCACCTGCTTCAAAAATAGAGATATATTTAGAAGACGATAATGTGAATAAATTAATGCCAGGAGAATCTGTAGAATTGACAGGAATTGTAAGATTAAAACCACCATTAAAAACAAAGGGAGCTAAAAATCAAGCTTCTGGCGCATATTCCAGATATTTGGAAATAAATTATATTAATCCAATAAATAAGGATTTTGAAGAAATCAAAATTACTCCAGAAGAAGAAAAAAAAATTTTAGAGATGGCAAAAGATAAAAATATTTATCAAAAACTACAATATGCACTTGCCCCAGGAATTTATGGTCATGACGAGGTAAAATTGGCAATCGCACTTCAAATGTTTGGGGGAACAAAAGGAAAAACAATGCCAGGTGGAGTGCCTATAAGGGATGATATTCATATTTTGTTGATAGGAGATCCTGGAAGTGCAAAATCAAGAATGCTTCAATATGCAAAAGAGCTTGTGCCAAAAGGAATTTATGTTTCTGGAAAATCAGCAACTGGTGCTGGTTTAACTGCAACAGCTGAAAAGGATGAATTAAGTGAGGGGGGTTGGACTCTTAAGGCTGGGGCATTGGTTTTAGCAAATGGAGGGCTTGCATGCATTGACGAATTTGATAAAATGACAGAAGATGAAAGAAGTGCAATGCACGAGGCAATGGAGATGCAAACAATTTCAGTAGCAAAGGCTGGAATTGTTGCAACATTTAGAACCAAATGTGCCATTTTAGCAGCAGCAAATCCAAAATATGGAAGATTTGACCCAAATAGACTACCAGCAGAACAGTTTAATTTAACTCCAACAATTTTATCAAGGTTTGATTTTATATTTGCTATATACGATGTGATGGATAAGGTTAGAGATTCTGAAATGGCTGAAACCATTCTTTCTGCCCATCGCCAAAAGCATGAAGAAAATAAAGACGAAGTGGATAAAGAGCTTGTAAGAAAATATATAGCTTATATGCGAAAAAACATTTTTCCAAAACTATCTCAAGAAGCCTCCGAAAGAATAAAAGAGTATTATGTAGAATTACGCGAGCGAGGAAAGGCACAGGGTGCAGTGCCAATTACACCTCGTCAGATAGAAGGAATTATAAGAATTACTGAAGCTTCTGCAAAAGCAAGGGGTTCATCTATAGCAGAAATAGAAGATGCTGAAAGGGCAATCAATCTGTTGAATTTTATGCATGACCAGATTTTACGAGACAGACAAACAGGTGCAATTGATATTGATATACTTGCAACTGGTAAACCTCAATCTGAACGAAGAAAATTAGATATTGTATGGGGAATAATTAAAGAGTTTGCTGAAAAATTTGATACAGTAAATATTGCAGATGTTATTGCAGAAGCAAAAAACAACCAAATAGATGAAACAGAAACAGAAAGAATGCTTGATGAATTTTTAAGAAAAGGGGAGATATATAAGGTTGGACCAGGTCAAATAAAACCTGTAAAAAATGAATAAAACTTAAACACTCTAAAAAAGAGGATTAAAATGAATGAAAGGTATTTACTAAAAACCGGCTTGGCAAAAATGTTAAAAGGCGGAGTGATAATGGATGTCACAAATGCAAAGGAAGCAAAAATTGCTCAAGAAGCCGGAGCAGTTGCTGTAATGGCTTTAGAAAAAGTCCCAGCAGATATTAGAAAAGAAGGGGGAGTTGCAAGAATGGCAGACCCAAAGAAAATAGAGGAGATAAAAAATGCTGTTTCTATTCCTGTAATGGCAAAATGCAGGATTGGACATTTTGTTGAAGCACAAATTTTAGAGGCGTTAGAGGTAGATTTTATTGATGAATCAGAAGTACTTAGTGTAGCAGATTTTGATGAGCATATTGATAAATGGAAATTTAAAGTACCCTTTGTATGTGGAGCAAAAAATTTAGCTCAGGCTTTAAGAAGATTACAAGAAGGGGCTGCGATGATACGAACAAAAGGAGAAGCTGGCACTGGAAATATTGTAGAAGCTATAAAACATATTAAAACAATAAAAAAAGAAATTGAATGGATAAAAAAATTGAGTAATAATAAACTTAAAGCATTAGCAAAAAAATGGAGATTAAAAAACACAGAACTTTTGGAGAAAACAAAAAAAATTGGGAGATTGCCAGCAGTAAACTTTGCTGCCGGAGGAATTGCAACACCAGCCGATGCTGCTCTCTGTATGCAGCTTGGAATGGATGGTGTATTTGTTGGTTCTGGAATATTTAAATCAGCTAATCCTACAAAAAGGGCAAAGGCAATTGTGAAAGCAGTAACAAACTTTTTTAATCCAAAAATATTGGCAGAGGTATCAAAAGAACTTGGAGAAGAAATGAAAGGAATTGATATTGCTAATTTGAGTTTAGACCAAAAACTCTCTGAAAGGGGGGATTGAAAAAAGATAAAAGGATAAAAGGATAAAAAAGGGATTTTGGGATGAAAAATAAAGCAATTTTGATTTTGATAATCTTTTTTTTGTTTTTATTCTTTGCCTTTGGTTTTCTTAAGAATGAAAATCAACAAAAAAAAGAAGAGGTAAGAAAAATAAAAATTTTCAGCCCTGCTTTTGAGGATAATGGGTTTATTCCGCAAAAATATACGTGCAAAGGAGAAGATATAAATCCGCCTTTAAAGATTAGTAATATTTCAAAAGAGGCTAAAAGTTTGGTTTTAATAGTAGAGGACCCCGATGCACCTTTAAAAACTTTTACCCATTGGGTTGTTTTTAATTTAGAGCCAAATATTGATGAAATCAAAGAAGGCAAGCCACCTGATGCAAATTTTGGTTTAAATGATTTTAAAACAATTGAATGGAAAGGACCATGCCCTCCATCTGGGACACATAGATATTATTTTAGACTTTTTGAATTAAATAAAAAAATTTTGTTAAATAATGGAGCAACAAAAGAAGAACTGCAAAAAGAGATGGAGGGAGGGATAATTGAAGAAACTTACCTAATTGGAAAATTTTCAAAGTGAAAATAATGGGAAAAATAAGTCAACTAAAACAGCTTCTCAAAAATTACAAAAAAAAGAAAAAAGAAATAGAAAAAAGAATTTTTGAGTTTAAAAAAAATTCTCTAAATAAGGAAAAAATTAAACAAGAACTTTGTTTTTGCATATGTGCAGCAAATTCGACTGCAAAAGCAGCATATAAAGCAGAACTTAGATTAAAGAAAAATAAACTCCTTGATTCTTCAAATAAAAATAAAATTTCTTTTATTTTAAAAAAATCAGGGGTTAGATTCCATAACAAAAAGGCAGTTTATGTTATTAAAGCAATAAAAAAACTTTTTAAGCAAAAAAAATTTTTTGAATATTTAAAAACAACTAAAAATGAATT
>JBKBMW010000049.1:0-4083 GCA_046295675.1 Candidatus Anstonellaceae archaeon | reverse complement strand
AAAGAGTGGATTTAAATTCAGCAAAACTATTTTTTAGTTCACCCTCTGGAAGTTTGGACTCATCAACCTCTACATGAAACCACTGACCATTAAACTTAACAAAAAATCCAGTATCTAATTGCTTTGATCCATCTTTATTTGTAGTTTGAGAAAAATATGGTAAAAAATTTACTCCTTCAGCATGAAGAATTGCTGGATCTACTGGAGGGCGTTCTACAGGGGTAAAGGTATATGCTCCGATAGAAAATGGTTGCTTAGAAGGGTCAATTACATAAGAGGATATTGGTTGGTCATAGCTATAACCAAAAGGAGAACCACCAAGAAAAATATTGGAAGATAGAGAGGTATTATAATAATTTAAAAGAGCATTTATAATATCAATACCAATAACCTTTAAGTTCTTTGCCAATAATCCTATAGCTTCATTTTCCTTGAGAAAATTTGCACCTGCTTGAACTACAGTGTTGGTATCTGGATTTTTAAGTGCAGCATCAATATTTCCATATCCTGGAGAAAGAGTGCCTCCACCCTTAGCTTCTTTAAATTCTGAAGAAGTTGGTTTTTTATACTTAATATAGATTTCAGCTATTTTATTAGTTAAATTAGAGCTTTCGTAGTAAAACTTTGGAAAGAAGAAGTTGGTAGGAATATATGGATGGATAGAGAAAGAAGATACATAAAAAGAGTCAAATATTTTTTCTAATCTATCAAATATAGAAGGTTGGTAGCCATCTAAAAATGGATAAAGTAGTGAAGGATAGTTATTAAAAAGTGGTAGGGAGTAAAGAGGATGATAAATTGGATTTGCATATGAGAATGAAAAAGGTGTTCCAGCAAATATACCTGGACGAGACATAGAAAGATAGCTAGGAAAATTAATAGTTGGACTAACATTTAGTCTTCCATCTCCAGTCGGACCTGCAGTTAAAAATTTAGCTAGAGTGAATAAATCTAATTTAGCAAAAACTTCAGATTTTAGCTCGTTTAAAAAAAAAGAAGCAGAACGAGAATCTTGTTTGTAAAGGTCAGAAGCATAATTTAGAATGTAATTGAAGACCAATCTTGTTTCCTCAGCATCAAGATTTGAAGAAGCAAGCTTGATCAAAATATCAGACAATACTTTTTGATTGTCCTTGATAAAATTGAAAGAAAAGTTAGCTTTCAAAAACATGTTTCCAGTACTTGGAGTGTAGAGATAATACCCTAAAAAAGAGGTTAACATGGAATCTAACTTGTTTAGATCGGTGGAACTTGTTTCACCAACAAGGTTAGAAAGTAAAATATTTAATGCTATCACATTTGTGTTTATTTGATTAGATTCTCTTGTAAGAGAGTCTAACATTTGTTTGGTTTTGGCAAGACGAGAAAGAAGCTTGTTGATTTCTTGTTTTTGTTTTTCTTGTTCTTGTTGTTGATTTTCTTGATTTTTTAAAAGCATAAAATCACCTATTTACGAGTTATTTTAATAAAAAGAGGATCATCAGATGAAACTTGAAATAACTCCTTATTAGAATCTAGGAACTCATTTAATTCTGAAATACCCGGTTCGTTTAGTTCATTGGGATCGATAATAAGAATGCCGCCTGGTGGTAGATTATTTAATTGTTTTATTATCTTGTTAGTTTCTTCTGTGTATTGAGGTGGTTTTTCTGTTTTTGATTGGGTTGAGGAAGGCTTTGAAGGTTCTTCTCTTTTTTGTTTGGGTTTTGTTTCTTCTTCTGTGTATTGTGATTTTTCTGTCTCGTTTGTTTTTTTTGTGTATTGAGGTGATTTTGATGGGGTTGGGGAAGGCTTTGAATTTTCAGAGGATTGTTTTTTTAGAGTTACAACTAATGTATCTGCTGATTTTAAATTTAAGTTACAAGAAATCTTTTCTCCATCATAGTCTCCTGAGCCAAAGAATCCTGTTTGTCTGAGCTTTGTGAATAAATAATCCACTAATGCAGTCTTTTCTTCCGAGCTAAATTCTGTATCAAAGGTAATAACTAATTGTGAATATCTCTTTGTCTTGACCTTATCTATTATTTTATCTAAGTTATTTTTATTTTCCTCAATCAAAGATAAAGTTTTTGAACCTTCTTCATCTTTAAATGCATTAGTGGTTTGAGTATTTTGATTATAATGAGGAGAAAAACCAGGCACTGCTTCTTCTTTAAATGCATTAGTGTTTTGAGTATAGGAAGAAGATTTTGGTGGGGGGTCAAACAATATAAAATTATCCTTTAGCGAAAAATAGAACTCAAATAGTCCATTAATAGCTCTTGTTATAAGCTGAACCGATTCATTAGTCAACTTCAAATTAGGACTCTGGAGATCGATACTACCTGTTTTAATAACCTCATTGATTATTGTTTTTCTTGATGATTCATCCCTTATTACCCCTGCAAGCAATATATCTAAATCATATTTAAGCTTATCAGTATAAATTGTTATTGCTTGGAAATCAGTTATTTTATTAGTAGAATAAGCAAAATTGTCTATAAAGGAAATTTTTTTAATGTAGTCTGGGCAGTCTGAAAGAATTTGTAATTGTTCAATAAAGGATTTAAGTGTACCAATAGGATACCTATTTTTTTTCTCAATAAAGGTTAAACTAACCAACCCATTAGTATTAACAATTTCATCTATTGACTCTTTTACAAAAGATGTTGGAATAGGAGGTTGGCTAAAACTTTTATTCTTTCTAAGTTTATTAACCGTGTCAATTGCCGTGTTAGTTGAGTCTTTTAGAGGGTATTCTTCTTTTTGTCGCCGAACTTCTTGTTTCATAAGTTAAAAACAAAAATAAAATATTTAAAGTTAATTATAGGATAAAAGCCAAACCTAAAACCGCCCCAACTAAAGAACAAATTACATTTGAAGTTGATTTAGTGCCAATTCCTTTTTCTTCCAAAACTCCTGCTAAAGAATCAGCTAACGAACCACTAAAACCAATCAAACCAATAAGTAAGATTTTCCAGTTCATAATAAGATTTGGAAAAAGAAAATGAACAAAAATTCCAATTAGTAAAGCACCTACAAAGGACATATAGGTACCAAATGGAGATATGCAGCCACTCTGACCATTTCTTGCTTTTTTGAAATTTGCCAAATTTATAGGTGGAGGACCTAAAACCCCAAGTTCAGAAGCAAATTTATCTGCAGTGATTGCTGCTACAGAACCAATATATGCCCCGATTGGATTGAATCCAGCAAAACTTAAAAAAACAGTTAATGTTGGAACAATGCCATTGGATAAAACATTTTCCCAACTTCGCTCATGTTCGTATAATCCTATTTCTCGCTTTTTTTGATAACCGTATTTAGTTGCCCAGACAGATAAAAATAAAAATAATAAAAAGATTAGAAGAAAATTTATTCCACCCATCAAAAATACAATTAAACCAAACAAAATTGCTAGTACCAATCCAAGAAAATCTAAAAGAAATATATTGGGCATTTTAGTCCTCCGGTTTAGAAGCATATGGCTTTAATACAGAGGCTGTTTTTTTTAATGCTTGTTGCACTTCTTTTTCTGATTTACAACCAGTGCAAATTATTTTTCCGTTTTTAAAAAGTAGAAGAGAGGATTTTGGCTCTTTTAGTTTAAATATTGCTCCTGGGAATTGCTCTGGCTCATATTCCACTCCCTCTACCTCAGAAGCAATAGAATATAAGTCCAAGATTACATTGAAATTTGCAGAAGCTACTATATTTTCCACAGTAAATTTTGCTTTTCCTTTTTTATGAACAACATTTGCATATTGAAGAAGCATTTTTTGGGTTTTATTAATTGCTTGTTGCACTTCTTTTTCTGATTTACAACCAGTGCAAATTATTTTTCCGTTTTTAAAAAGCAGAAGAGAGGATTTTGGCTCTTTTAGTTTAAATATTGCTCCTGGGAATTGCTCTGGCTCATATTCTACATCGTAAACTTTATAAGCAATAGAGTATAAGTCCAATTCTAATTGAAGATCTGCAGAAGCGACTATATTTTCTATTCTAAAATTTGGTTTTATAGTTAATCCCATCTAAAACACCCAAAAGTTTATAATTTAAGTTATATTTAAAAAGGTGAGTGCTAACTTTAAAAAGCTTCCTATC
>JBKBMW010000048.1:0-4252 GCA_046295675.1 Candidatus Anstonellaceae archaeon | reverse complement strand
ATATTTTTTCTTGATTGGTGGAGATAGCACAGCCTTAATTGCAAAAAAAATTTTTGATGCAGCTATTCAATTAAATTATGAGTTATCAGTTTTCCTTATTTTAAAAACCATTGATAATGATGTATCTGGCACAGATCACACTTGTGGCTATGGAAGTGCAGCAAGATTAATAGCAAAAGCTTCATACGGAATAGATCAAGAAAATCGTTCTAGCGGAGGAATTTATGGAATGGTGGTGATGGGAAGAGATGCAGGCTTTTTAGCCTGTGCTTCTACACTTTTAAGAGATTCTTTTTCTGGTCCAGATTTAGTTTATATTCCAGAAATCAATTTTAATCTCGACTATTTCATTAATGATATCCGTGATGTATATTCAAGAAAAAAAAGAGCATTTTTTGTAATTTCGGAAGGAATCCGTACCAATATTTATGAAAATGGAAAACTGGTTTATGATGAGTTTGGAAAACCAAAAAACGAGTTAATATTAGATATAGCTTGTAAAAAATTACACAAAGAAGTGGAAAAAGAAGAAATTCTTGGCACTTCTTCACTTTCTGCAGGAACAGACATTTTAATTTCATTTCTACATTCAATTTTAACCAAAGAATTCAAAGGTATTAGATTAAGATTTATAAATCTTGGATATTTGGCTCGTTCTTTTCCAGAAATCTCTTTAATAGATGCTATCGAAGCAGAAGCAGTAGGAAAAGCAGCAGTGGATTATGCTTTTAAAAATGGGCCTATTTCTGGTGCAGTTGGAATAGAGCGTATAGGTCAAGGACAAACCTATACAATAAAATTAAATTTTATTGAACTTGAAAAAATAAGTTCCAAAACAAAACAGGTTCCAGCAGAATGGATAGGTTATTATGGCAAGGATATAAGCAGTGAATTTTTAAATTATGCCGGTCCATTGGTTGGATTTATAGATGGTTTTGAACATTTAGATCATCTTCTTCCTTCAAGCTTTGATTTTAATGAAATCATTAAAAAGTAATTTTAACAAACTTAGAGGTGAAAAAAATGTTTGATGAATCAAAAGACCAAGTAGTTTTTGTAGCAAAAAATAAAGATTGGGTGGTAATAAAAAAGTTATTAATCGATGAGAAGACTACTTTAGAAGAGGTAGGGTTTTTGCTTGCTTCCATTCAAAAATCCATCAATGAAAAATCCTTTTCATATTTTGGGTTAGATTGTTTGAAAATAAGGGAATTGGCAAAAAAATTTGTTGCAAATAAAAGAAAAGGACTTTCTACAATTGGGGAAATTTTTTCTTCTTTTAAAGGAAATGAATTAAAAAAAGAATTACTAGCCTGCTGTAAAAAGGGTGATCATTATCCATTAGCAGAACAATTCTTTGTTTTAGCAATCTTAGATGAACTTGGTTTTAACTGCTATCCGAATTTTGAGGTAATCCAAAAACTCTATCCAGAACTCAAAATTCAAAAACCAAAAGGAAATTTTGGGAAAAAGAAATAAAAAATTCTCTTTCAACCAAACAATAAGCTTTATAAACCAAAAACTACTAAATCTTTTTACTTCAAATTACTTAAACTCAACCATAAATTTTTTAACTTCATCATGCTCAAAAATTATGGAGGTTTTTTAATATGGCAAAAAAAGAACACCTAAATCTAATCTTTATCGGCCATGTGGATCATGGTAAGTCCACTACTGTTGGGCGTATCCTGTATGAAACAGGAGCTTTAACTGAGCAACAGCTAAGAAAATTAAAAGAAGAAGCAGAAAAAGTAGGAAAAGCAACCTTTGAGTTTGCTTTCACTATGGACACTTTAAAAGAGGAAAGAGAAAGAGGGGTTACTATAGATATCTCTCATAAGGATTTTGAAACTGACAAATTTTTCTTTACAATTATTGATGCTCCAGGACACAGAGACTTTGTTAAAAACATGATTACTGGTGCAAGTCAAGCTGATGCAGCAGTTATCGTATGTTCTGCAAAAGAGGGAGTTCAGGCCCAAACAAAAGAACATGCTTTTTTAGCAAAAGTTTTAGGTATAAAACAATTTATTGTAGGAATCAATAAAATGGACGCAATTGATTGGAACCAATCCAAATATAATGAAGTTGTTTTTCAGCTAAAAACACTTCTAAAAAATATCGGTTATAATGTTGATGCCATTCCATTTATTCCTTATTCTGCTTATCAAGGAGGAAATATAAAAGCAAGGTCAGATAAAACTCCTTGGTATACCGGGCCAACCCTTTTAGAAGCATTTGATAAACTTTCAGTACCAGAAAAACCAATAAACAAACCACTTAGAATGCCAATCCAAGATGTTTATTCTATTACTGGACATGGAACTGTTCCTGTAGGAAGAGTGGAATCCGGAGTGTTAAAACCAGGAATGCAAATCATTTTTATGCCCTCTGGAATAAAATCAGAAGTTAAAAAGATAGAAATGCATCATAAAGAAATTCCAGAAGCAATTCCTGGAGATAATATCGGTTTCAATGTTAAAGGAGTAGATAAAAATCAATTAAAACGAGGAGAAGTAATTGGACCTGTAGATAATCCTCCCACAGTGGTAGAAGAATTCAAAGCTCAGATTGTAGTTTTGGACCACCCAACAGCAATCGCAAAGGGCTATACCCCAGTATTCCATATGCACACTGCTCAGGTTGCATGTGTTTTTACAGAACTAGTTGAAAAAAAGGACCCGAAAACTGGTCAAACTATACAACAAAATCCAGATTTTATCAAAACTGGTGATATTGCAATAGTAAAAATCAAACCAACAAGACCAATCGTAGTTGAAAAATTTTCTGAATTTCCAGCATTAGGTAGATTTGCAATTAGAGATATGGGCCAAACTGTTGCTGCAGGGGTTGTACTAGATGTTGTTGCAAAAAAAATCTAATTAATTTGTGGGTATAACAATGGGAAAAGCACGCATTAAATTAATAGGCAAATCCATCAAAGAATTAACCGATGTTTGCAACCAAATAAAGGAAATAGCCAAAGCTACTGGAGTAGAGATTTCTGGACCGATAAGTCTTCCAACAAAAAAAATAAAAATAACCACCAGAAAAACTCCTTGTGGAGATGGTTCAGATACTTATGAGCATTGGGAAATGCGACTACACAAGAAAGTAATAGATATAGAAGGCGATGAAAGAACATTAAGGCAAATAATGCGTGTAAAAGTCCCAGATACCATTCATGTTAAAATCAGCCTCCATTAAACTTTTATTTTTTTCTTTTTAATTTTATTTATTTGATGAGATACGACTCCAGATGGTATCTACCATATGATGATAAAGACTTGACTCTGAAAAATAAAAGAAAAAACAAAAGAGTTTTTTTATGTCTGAAGTTTGTGAATTTGTAATGCAATATATAAAAATTCCAAAAAAAAGAGTGGAGGTGTTGGAAGGAGAGGCAAATTCCACTCTTTATCATTTAGAAAAAGTTTTAAATGTAAAACTCTATGTTGAAAAGGATGGGGAAATTAGGATAGAAGGGCCTTCTGTTGATGTATTTTTTTCTCTACCCATAATCAAGGCTATTGGAAGAGGATTTGAACCATCAGTTGCTTTAAAATTAAAACAAGAAAATTATGGTTTTAATCTAATAGATTTAAAAGATTATGCAAAAAGAAAAGAGCAATTAAAAAGAATAAAAGGAAGAATAATAGGTAAAAAAGGCAAAACAAAAAGAATTCTTGAGGAAGAAGGCCAATGTGATATTGCTATATTTGGTAGTACTGTTGGAATCATAGCTGACTTAGAGTTTCTTGATGTTGCTACTACTGCAGTTTTTAAACTTATAGAAGGAATTCCACATGGGGGGGTTTACCTTTATCTTGAGAAAAACAAAAAAAAGTTCAAACAAAAAGAATTTTCTTCCACACTAAAAATGTCCTAAAGAATTATAAAGAATTATTAACTGAAGGTTTTTAAATTATTTTAACATTTATTTTTAAGCGACCAAAATATAAATAAAACAAAAGTGGTAAGATGGTTTCTTCTTCCCAAATTTTTAAGAATTTTAAGGAACACTCTATAGCAGAATTTTTTAGAAAAAATAAACAGATGCTTGGTTTTTCTGGAAAAGTAAGGTCTCTTACTACGATTGTACATGAATATGTAACTAATTCTTTAGATGCCACTGAAGAGGCTCAGATTTTACCAGAAATTGATCTAAAAATTGAACAATTGGAAGAAAACACATACAAGGTTTCAATTAAGGACAATGGGCCAGGAATTCCAAGAAAGCATCTTGGTAAGG
>JBKBMW010000047.1:0-4521 GCA_046295675.1 Candidatus Anstonellaceae archaeon | reverse complement strand
TAGTGACATCGCTAGTATGCAGAACATAATTTGCAAACCATTCTTTAATAATATATCCTTTATAACCCAGACAAATAATAAAATCTTGGAATCCATAATGCGAATAGATTTTCATAATGTGCCAAAGTATCGGCATACCACCTATTTCCACCATTGGCTTTGGTTTGAGAGTTGTTTCTTCTGCTAGCCTAGTACCAAAGCCTCCTGCCAAGATTACTACTTTCATAAAGTTTCACTAAATAATTAATTAAAACACTTAAATAAAAGCTTATCTTTTAGAAGGTAAAACAAGCACCTTTTCTACAAGTTCAATATCAGAATCAAAGAATTTAGTTGGTTTAAATTCCACAGCACAGTAGTTTGATTCAAAATCGCTTACATTATCTGCAAAGAAAAATCCATCCGATTTCCATGGGTAGTATAAATCAAAAACCTCTGGGTTTGAGGTAGAGATATCCAATTTAGCAGCAAACTCTACTGCTTTTATTTGTTCTTTTTTTGTGGATAGGAAGTTAACCAATTTTTTTATTTCTAAAAGCGATGTGCTAAAAGAAAGATTACGCACTTTAAGTAGTTCTTTTGCCTCATCGGAATAAAAAGAAATAAGTTTAAAAAGTGAGCGAAGGTATTCTTTTAATCGACCAAATGGATTTGGAACTACCATATGATAACTTGAAGCAAGGCGTCTATTATCAGAAAAAGGAATTTTTGTTTTTTAAGATACTTTTAATGAGAAATGCATTTCGAAAACTATGCTTGATGGGCCATATTTTTGTATTTGTTCTTTCCAAGTGCGAAACCTTAAGATGCAAATCTTGAAGATGAAAGTTTTGTTCCTTTTTTTTGTCAAATAGTTTATTTAAATAACAATATTAAAATATTCTTTAATTATATTATATTATTATATTAAATTTTTCCAACTAGTTCAATACCTGGCTTAATAGTTTTATCCCCTGGTTTCCAGTTTGCAGGGCATACCTCTTGGCCCTTTTCTCTAACAAATTTAGCAGCCTCTATTTTACGAATAACTTCATCTATGTTTCTTCCTATAGAATTGTCATGAAATTCAAAAGCTTTTATTCGTCCATCTGGATCTATGATATAAGTAGCTCTAATGGCTAATCCTTCTTCTTTTATCAAAGTATTATAATTTTTGCATATCTTTTGACTAGGGTCTGCTATCATCGGAAATTTTATTTTTTTTATAGTAGGAGAATTATCATGCCATGCTTTATGAACAAAAACCGTATCTGTACTTACTGATAAAACTTCCCCTCCAAGAGATTTTATTTTTTCATATTTTTGAGCAAGTTCTCCAAGTTCTGTTGGACACACAAAAGTAAAATCAGCAGGATAAAAAAATAACACTATCCATTTTCCCCTATAATCTAAAAGATTTATTTTTTTTATTTCTCCATCTACAAAAGCATCCGCATTAAATTCAGGGGCTAAGTCATTTATATTTAACAATCTACTCACCTCTAAAAACTATATTATAAAATCTATATTATAATTTATTTTAACTTATCAATAGATTTATAATTTTTGGTTATTTTTATTTTATCAATTATAATATTTTTAAATTTTCTTTTTGGGAGAAAAAAATGCGCCTATGGTCAATTCATCCTAAATATTTAGATGTCAAGGGCTTGTTAGCAGTTTGGAGAGAAGGGCTTTTAGCAAAAAAAGTTTTAGAGGGAAAAACAAAAGGGTATAAAAATCATCCTCAGCTAATTAGATTTAAGAAATACAAAAATCCAATAAAAATAATAAATGCTTATCTTTATGAGATTTATAAAGAAGCAAAATATAGGGGCTATTTTTTTAATAAAGAAAAAATAAAAAAAGTAAAATTATCTTCCAAAATACCTATAAATTCAGGACAAATAAAATTTGAATTTAAGCATCTTTTAAAAAAACTCAATTTAAGGGATAAAAAAAAGTATAAAGAAATAAAATCAACTAAGGATATCGAGTTGCATCCAATTTTTTTTAAAGTTCCTGGAAAAATAGAGAAGTGGGAAAAAACATAAATAAATAGATAAAAATCTTTGAAATTATTTCTTTATTTATCAAAATCTACAAGTTTTATCTTTCATTTTTTGTTTATTCAACCTTTTCTTCGATTACCTCAAGCTCAACTCCTATAAATTTGGCAATTTTTTCTGCACTTGACATCTTATTTTCATCTGTTTCATTTTTATCGGTGTCTATGTCTTCCTCTTGACCTTTTCCTTTCATATATACAGTTCCAAACGGGATAAGTATATCATTTTTTTCATTTTTTTGTTTGAAAATAAGTCCATAATTATAATAACTTAAATCATAAGATTTTTTGTTTTCTTTGATTTTTTCATTCATCATGTATTTTTTAAGAACTAATTTTTCTATATCTGAAAAATTAAATTGCTCAGTTGTTTTACCAAAAATTCCAGAAGTTGTCCTAGTTAGTAATCTGGAATTTCTATCTAGTTTTATATCCATATCTTTTGAACCTAAAAGAAAAAAAGTCGCTATTCCTCCAATAATAAAAATTGCAAAGAGTATTAAAGCAAGTTGGTTACTTATTAAACCATAAAGAACACATATGGCTGCTATAAAAAATAATATATAGCTCAATGTTCTTGTTTTAGAGGAATTTAGTATTTTCAATTCCATTTCATTTCCTTGTTCGTTTATTTGAATATTAATTTCCATATTGATTACCTTTTTTATTTTATAAAAAAATTTAATTCTAAAAACATTTATTAACCTAACTATTGATCATTTTGGATTTTTTAACAACAAAAAATTTAAAAATGAATTCATATCTATAATAAATCTAAAGCTATAATAAATAAATATTTAAGGAATAAAGGAATATAAATATTTAAGGTGTTAAATTTTGAAAAATATCTTGTTTTATTTGTTAGCAGTTTTTTTAGTCTCTTTTTTTACAAGTGTAATTTCCATCCCAATCCTAATAAGAAAATTAAAAGGAGCAAATATTTTTGGCATAGATGTACACAAACAAAATAAGCCTCAAATTCCAGAAATGGGTGGATTTAGTTTGATTATCTCAACTATTAGCTCACTTTTATTTGCAATTTTTTTACATACTTTTTTTGGTTTTCAATTCAAGTTAATAGAAGTCTTGGCAGCAATGTTAACTTTCTGCATAATCTCATTGATAGGAATTTTCGATGATCTTTTTGAATTGAGGCAATCTATCAAATTCTTTTTACCCATGATTGCATCTCTCCCTTTAATAGCCTTAAATGCAGCACAAAGTACATCCATGTTCTTGCCATTTATAGGAAATGTAGATTTTGGTTTATTTTATATTATTTTTTTAATACCATTAGGGGTCACAGTCGCTTCTAATCTTACAAATACTTTGGCTGGTTTCAATGGTTTAGAATCAGGATTAGGAATAATAATTTTTTCCACTCTTTTGTTTTTTGCTATTTTTCAAAATAATATAGAGATGGGTTTAATCTCATCAGCTATGCTTGGTGGTTTGTTAGTATTCTTTTATTTCAACAAATATCCTGCTAAGGTCTTTCCAGGAGATGTTGGAAATTTAGCTATAGGTTCAGCATTAGCATGTGCAGTTATAATTGGTAATTTTGAGTCTCTTGGTGCACTTCTCGTAGCTCCTCATGCAATTGATATTTTGATAAAGGCATTCTATAAATTTCCAAAAACTTTTGGAGAACTCAAAGATGGAAAACTTTATCCTCCAGAAGGAAAAGTAAAAGGTCTTGCTCATCTTATTATGAAACTAAAAAACGGAATAAGCGAACAGGAATTAGTTTTATCTTTATTTTTGTTTGAATTATTATTTGTTTTAATTTCAATTCTTTTATTTTTAAAAATCTAATACAATTTTGTTAAAATTACAAAATCCCTTTCTTTACCAAATGTCTTTTTATTAAATAAGTTACAATTAAATAACTCAATACGATTATCGGAACTGTTATTAAAAATTCTCTTGGCAAATCTGCAAATTCAAACATTTCTTTGTAAGGCCCAAGTGTTATTATCAATGCTATTGCTATTATCAAGAATGTGCTAACAATTAACCATTTACCTGGAAGAGAGAAAAAAGGATTTTTGTTTGTCCTTATTATATAAATAATCATTATGTGAGTAATAATTGAAACAACAAACCATCCTGTTTGAAATACTGCTTCCGATGCCTTTAAACCAATATATAAAATCCCAAAAGTTATATAATCAAATACACTACTTATTGGCCCTATAAAAATCATAAATTTTTTTATTTTTTCAATATCCCATTTAGCAGGTTTTTCAAGATCTTCCTTTTCAACATTATCCTCTGGTATTCCTAATTGAGACAAATCATATAAAAAATTATTCAAAAGTAATTGAATTGGTCTCATTGGTAAAAATGGTAAAACTATACTTGCTCCTATCACTGAGAACATATTTCCAAAGTTCGAACTAGAGCCCATCTTTAAATATTTTACAATATTTGAAAAAGTTTTTCTTCCTTCATCCACTCCTTCGTATAAAACA
>JBKBMW010000046.1:0-4909 GCA_046295675.1 Candidatus Anstonellaceae archaeon | reverse complement strand
TATGTATATGCTTTATTTTTTTTACAAATTATCTTATCTGATTTAACCAAATTATTTTCTATCAAATGTTTTATAAAAATCTCTAAAATCTCTTGGTTCCCTTCTATTATAATTGCTCTAGTTTTTATGTTAACAAATTTAGTTAATCCAGCCAAATAAGCAAAGGCAGTTGTTAATTTTAGCTTCATTCTAATCTATTTGTATTTATTCCTTTAGTTTAAATATTCTTATCTGTGGGCTGTTATATACTAATTCAAAACCATCTAAATTATCAAAAAAATAAGCAGAGTACAAATTAGAGTCATAGTATTTAGTAGTTCTATCACTCCAACCATCTACAATTTTTCCATCCTTTTCAATCCATTGTGGAAATTTTGTATAAAAGGCTATAAGCAAAATACCCTCGTTTGTTTTATATGCTCTCCACTCTGCTTTTTTTAATTCTAATTCCCCATCTGCGTTTTTTTGGTTTAGCAAATAAGCTCTTATAGCAGACCCTTCTGGAGTATACTCTTCAGTAAAACAGTATTCTGGTCTTGCAGTTTTAGTTTGTTGAAAATAATCTATTCTATAACCCACTAATCCAGTAAGGTTTTTTTGAGCAGATATAACACAACCTTTTTGATTAGTCGGAATAATTACCTGTTCCCAAATATGTTCTTTTTCACATTCAGATTGTCCAGGATAAAAACTAACATTAGTTCTATTTTGCCATGCACAACCTAAATAATTTAAGGCATGGTATTTACCTCCTAATTGTATATCTTGTTTGCTGCTACCTGACCCAACTATTTCAACATCAAATAAAGCATATTTGGAACCAAACTCTCTCATAGTCTGCTTTAAAAAGTTCAAGTCTTTATGTAAAAATGCTGTCGCAGTTTGGCCAATCATTTCTAATGAGGCTTGCTCATTTCTTAAAACTGCATTTCTCTGTCCAAAAAAGTTTATCCAATGTCCATAATCCCACCAGGAGATTATTCTAGCATCTTTTTCAGTATTCTTTGAAATCCAATACATCACATCAAGCCAATAATAGTTTACCATAGAACATCTATAGCTATAAGCTAATTGTTTATCTATACTCTCTCTTTTATCTTGAACAAAAATAGATCTAACACACATCTCCCTGTTATAATAATATATTGGATTTAAATCTGAATAATTCTTTGAATTGATTTGCTCAAGTGCAAAACAAATCGGGTCATTGGGATTAGCTGAGGTTTTGCATTGTTCAATCATTAACGGGGCAACTTTATTTATATCATCATATATCCTGGGAGTAAAACTATTAATAAAAAGAGCATATGCATTTATTCCATACCTTTCAAGCATAAGTTCAAAAACTTTATTTGGTTTACTTGAATTTAGATTTAAAATCTCAAAAGAAAATAAATAAGAACTAAAAAATTCAGCTGCAATTAATATCAAAACAAGAGCTAAAAAAACAATATTTCTTTTTTCTAAAAAATAATCATAAAAAAGCAAAATTAATATACTCACAAAAGACAATGTAAAGGCTCCTGCTGCTAAAAGAGAAGGATTTGTTATTATTGCAATCAATCCAATAAAATTAAATATTCCAATAGTCCAATACTTTAAACTCTCTTTTTTGTATTTGTTTATTAAAGCTTCAAATATCCTTTGGCCAAGACCAAATGCAATTCCAGTATAAATTATCCCGATCAAGGTACAGTACATAACAAACTTTTGCTTGCCAAAAGAAATTATTAAAACAGGTAAAAGAGCAATTGTTAAAGCAACATCTAATTCCCATTTCTTTTGAGTTCTAATCTTGTAAATTGTATAAATAAAAGAGAATGCTATTGCAAGAAAAGTTACCAAACTAAAAAAACTAATATTCTTTGGGATATATTCGTAGGTGTTTGGGCCAACTATAACATTTCCAATTTCATTAAAAATAGAATATACTCCATCTATTACTAGGCTTGGATAACTAAAAGTATTAAGCCAGGCTATTCTATAATTATGAAGCTGAGCAAGTAGAGAAGAATCCTGAAGAAAATTTAGATTTCTAGTAATTCCAAATCCACCCCCTCCTATATTTTGTCTTTTTTCTGCATTGGAATAATCCTCTCCAAAAAAACCCAAACTACCTGCATATGATGATGGTCCTGGATTTTGTTCTGCTATTGTTCTAACTAACGGAACTGTATATCCTCCAGCTCCGATATAACCAATTAGATACCCCTTTATCTGTGGAATTTGTAAAAAAATAAAGAGGATTACTAATCCTGCTAATCCTAAAAAAAACAAAATCCAAAGTTTTTTATAGGTATCCTTTTCTTTTTTGAAAAAAGAAGTAGAATTAAAAAGATAATATGCTGAAACTGCCAAAATAGGTGGAGCAAGCATCTTAGCTATGGTTATTATAATCGCTATTGAATCTGCCTTACTTACTATATAGTATAATAAATAAATTATTAGAATTGCTGATAAGGCCCCTACAAAAAACAAAAACTTTTCAATTTTTATCCATTCTTGTTGTGGGGATATATATGATAAAATTGCCAAAACGAAAATAACTATGGCAAAAAATAGACTAAAAAAAGGTCCGATATTTGAACCAAGGAAAAGACAGATTAAAGAAAATGTCAAAACAGCTAAGCTTTTAGGGCTAAAATTTCTTTTAAAAAAATAAACAAAACCATATAAAGCAAAAAGAAAAGCCAAAATATTGTATGGTTCAATCTGAAAATCTCCTCCTTGAAACTTAATCAACATAGCTGGAGCAAATGCAACTGCCCCTGCAACTAAAAGAGCAGTTTTTCTATCATAAAGCTCCTTAAAGAGTAGATAGGCAAAAAATACAGATAACCCACCAATAATTGGTGGAAAAACACTTCCAACTGCTATCAAAATGTATGGGTCATAAATTAAGTTTGGATTATAGTATAAAGAAAACCAGCTTGCAATAGTATACTTCCAAATTGGATTTCCAACATGAGATGAGATTGGTAATGGGTACCAAGCTGTTTTATCATTAAAGTAATTATACCCCTCATAAACTACCTGTCTTACTCCATCTAAATAAAAATATGGATCCAAGTCCATTATCGGAATTCCTGAAACGCTATAACCTATCCAAAAAATGGCAAAAATCAAAAAAACTAAAATTAATTTTGAAAAAAGAACTTCTAAATTTGGTTTTAAAAAATCAAAACCAGTAAATATTTTTTTTATATCCTCTACTTTCAATTTACTTTTTATTATCTCCTTTAGATTCAAAACCAATCCGATTAAAAATACCGCAAGCCAATTTATATAGACCAAAAAAAGTTGAAATTTTATCCCAATAATAAGTTCAAAAACAAATAAAAGGGGTAATAAAATTATTCCAACACTATAACCAAAAAAAATTTTTTCTACAATTCCATATTCTTCTTCTTTTCTCAATAAATAAAACGCCCATGGTATCCCACATAATCCTAAAACCAGGCCATACAAAAAAATAGTTAATTTATCAAAAAGTATCATCCCTACACCTTTTTTAATATCTATTTTTCATAGATTAATTATAAAAAACTATTTGGTTGTGTTTTTTATGCACACAAAAAATCTTTCTGTTGTTTCTACCCTTATATTTGGTTTTTTATTAAAATCTTTTTCTTTCTTTTTTGCAAAGGCAGGAAGCCTTATTTTTTATCTTCTAATTCTTAATTTTACTACTAAATCAGAAGCAGATATCTTCTTTACAGCAAATTCTCTTTTATTACTTCTCTATCCAATAGCTTCTTTGGGTTTTCTTTACTCAATAATTAAATTTATTCCAACTTATGTATTAAACAAAAACTATTCTTCTTTATTTAATCTTATCTATTCTTCTGTAATTATTTTCTTTATTGTTTGGATAGGTCTTTATTTTATTATTCATAATCTTGGTTTTTTTCCAAAAGTTTTTGAGCAGTTTATCTCTTTAGTTGAGGATTTTTTCAACATAAATCTTTCTCAATTTCTTTTTTCCAATCTATACCCTGTTCAAACCCCTAGATTAGCTCCGCTTTATGATCTTATTTGGGTAAGCATCTTAATCTCAATTCTTTTTGTTTTTTTTAACTCTATTCTAATTGCATTAAAAAAATTTAAGGAATCTACTCTAGCCGACCTATTTTTCCAGTTTTCAAAAATAATTTTTTTTATACCTTTTTTGTTTTATAAACTTAACAATGCTTTTTTTATTTATCTAGCAAATACCTTAGGTTATTTAGGAGGAATGCTCCTTTCTTTATTTTTTGTATTTAAATGGTTCAAATCTATAAAACAAAAATTTAGTTTAAGATTTTTTTCTATTAAAAACTTAGCAGAGAATTTAAAATTTGGTTTTCCTTTTACACTCAATTCCTTAATAGAGCCTTTGGTTGCCCAGATGGATGTTTTACTTATTGCTTATTTTTTGGGGAATATGCCAGGAGCAGTAGCAGGCTATGCGATAATTTCTGCAATTATAAAAAACATCGCTCCAATTGTTTTATCCCCTATTTATTCATCCCAACAAGTTATTTTGGTAGAAGAAAATGAAAAAAACTCTGCTCTATTTAAAAAAATTTCAATATCCATGACAAAATGGATAAGTTATTTAGGGTTAGCAGTGCTTGGATTTTTTGTTGTTTTTGGAAAATTTATTTTGTTAATAATAGCTCCAGCCTATTCCTCTCTTGCTTATCTTTTTTGGTTTTTTGTTCCATTTATTGTAGCAGATCTTTTAAGTGCTTCTGCAAGAATGGCTTTATTTGCAAAGGGCCATCTTAAAATTCTACTTTTTTGTTCTTTTTCTGTTTTTTTATGTTTTTTTTGATTTAATTTAGAAAGTGACTGATATTTTTTTGCTAATTCTTGCTTTTTAATAAAAGTATCAACTCGTCCTTTTGTGTCAACAAAACGATGCTCA
>JBKBMW010000045.1:0-5070 GCA_046295675.1 Candidatus Anstonellaceae archaeon | reverse complement strand
AACCTTTTTTGACAGTAGTAATAATTCAGCAACTACATCTGGCCAAAACATTTATCCAAATAATCCCCCAGTTATCATCAATCTCACAATAGAGCCTTCAGTTATTTATCAAACAACATCTTATATAAATTGCACTGCTTCTAACTATTCTGATTTAGATAATGATTCTATCACACTTTACTATAACTGGTTTGTAAACGATAATTTATTACCAAACCAAACTCAACCTAACCTTTCTAATTCTTATTATTCCAAAAATGATTCAATAATCTGTCAAATAACTCCATCTGATACTTATCAAAATGGCACCCCATTAAACTCCTCAGCAATGGTTGTTTCAAATAGTCTTCCACAAATAAACAACACATACTCGTTAAACAACACTCAAATGGAAATCACATATTGTTATGCACAAGTCACTGATGGTGATGGTCAAAATGATTTAGACCAAATTCTTTTTACAGTGACTGCTCCAAACGGAACGATAATATTAAATAACGAAAATGCAACTGCTATTAATTCAACTTATTATCGTTCTCCCTACTTCAATCTAACCTTATGGGGAACTTGGAATTGTTCAGTATATGCTAAAGACAAATCAAATTCGTCAGTTCAAGTAAACTTCAGCTTTAATGTTATCAAAGAATGGCAGAAATACTATGGAGCAACTTTAGGTAATTTAATCTTAGGAAGTGGTGTTGGAAACTTTTTACTTAATTGGTCTGCAACCCATGGAAAAACAATTTATGTTGCTGAACCAACTGTAAATGTGAGCTTTAGCAGAATCTATCCTCTTGGTACTTGTGCTAATGGTTCATTACATAACGGTAGTGGCATAAATGACTTCGAGATAGCTGATAATGCTTTGGGTCTTTCCTCAACTCAAAGCCGTACAATCAAGAACTATTTTGATTTAAACAATGATAGTGTTGCTGATAACACGGATACCTTTAGCGTGTTTGGAAGAACAGTAAGCAATGTTCCAGTAGCAAAGATAACTCAAAACTCTCCATTCTCCACAGGTATCTTCTGGCAAGGTTCAGAAAGCTCAACCTGTTATAATGGAGTACAAGATTTAATTTTTGCAGTGAAAATTAATCAATCAGCAGTTGGAACCTATGGTATTTCGGATTATGAAATAATGATTCCAATGGAATTGGCAACCTACAAGAACCCATCAAATACTCTTGTTGCATTTTATGGAGAATATAAAGGTCAAGAATAATTCCAATTATTTTAAATTCGAGCCTGGCAGGATTTGAACCCGCAACCTTCTGGTCCGAAGCCAGACGCTCTATCCAAGTTGAGCTACAGGCTCAATTTTTATTTTTTTATTATTTCTATAATTTCTATATTATTCTATATTATTCCTATCTTTTTTATTAAAAATCCTTCCTTTAGAAACTTTAGCAAAAATTTAAATACTTTAAAAGTTTGTTAGTATTTAGTTTTAATAAGAAAAACTACAAAAGGGGAGAAAAAAATGAAAAAACTTTTGCTTTTTATAACTTTTCTTTTTGCCTTTTTTACATTTTTAAATTTTGTTCTTGGTCAGAATGAACAACAACCACAAAATGTTAGCGGAGTATTTACTACCATCTCTACTGAAAACATCGATAGCCCATGGGCAGAAAATTCAAAAATATGTGTATTTGTTAGGGAATGGATTTTAAAAGGGGCCTTTTTGTTTATAATCTTAGTTTTTATTTTAGGTGTTGCAACATTTTCAGGAGCAGCTTTTCCAGAATGGAGAAACTATGGAGTAAAAATGATTTTAGGTCCAATTGCAGCAGTAATCTTATATATAATCGGAATAAGTGCTTTAAACTTTTTTATGGGGGGTGCTATTTGCGGACTTAAGGTTTTTTAGAAATCGGGGTATTACATGGTAGAATTAATCAGCGAATTTGTTTCAAACATCAACATGCTTACAAATCTTTTATTGGCAATAGTTATGCTTATATCCTTAGCTATGATTGCTTATCCAGATCCAGCAGTAAGACATAATGGCTTTATTGCATTTTTAGCAACCATTATAGCAGCAATAGCAACCAATTTGCCAATAAATGTGATTTAAAATGCGCTTCTTTTTCTTATCTATCTGTCTACTTTTCATTTTTTTATTTTTGAATTTTTCTGATGCAAAAAATCCAGGAACTTATTTTGATTATATCTATCTATCTAATTATCAAGAACCCACTCCAGTTCAAGAGGAACTTAATTGCAGTTTTTTTTTTACAACAGATACCTCTCCATGTGCAATTTTAGATAAGATTCCTTCAAACTTAAAAGAGCAAATCACCCTCTCTCTTATTAAAAAACTCGATGCTCAGGAAAATCAAGAATGGGTGAGATATTGGAATAGCAAAGTAGCTATGCCTACTTTCGAGAATGCAACATTTCCCCCTTCTAATTATTCTGATGGAATATTTTTTTCAAACAATAGCTTGCAAAATGCTTGGGTAAAAATTCTTTACATTTATCCCTCTGTTTTTGATGAAAAGGATCAAGCTTTTTATTTGCCTTCGCAGAGCTTATTATTAAAAAAATCTAATCTGGATTTTGTTATAAACGACACCAAAGATTCTGAAGAAATTTGTAAAGAGGAATATTTTGTTTCCGGTTATACTTATGATATAGTTGCAAAAATAGAGGATTACCAAACCAGAGGCTTAATTCTTCCGATTTCAAATTTATTTAATTCAAGCGAGAAAAAAAACCTCACTATCCTATTTTCAGGAGAGGGAAAATATCAAAAAAGAGTATTTACTAAACAAAACAGCACAACTTGTGAAGGCTTGAACTGTACAATAGTTATAAACTGTGTTTTGAATTCCTCCAGCACTATAGTTGATAAAGTAGAAGGAAATTTTTCTTTATCGATAAAATTTTATCCAGATATTTTAGAATATCAAAATTTATTAGCAGTTCCGCAAAAAGGATTTGCAAATGGAATCGTACATCTCAAACTTCCTAAAGATTTTTTAAAATATGAACTAAAAATAAAAGACAACATTTTTATCAAATCAAAAAATGACCTAAAATTAGTTAAGAGAGGTAAAAACTATCCATTATTACAATTAAATCTTATCCCCTCGCCTTCGCAAAGTGGGAATCTTTACATTTCTTCTTTAAACGAAAGCGAGGATGAAAATTATTATTATGCAACCTTAGTCTATCGCATTTATTTAGATCAGCCAAATATAAGCTCTAATGATTGTAATTTTAAGCTCTATACTCCTTTCTATCAAAAAACTATTGAACAAGCCTGCGATAGTAGCAGATCTATTCCATCTATCAAACTAGAAATTAAAAAAATAGAAAATTCTAAAGCAACTATTTTAGCAAAAGTAACTGATCAGTTGGATATGCCAATGAGTAATGCAGGGATTTTATTTAGTGGAGAAAAAGAAAAAAAAATAATTCAAACTGATTCCAAAGGAGTTGGACAAATAGAAGTTGATCAAAGAGAAGACACATTTACCTTAGGTGCTATTGTTTTAGGATCAGAAGAATATGGAAGTGCAAAAGCATTTATTTTTGTTCCAGGAAAAGGAATAAATCAAGAGAAACAAAAAATAAAAGGAGAAGATTTAGTCGGTTTTCTTATAGTAATATTTTTAATAATTCTTTCATTTAACTTATTGATGAAATGGTCAAGTGGCAAGCGATCTACAGGGAGCTTTAGCTTTCTTTTTTTCTTTCTTTTCTTTTCAATATTTAGCAGTTTTTTTTATTCTCAACAAGCAGATTATTTGCAGACTTTGGAAGCATGTAAAAATTATGATTTTGATAATGCAATAAGGCATTTTGGTGAATGTGCTGAAAGTTATAGAGCAGTTAGTGAATTTAATGCAATGCGCACCACTGCCAACATTATCATCACAAACATAGCATTTTTAGTAGTTGCAACTCCAAATATTGAACCCTATAAAACTGCATATTCCAATATGGTGGCAATCGCACTTGCATTATTTAGAGTGGCTTGGGCCTTCAATTCTCTTTATCTAATCTTAAATATTTTTAATCCAAAAAAAAGAGCAGAAGCTCTGGCACAATATATTTGGCTAGGAGTTTTTGTTATCCTCTCCTTTGTGTCTTATTCAATTATAACTCAATCTGTAAATCTTTTAAGTGGAGTGAGCCAATGGATAGTTGGACAAGAACCAGCTGAGATTTTAACAAAAAGTACCATTTCAGCAGAATTTTTAGCTGAAAATTATGAAATCTTAAAACTTCTTCTTCCTTTTTTAAATCTTTCTTATCTAATCCTACTTTCGCGTTATATACTCTTTATAACTTTGTTTTTATTCTTTCCCTTTACCTTGCTATTATTTTTTAATTCTTCAACCAAAGGATTTGGAAAAGCACTTTTGGGCATAACCTTTATGGTTTTTGTATTAAGTCTAATCAACTCTATTTTACTTCTTATATATAAAATGTTTGTGGAAATAGGGGATATAACTCTCCAAAATACTTTAGGTTCGACATTTTTTAGTGCATCCTTTATAGTTTTTTTTGGTTTTGTTGATTTGCTTGTAATTGTAATTGCTATAATCTCAGCAATAGCATTGATAGGAGGAAAGTAAAATGCCAGGATATAGAACTATTCCATCAAAAGATACTTTCGATATTGATGAAAAATTAGGTGGAATTATAACTATAAAGCAATTGGTTTATCTTATAATAACATTTGTTCTTACCTATATTTCAATGGTATTATCAGCAGATTTGTTTGAAAATCCTTCTGATTCAATCTATGTTTGGGGTACTGTTTTGTTTTTATGCCTTATCTTTATCTTTGCTAATTTGGATCGTTATCTCTATTTGCGATTAAAGTATTACCTTAGTTCTGATAGGACAACATTGGAATCAAATCCAACCCTTCTTTCAAATATTAGAGCTATTGAAGAAAATAAAATAATAACACTGGATGGGCGAATATTAGCTGTTTTAAAAATCAGCCCAATTAATTTTCCTCTTTTATCTGAAGAGGCAAAGGAAGCAAAGATAGCAAGTTTTGAAACCTACTTACGCCAGCTTGTTTATCCAATAGCCCATCATGTCCAT
>JBKBMW010000044.1:0-5492 GCA_046295675.1 Candidatus Anstonellaceae archaeon | reverse complement strand
CACTTCTGTTGTAGATGCATATGCATCAGTAAAAGAAGCACTTATCCATGCAAGCTGTTATTTGAATGTTCAGACAAAAATTGACTTTGTAGATACTGAACTTTTAGAAAATGAAAAATCCCCTCATGACCTTCTTTCAATATATGATGGAATTATAGTTCCTGGTGGATTTGGTTCAAGAGGAGTGGAAGGAAAAATTAAAGCGATAGAATATGCAAGAAAAAATTCTATCCCGTATTTAGGATTGTGCCTTGGGATGCAATTAATGGTTATAGAGTATGCAAGAAATGTTGCAAAAATTGAAGGTGCAACTTCAGCCGAATTTGATGAGAAATCTGCCCATCAAGTGATTCATCTTATGCCTTCACAACAAAAAATTACGCAAAAAGGGGGGAGTATGCGCCTTGGTGCTTGGGAATGTGTGTTAAAAAAGAATACAAAGGCTTATGAAGCATATGGACAAGAAAAAATTTTTGAACGCCATCGTCATCGCTATGAAGTAAACACTGAATATGTTAAACTTTTAGAGGAAGCAGGGCTTGTTTTTTCAGGAACTTCTCCAGATGGGCAAATAATGGAAATGTGCGAATGGAGAGATGGATGGGGAGTAGCAACACAGGCCCATGCAGAGTTTAAATCGAGATTAGAAAATCCTTCTCCTCTTTTTATTGCTTTTGTTAAGGAATGTATAAAAAACCAAAAAGAAAATAGATAAGTTTTAAAGATTTTATTTGGTTTTATTTTATAAGGTGATGCTTTTGCAAAAGTCCATGATAAGAAGGCATAAAATAGAGAAAGAAAAAAAGAGAAATTATTTTCAAACTTTTATTCCAAAGGTTAGTAAAAAAGTAAAAGAGATTGGGCTAGAAGTAGATCAAGAAGTAAAAAATGCAAACAAGATGTTGATTAAACATGTTAAAAAAACATCTAAAAAATTTGAGCAATTGCAGGAAGAAAGCAGTACAGCTATAAATAAAACCTTAAAAGAAGGTGACAAAAGACTTCAAAAAGCACTTCTAAAGGCTTCAAAGATATTGCTTAAAGCAAAAAAATCCAAGATTTCGCCTTTTTTTGTTTCTCCAGATATTGCCTTGCAGAGGTATTCTATAAGCAAACAAATAAATAAAAATTTAGAGGAAAATTTAAAGAAAAAAATAGAATTGAAAAAAGGAATTGAAACTGGATTAGTGCAACAGACTACTATTAAGAAATACTCGGCTTTGGAAAAAGTAAAAAGAGCATTGATTTTACTTATAAGGAGAATTCTTGCTTGGTTAAATTTTGAAACAAGGAGAAATCAATTAACAAAAACAGGTCAAAAAGCATTGGCACAATTACAGGATTTATATAATCTTCTTTTACTGGAAGCATATGATGAACAATCTTTAGCTGCACTTAGAGTAGCATATGGAGAGGCTTGCTTTTATATTAGTGAGGCTTCTAGGCAATACTATAAAAAACATCAAGGAAAGGGAAGAGAATACTATCAGGAATATTTTGACAGGTTTGTAAGAGCAGTTCAATCAATATAAAAAGGGATACAGGGACAAGGAGTTAAAAGAACCAAAAAGCTATCTATAGCTATATAGAAATAAAAAGTAATCAATTTTAATGAAATTCTAAGATCTACTTATATTATAAAGAATATGAGAAAATGGATAGGAAGAAAAAAGGGAAAATTTTTAAATCTCCTTTTTTTTATCATTATATGGCTATTTTGACAGAACCAATTTTTAAGGGTATAAAAAATAATTTTTTAAGAGCTATACTTGAAGTTTTGGTAAGCTCAATTCCAGGTACTCTTCTTTTAACCTTTTTTATTCTTCTTATCGGTGTATTAAACATTTATTTCAATTTATCTGAAGCAAACGATGTTTCAATATTTTTTTATTTTCCAGTAATATGCATCCTTCCAGTAATAATTGGAATATTAGCCCCGTTAGTTTTAGAAAAAGTGCAAGCAGCAAAATTTTTTGATATGAAACTTTCAGTAGCAGTGGCATTTTTGTCTTCTCTTTTAGGTTCTTTAATTCCTTCTATTATTTTATTAATTCTTGGATTTGGATTTGAAAACTTTAAACCATTTGGAGTTGCAATACAAAATTTTCTTCCCACTCCAATAGGGCTTATTGTCGCCAGCTTTATTTTGGTTTTCTCATCGGTTTTTTTAGCAGTTTTAGGATCAATACTTTATGTGTTTATAATAAACAGAATTGAGAAGTGAGGTTATGCCTGAAATTGTGAATTTTATAGGAAATATTAAGAATATTTTATTGGAATTAGGCCCAAACATTGCAATTATTTTAATTATATTGGCAGGTTTAACCTTTGGTTTATCTTACACACAACCTGCAACAAACAGAGGGCAATGGCAAACAGTGGCAATGGGATTATTTATTGGAGGAATAGTTGTTGCAGCTTTAACAGGAGCAGCAGAAACAATTGCTTCCACTTCTAAAACTTTTCTAGTCTAAGGTTTTTATGGGGACTTCACTTTTAGAAGGACAAAATTTAATCCCATCTGCTTATGATCTTGGGATAAACTTAGTTATTATCTCCATTATTTTAGCTGGCTTTGCAATTGGTTTATCACAAATAATTCGTTCAAAGAAAATTTTGAGTTGGGGAGTAGAAGAATTAGTCCAAGCAATAATTAATGCTGCTTTGTTAGGAGTGCTAGTATCTGGTTCTGCATCTTTATCTGTTTTAGCAAGTTCATTAGTAGATCAAGCCTATCTTCAGAATTGTTCTTATCCCTCTCTTCCTACTTTTATTAGTGCTAGCCTATGTAAACAAGATATGGCTACTACCTTGATTTATCAAACAGTGAATTATCTTTATTCTACCTCCTCTTCTCTTGCCTCATTAGCTTCAGTTAAGATAAGATTAAATGTAATTGATGCTACACCTCTTTCTTCTTTAGAATATGCAGCCGGGCATTTTAGTTCGATTGCCTTTAATTTGCTTAACACTGGCTTGTTGTTAGAAACCCAAAAAGAATTTTTGTTTTTTATAGCTCAAAGCGGATTTTCCTTATTCCTTCCATTGGGGTTATTGTTAAGGATGTTTTTTATGACAAGAAAGGTTGGCGGAGCAATTTTAGCTGGGGCAATTGGATTTTATATATTCTACCCACTCCTAATGCTTGCATTTGGAATTGAGCAAAATCATTTGAACACAATAAATAAAAATCTTTTAGACTCTCTAACAAAGATATCGGCTATAGTTGCTCCTTTTCCTCAAATAGACTGGGAAAAGGAAAATGAAATTATCAGTTTGATTTTTAACTTAGCAAAAAAAGATTTGGCTGCTAATGTATCTAATGCTCTAATAGTTTCAAATCAATTTCTGGCAATTATGCAACTTTATAGTTATGTTTTCGTAGCCCTTTGTATGATTACAACAATTATTTTTATATATCAGCTTGCTTCTATACTTGGTTCAGAATTTAAAATAGATATTTTTGATAAAATCTAGTGAAAAAAATGAAAATAAGATTTGGTCCAGCAGGGGTGCCTATATCCTCACCTTCGCATTCTACAAAAGAAGGAATAATAACATGCGCAAGTCTTTCTCTTAAATCTATGGAGGTAGAATTTGTACATGGAGTAAAAATGCAACAAGAGGCAGCAAAGTTATGTGGCCAAACTTCCAAAGAAGTTGGAGTTAGTCTATCAGTACATGCCCCATATTATATTAATCTTTGCTCCTTTAAACAACAAGTTGTTAAAAATTCTTTAAAACATATTTTTGATTCTATAACAATCTCGCATTATTTAAATGCAAAGCCAATAGTTATTCATACTGGTTTTTATCAAAACAATCCAAAGGAGATATGTAAAAAACTTGTTCAACAGGCTTATGAGGAATTGATTTCAAAAGCACAGGAAAGAAAATTTAATTTTTTATTGGGACCAGAATTAACTGGAAAAAAATCTGCTTATGGAGATTTGGAAGAAATAATTTCTTTGGCTGAATATTTTGGATTAGACCACCTTATTCCAGTTATTGACTTTGCACATTACCATGCAAGAATTCAACTTATAAAAAACGAAGACGATTATAGAAAAATCTTGGATTTTGGAGAAAAAAGATTAGGGGAGAAATTTTCTAAAAATTTACATATACATTTTAGTGGAATTGAATTTAATGAAAAGGGAGAGAAAAAACATCTTCCAATTTCATCAAACTCCCCGCCATTTAAACCTTTGTTGAAAGTTTTAAAGAACGGAGGTTATGAGGGTACAATAATCTGTGAGTCTCCTTTATTAGAAAAAGATGCTATTCTTTTACAAAAAGAATTTGAAAAAATATAATTAAGTTATTAATCTGTTTTTACTTTCCAAATTCTTGTTTTCCCCCCACTGTTAAAAGTTATTTCTTTTGAAATAACCAAACCCTCCTTTTCTAAACGCTCTAATCTATTTCTAATTGTTCTTTGTTCTGATGGAGAAGCATTTAATTTCTGATAGATTTTTCCAGAGCTAACACCTTCATCTGATTCCACGATAGTACTGATTATTGTTTTATCAAATTCATCTAAATTTTGCACTTTTCTTGCTAAAGGAGTTTTTGCATAAGCCAAGGATTTATCTCTTGAACTATAGACATCATCAATTAAAATTTTTTGTCTATTTTCATCCTCTGCTTTTTTTGCACTTGCCCATAAAAGATGAATAGCAAATCTTGCATCTCCTCCAGCTTTAGCAGCAATAGCAGCACAAAGTCCTATTACATCATCATTATAAGCCGATTGCCAAAGAGCTAATTTAGCTCTTTCCTTTAATATTTGTTTTAATTCAATTGAGGTATATGGTTCAAATTTAATTGAATAATGAATAATGGATGATGCAATTCTTAAATCCAGATTGGATGCAAAATTTTCCAAGTTAGTTATTCCTATTAATGAAATTTTTATCCCAAACAACTCCTTTGCTCTTGCTAAGTCATATAACACTCCTTCTTCCCCATTTGCCAAAAGCCTGTCTATTTCATCTAATATAACAATAACTATGTTTTCCTCTTTTTTTATAAATTCAGATATTCTTGCTAAAACCTCATCTGCAGCAATTCCTCTTCTTGGCATCATTCCGCCAAGTTCAGTTATTATTTTATTTAAAATACCAAAACGAGTAGATGTCTCCCAACAATTAATATAGATATCAAATGGCTTTGAACTTACTTCTTTTAATTGGTTTAGCAAATATTTTGCAATGGTTGTTTTCCCTGTGCCTGGTTTACCTACAAAAAGTAAATTTGCTGGTGATTTTCCAAATTCAGCATCTTTTAAAATGTATGCTATTTCTCTTATTTCTTTTTCCCTATTTTCGCTTGCGCCTTCAGGCATTTGTTTCACCTCTTGCTTTGGATTTTCTTTTTTTATTTTAATTATCACATTTTTTATTTGAATTGGATTTTTTTTTGCTTCTTCTTCACTGTTTGAAAAATAGTTGCATGCGTTTTTGAAGCTTTTATATTCGATTTCGTGCAGC
>JBKBMW010000043.1:0-5544 GCA_046295675.1 Candidatus Anstonellaceae archaeon | reverse complement strand
GTTCTTAAAAAAATTTTGCTTATGATAATAAGAATAAGGATAATTAGGTAAAAAAAAAGAAAGAGTAGTAGTTAAAAATTTATGAGTTTGGTTTGAATAAAAAAAACCTTTTTGCTGATTTAATAGAATTTTTTCATTTTTGGTGGATTGAGACTCTTTGTATCTTTGTCTTAAAACCATGAAAAAAGAAAACAATCAAAATTTATATTTTTTAGTGTTTAGGAGTTGTAATAAAAATCATAACCCTGCTTCTTTTCTTAAAATATCTGCTTTGTCTGTTTTTTCCCAACTAAAATCTGGGTCTTCTCTTCCAAAATGCCCATAAACAGCAGTTTTTTTATATATTGGCCTTCTTAAATTTAAATCCAGAAGAATGTGCCCTACCCTTAATCTAAAATGCTTTTTTATTAATTCTAAAATCTTTTCCTCTGGTATTTTTCCAGTGTTATGAGTATCTACCCAAACAGAAATTGGTTCTGGATGGCCTATAACATAACCAAGTTGAACAGTACATCTTGAGGCAATTGAAGCTGCAACAATATTTTTTGCTATATAGCGTGCCATGTAAGAAGCGGATCGATCCACTTTTGTTGGATCTTTTCCTGAAAAACATCCACCTCCATGAGGAGCTGCTCCACCATAAGTATCTACTATAATTTTTCTTCCAGTTACGCCGACATCAGAGGCTGGGCCTCCAAGAACAAATTTTCCAGTTCCATTTACTATCACTTTTGTTTTATCAGTAAAATATTTTCCTAAAACTGGTTTTATTGCATGCTCTATTAAATCTTCTTTTAATCTCTCTTGAGTTATTTCTTTTCCAGAACTATCTTTTTCTTCGTGTTGCTGAGCAATAACCACAATAGGAACAAATATGGGCTTGCCTACTTCTTTATATTGAACAGTTATCTGCACCTTTCCATCAGGGCGAAGATAGGGGAGAATTTTTTTCTTTCGGATTTCTGCTAATTTTGCTGCCAGTTTATTTGCAAGAGAAATTGGAAGAGGCATTAACTCTGGAGTTTCATCACATGCAAAACCAAACATTATGCCTTGATCTCCTGCTCCGATGTCTTGTGGTTTTTCTTCTTTTACACCAATTGCAATATCAGCAGATTGCTCTTTTATTCCAACTAAAATCCCAGATCCCCGATAATCAAAATAAAGATTTGGATCAGTATACCCTATTTCTTTAATTGTGTCTCTAACTATTGTCGGGATATCAACATAGCAAGAGGTTGTGACTTCTCCAGCAACCACAATTAAACCAGTACTCACCAAGGTTTCTATTGCAACATGGCCTTTTGGATCTTTTTTTAGAATAGCATCTAAGATTGCATCTGAAATTTGATCGCAGACTTTATCTGGATGACCTTCACACACTGCTTCAGAAGTAAATAAAAAAGACATTTCCTCCCTCCTTTTTAGAAAGTTTTTTGATTTGGAAATAAATAATAAATAGATTTATAAATAAATATTTATAACTCTTTTTTGAAAACTTATGTACCTATTCTCCACTCATTAAGATAGTTGAGTTGTTCTTTTGTGAGTTTATCCAAAACAACACCATGAGACCTTAATATTAGAGATGCAACTTTTTTGTCTATTTCTTTTGGTACATCATAAACTCCTTCTTTTAGTTTACCTTTATTTTCGATTAAATATTTGCAACTTAAAGCCTGCAAAGCAAAAGAACCATCCATTATTTCTATAGGATGTCCTTGCCCTAAAGGCTTGGCTAAATTTACAAGCCTTCCTTCTGAGAGTAAATAGAGGTGTTTGTTATTTTTTAAAATATATTCTTCTACTCCATCTAATGGATTTAAAACTTCTTTAGAAATTTCCTTTAGGGCTTTTTTATCAATTTCAACATCAAAATGTCCTGCGTTGCATAAGATTGCCCCATCTTTCATTTCTAAAAAATGCTCTTTTCTTAAAACATTAATATTTCCTGTAGCACAGATAAAAATATCTCCTATTTTTGCTGCCTGAAGATGATTTAGTAATTTATATCCATCATAAAGTGCAGTTATTGCTCTAATCTCTCCTGGTTCATTGCTATTTGAGGCATAGCCTTCTACCTCTACTACAATTACATTTGCTCCTAAGCCCTTAAGCCTTGATGCAATTCCTCGCCCACACCAGCCATAACCCAATACAACAGCTGTTTTTCCAGCTAACAATATGTTTAATCCATTTATGATTGCATCCAAAGTGCTTTGGGCAGTGCCAAATTGATTATCAAGAAGGTATTTTGAATAGGCATTGTTTACTGCTATCATTGGAATTTTTAATTCTCTATCTTTTTGCATGGAATAAAGACGTTTAACCCCAGTAGTGGTCTCCTCGCATCCACCAATTAATACTTTATTTTGAATTAAATTTGGATAGTTTTTATGTATTAAAAAGGTTAAATCATTTCCATCGTCAATGATTATATTTGGCTTTGCTTGAGAAATTTGATTTAGGCACCAATAGTATTCTTCTCCTGTTTGTTTAGACCAAGCAAAAATTTCTATATTTTTTTCTTTTGCCAAAGCAGCTGCAACTGCATCATCAGTAGTATTTGGATTACATGAGCTGGCATAAACCTTTGCCCCGCCTATAGAAAGTGCTTTTAACAACACTGCTGTTTTTTTCTCTAGATGCAAAGCCACTGAAATGATTAAGCCTCTAAAGGGTTTGGTTTTTTCAAATTCTTTAATTATTTGAGAAAGAAGAGGCATGTGTTTTTTTGCCCATTCAATTTTCTTTTCTCCTTCTGATGCTAAAGAAGGATCTTTTATTTTACTCATAAAATTATATAGATAGATAAGTATTTAACTTATTTCTTATTTTAAGAGCATGTTCTAATACTTTGTTTACATCAAAGGTTAGAATTTTTTTGTTTCTCATAACAAATTCTCCATTGATCATTAAGTCAGTAATGGAAAGGGGAGTAGCAGCATAAACTATCCAACCAGCATTGTTTGAGAATGGAATTAATTCAGGGCTAGACAAATCAAAAAATACCAAATCTGCCAAATAACCTGGTTGAATTCTTCCTGAATTTAGTTTAAGGGCTTTTGAACCTCCTTCTGTGAGCATATATAAAACCTGATCTGCATTGCAAGCTTTAGGATTGGCTGAAAAATTCTTTTGGGCTAAAGCAGCAAATTTTGCAGATTCTAATAAATTTAAGGAATTGTTGCTTGCAGGCCCATCTGTTCCAATTGCAATATTTATTTTGTTTTCTAAAAATTCTTTGAGCGGAGAAAGAGAACCTGAAGCTAATTTAAAGTTTGCTACTGGGCAATGAGCTATAGAAGAAGCTGACTTTTTTATTAAGAGAATATCTTCTTTATTGCAATAAACACAATGAGCAAGCACAGTAGAATTGGTTAAACAATTTGCTTTTGCTAAAAGTTTAACTGGGGTAGTTTTGTATTTCTTTTTAATTTGATTTAATTCTGTTTTTGTTTCTGCTACATGAGTATGCAAGATACAATTATTTTTTTTAGCTAAACTGGCAGATTCTTTTAATAATTCAAATGAACAAGTATGAGGGGCATGAGGATTTATTGATGGGAGAATTAAAGATGAATTTGAATTTTGGACTAGATTAAAATCTTTTTCTGCTTGTTCTAGTTCAGCTTGGCCTTTATTTTTAAAATCCCCTAAATCAATCATAGAATACCCTAAGATAGCTCTAATTTTTGATTGTTTCACTGCATCCAAGATTGCGCCTATATGAAAATAGTGCTCATTAAAACAGCTTGTTCCATTATGAAACATTTGAATGATTGAAAGGAGAGTGCCCCAATAAACATCTTCTTTAGTTAGTTTTTTTTCTATTGGCCACATATAATTATTAAGCCATTCAAAAAGCTCTAAATCCTCTCCTAAAGCTCTAAGAATGGACATAGGGGCATGAGTATGAGCGTTTATAAAAGAAGGCAAGATTGCTTTGTTTGTACAATCAATTTTTTCTGCACCTGGAAAAGAAATTTTAAATTTTGAAATTTGAGAAATTTTATTTTCAGTAATTAAAAGATTTGCTCTTTTAAATACATAGGGTAAAGAAGAGCTTAAAACTAGAGCATTTTCTAAAATAAATTCCATAAAAATATAGTGGTATCTTTTTATTTAAGTCTTTGTATTTCATATTATGCAAAAAACTGAAGTTTTTTTTATAGGCACTCCAGTAATTGATTATTATGCAAAATATGAAAAATGGATAGAAAAAGAATATAAAATTAAAAGAAATTGCACAAACTTTTTTCCATTAAAAAAGATTGAAAAGCTTTTAAAAAAATTAAAGATAATAGATAAAAATGCTGGAGATAATGCAAAAAATGTGGCAGTTGCATATAAATTAGCTGGAGGAAAAAAATGCATCTATAGTGGAATTTTAGGGCAGGATGAGGAAGCTAAGTTTTTTAAAAAAAGTTTAAAAAAATATAAAATTAAAGATTGGGCTATAGAAAAAAAAGGCAGGACTGGAAGGATAATCTGCTTAATTGATAAAAATAAAGAACGCACATTTATTGCAAATTTAGGAGTTGGAATTGAAACTTTAATATTAAAGCCTTTGCCAAAAACAAAAATATTTTTTTGTACAAATATAACTTTGCTTTATCCAAAAATTGGAAGAAGCGTTTTGAGTATAATAAAGAAATTAAAAAAAACTGGGACAAAAATTGCAGTTTCTTTAGAATCTGCAAACCTTATTAAAAACAACATTTCTAAAACGCTCTTTTTTTGTAAAAAGGCAGATTATATTTTTTTAAATGAAGAGGAAATGGATGCTTTTGGACAAAAGAAATTAGAATTAAACAAACTAAACGCTTTAGTTTTTTTAAAGGCAGGAAAAAAAGGATGTAAAATAATTGAAAAAGGAAAAATAATTTTAGAGCAAAAAGCAAAAAAGCTAAAAAAAATAAAAGATACCACCGGAGCTGGGGATTTTTTTGCAGGTGGGGCGCTTGCAGCAATAATTAAAAAAATGCCTTTAAAAAAAGTTGCAAGATTAGCAAACTTTTTAGCTGCAAGAGTAATAACAAGAATTGGGGTAGAGCCTTAGGATAAGAGAAATTAATCAAAAGTAGTTAAGTTATTTTAAAGTCAGATAAAAAAATTTAACCATATTTTTCCATATATTTTTATCAACCAGTGTATTTTGTTAAAAAATCAAAAAATCTTTTAAGAAGATTTACTAAAGGTTGTAACGGCTTAAAATTTAACTCCTTAAAAAAATTTATAATAACATTAAAATCTTTAGAGTTTACTCCTTTTAGAAGGATTATTAAAACCCAAAAAAAGACAAAAAATAAAAATGCTAAAATAAGAATTGCTAAAGCAAGATAAAGTTTGAAGGTTGTTAAAGAAGTAGAATAAAGATATTGAAGTAAAAAAGAAAACAATGCAGAAGAAACAAGAAATGAAAATATTGCAATTAATATTTTGTTTTATAATTTGTAATCAAGTTTTTTTCTAGCAAAATAAAGCACTAAAGACGCCCCTACAAGCATTGCAGTTGAACTTGCAATTGCAGCTCCAGCTAAT
>JBKBMW010000042.1:0-5672 GCA_046295675.1 Candidatus Anstonellaceae archaeon | reverse complement strand
ACCAACAAAAATAATAGCATCAAAATCTTTTGTATTCACTTGTTCTAAGCTTAAATCTATTTTTATTTCTCCTCCAAGCTTACCTTTTGCAACTCCATGCTCAGTACTTGCAACTTGCACAAAAACTCCTTTTTCTTCTAAATATTGCTTAGGAACAAAAAGTTCTTCGTCCCTAAAATCTTTTGGGGCAATTATAAAAAGTACCTTTTTTGGTTGCATGAGATAGTTATATTATTTAAAATTTAAAAATATTGATGAAGTTTTGATTGGCTTTCTAATGTTTTGTTAATTTGAATAAAAATTTTGTTTTCAAAAACTGGTTTTTTTCTTTTTGTTTGTTTTACCCAAAGATAATAATCGTACATGCCTATCCCGATAAGGAAAAGAGAGTTTGTTTAAAAAAGCTTTTTTAAAGGGAAGGTTTCCACTGCCTTGAAAGCTTTAATTAAAAAGGAGTAATTAAAAAAAATTACTCAAAAAAAAAGAAAAATAAAAAAGAGATTTATTTATATTGATTGATAGTGTAAAAGCAGAAAAATTAATATCTTTTTCTTGATTTATAACACTCTCTACAATATACAGGTCTTCCTTCCTGTGGTTTGAAAGGAACCTGGCAGGGCTTACCACAATTGGAACAAACAGCATCATGCATCTGTCTGTTGTAGTTAGATCTGCCCTCTTCAAAATTTTCATTCTCTTCACTCATACTAAATTCCTCTTTTTTATATTTTTACACTAATTCTAGAAACTAAAACTAGTGGTAGAGGTATAATATACCTAAAGATTTATAAAGCGATGCTTTCTTCTTTAGTTTCCTTTTCTTTTTAAGCGTGTTATAAAGCCTGCGAGCTGCAAAAGAATAACTACTAAGCCAAGAAGGATTAAGAAAAATTCTAAATAATTGTAATTAAAGATCTGCTTTGGTCCAGAAGCTTTTAGAATAAAATGATAAAAAGCTAAAATAAAAGCAAGATAGTTAAAATAATGAATGCTCTTCCAAATTTTTTCTCCTAATGATTTATAGAAGAAAGCAAAAGAGGTTATTGCAAGTATAGATAAAATAAAAAATGATACGATGCCCCAAAGAACTCCTGGGGCTGCAGCCGCCTTTGTCAAACTCCAGCCAAAGTAATTCTGCATTGTTAAAAAGAAATGGCCAAAGAGTACAATAAATGCTGCCACCCCTATTGTTTTTCTAAAATCTAGTAGTTTTAGAAAATATTTTGGCCATAGGACTGCTAATGGACCAAGAAGTAAGGAAAGTGATAAAAGAAAAAAAGAGAATGTAGCAAAAAATTTGATCAGCGACTTAGTAGGCGATTGTTCAGGAATGGAAAAAACAAAAAGTAAGGAAACGACCAAAAATACAAAAATTAAAGAAAAGATTTCAAAAGTTTTAGACATAAAACATTTAGAAATAAAAATATTTAAAAAGCTTCTGGAGGTTTAAGGAACTCTCTTTTTCTAAAAACAACTAATGCAAATAGACTAAAAATTATAAATGAAAAAGGACAAAGAGAGGAAATTGCAGGAAGTTGCAAATTTTTAGCCACATCCTTTTCTTTTGTTATTTGACTAATAGAAGTATCAGAAGTTTGGTTAGTATCTTTTTCTTGAATGTTTAATTTGATTTTTGCAACTTCTACTAAAATATCTTTTTCTAAAGAAGAAGCAGAGTTAAGTAAATCATCTAATTTTGCACTTTCTATAGGGTAAATAGATTGGTTTTTTAATTCTTCAAACTTTGAATTAAAGGATTGAAAAGTTGGAGAATCAGCCTGCTTTAAAGAATTAAGAGATAGAGCAATATTGTTTTTGGTTTGCTCTAATTTAGAGACTTTTGAATTATAACTCTCTGCTTGTTCTTTTAGAGCTTGAAGTTCCTTTTTTAATTCAAAAGCCTGATTTATAGAAACAAAAAATTCACCATTTTTTATTCTCTGATTAATAAGTTCAAAAGCATTTAGAGAATTGTTAAATTTGCCTAAAAGCTCCTTGTCAATCCATTTTTTTGAGTTGAAAGAAGAATTTAAATTAGAATTAAGAGTGTTGATTTCTTTTTTTAAATTATCCCACATAGAATGGCGTTTTTGCAAAAATTCTAACCAGCTTTCTGAATTGTCGGAAATTTTTTGAGCTAGATCAGAAGTGGAACTTATGTTTTCTAAAACAGTAGCAGAAACTGAAACTTGCACTTTGGTTTGTTGCCAGTCTGAAGGAAGAGAAAGTTTTGGACAATACTCAAAGCAAGGTTTTTTTTTGTTTTGATCCAAACAAGCTTCATCGGTTTTATCGAGTAATAAGGAATTGGAGTTATAGGCTAGTAGCTTTTGCTCTATGTCATTCATTGAATTCAAAACTTCCTTTAAATAACTAGCTGATTGTGTAGGAGAAGAAAGAAGGGATTTAAATGAGTTCAAAGAATTGTTTAGATCTTTTAGTTTTTGTTGATAGTCAAGCATTGCTTCTAAAAAACCAGGGGCATAAACAGCAATTGCTGTTTGAGGCACAGAAAAAGCAGCAACTTTACAGGATTCAGCATCAGTACAAGAATGAGTATCCAATCCAAGGTATTGTAAACATTTTTTTTCTGGCTCAGTATTTATTGCTTCAAATGACGAAATAGAATTTTTGACTTTTATAAGTGAGGTTGAAAAATTTGAATCATAAATAATAGAACTATCCAAAATTGTTTTTATTTTTGTTTTCTCTTTTAGTGGTTCTTTTGAATTCTGGATAAAAAATAAGGTTGGGTTAGAATCTATAAATAAAATTTGTGCTTGTTGATCTTCAGAAACAACATTTTGACAATAATAAGATAAATTTGGTTCTAAATATTGTAAAGCTTCTGGATAACAAGCAGCAAATGAAAATACTAAAAAAAATAGAAAGGAAAAAAATACTAAAAAAATATTTGGTGAAGTTTTTATGATTATTTTTTTAGAATGTAGATTCATTTACAACACCTTTTGCAAATTTTACCTTTTATAAGATTGTATAAACTTTTTTTATTTTTTAATTTTTAATTGAAACAAACTTCCTATTCTAAAATTTATTATTTGAGAAGATATAAAAAACTAATTAAAGATATAATTCCAAACTTTTTGAGATGTCTATATTTTCTATATTCTGCTTTGCGAGCGGAAGCTCTTTTAATTCTTCTAGTTCATCTTCATATGTTTGCCTTATTTCTTTATAAAAAATTCCGATGGGTAATTTTTCTGATTCGAAAGCTTTTTTAAAAGCTTCATATTTATTATCTGGTTTGTAATCGGTTTCTTCTAGCTTATAACAATTTTTTCTAAAAAAATCATAGGTGTTTATTTCATTCCATATCACACATGGTTGAAAGATATCAATAAAAGCAAAACCCTTATGTTTTATTCCTTCTGAGATTAGGTTTGCAAGATGGGGCAAATCTCCACTAAAGCCTCTTGCAATAAAAGTTGCACCGCTTGCTAAAGCCAAAGCAATTGGATTGATCGGTGGTTCAATAACTCCAAAAGGTGTGCTTTTTGTTTTCATTCCCTTTTGAGAGGTAGGAGAAGCCTGTCCTGTAGTTAATCCATAAATTTGATTGTTTTGAACAAGATAAGTTATGTTATAGTTTCTTCTGCAAGCATGTACAAAATGATTAGTGCCAATACCATAGCCATCTCCGTCTCCACCAACAACAATAACATTTAAAGTATGGTTTGCAAGTTTTATTCCAGAAGCTGCTGCCAATGCCCTTCCATGTAATGATTCAAATCCATAGGTTTTAATAAAATGAGGAATTTTTCCTCCACAGCCAATACCTGAAACTATTACAGTGTTGTGTGGCTCTAAATTACAATCTACAACTGCTTTTTTTAAAGCTGCTAAAATAGAAAAATTTCCACAACCTGGGCACCAGGTGATAGTATGATTAGGTTCGTTTAATTCAGATAAATTTGGCATTAACAACCACCTTTAAGAAATTTGTTTTTATTTTTCATAAAGCTTTTTTACCTCTTGTACAATCTGACTTACTTTAAATGGCCTTGCATCATATTTCAAACAAACATTTTCTATTAAGATTCCTGTTTTTTTAGCGATATAAGAGCGCATCTGGCCAGTAGAATTTCCTTCAAAAATTATAGTTTTTTGTGCAGATAAAAGAGCTTCTTTAATAGTATCTGCTGCAAATGGAAGAGCATATTTTATGTGCATAAAACGAACTGAAATATTTTCTCTATTTAAATGTTTTAATGCTTCTAATATCACTCCTTTTGTTGATCCCCAAGAAACTATTAAAATAGGTGCTGTTGAAGAGCCAAAAAACACTGGCTGATAGATTTGTGGATTTATTGCTTGAAGTTTTCTTGCTCTTTTATCAATTTGAATTACTCTATTTAATGGGTCTTCAGAGGTATAACCGCTTTCGTCATGTTCATAAGAAGATGCAACATGTATTCCATTTTTCTGTCCTGGGATAGAACGAGGAGAAATACCAGAAGGTGTAACCTTATATCTTAAAAAATCTTTTGCTCTTTCCATATCTTCATCTTTTTGAAGCAAGCCTCGTTTTATCTGGAGATTTTCTGTTTTTATCTCGCTACAAAATAAGGATTCTGCCAAGTACTTATCGAGCAAAATTATTCCAGGAGTTTGGACAAGCTCAACCATGTTCCATACATTAAAGGTTTCATAAAATGCTTCTGCTGGATCTCCAGGCATACAAACTATTCTTGGGAATTCTCCTTGAGAAGCATGTAATACAAATTCCAGATCTGCCTGGTCGGTATAGGTTGGTAACCCAGTGGATGGACCTGCTCGTTGTACTTCTACAATAACACAGGGGATTTCAGCCAGCCCAGCATTCCCTAAGGCTTCGGACATTAAAGAAAAACCACCACCAGAGGTAGCAGTCATTGCTCTAACCCCAGCATAAGCTGCTCCAAGAACATAATTTATTGCTGCAATCTCATCTTCTGTATGTTTTACTACTATATTGTATTTTTTAGCATTTGCTGCCATCCAGTGTAAGATTGAAGAAGAAGGGCTCATCGGATATTCTGCAACTAATTTAACTCCTGCTTTTATAGAGGCTAAGCAAACTGCGTCATTTCCATTTAAAAGAAAATAATTTTTTGCCTGTTTTTCTGATAAAAACAAAAAAAATTTTTCTAAATTGGAGTTTGAAATATAATCATACCCAATCTTAGCGGCCTGAATATTTTTCTCCAATATTTCCTTTCCTTTTTTAGAAAATAATTCAGATAAAATCTGTTGAAATAAAGAAAAATCTAATGAAAGTAATTTTACTAAAGCACCTAAACAAATTTGATTTAAATAGATAATGTTTCCAAGTTCTAAAGCAAACCTGGAAAGAGGCATTGGAATTGGAATTAGATTTTTAGCTTTAATATTTTCCAAAAGAGGTTGAGATAATTTTTCATCAAAAATCACTAGCCCAAAAGGAGCAATATCAGATAGGTGTTCTAATACTGAACGCTTATCAAAAGCAATCAAAATATCTATTTTTCCATCCAATGCATAAATTTTTTGAGTGTTTGCTCTAATTGTGATAAAATTATGCCCTCCTCTGATTAAAGAGGGATAATCATTTTCTGCAAAAACATAAAGCCCTGACCTTTGAAGTAGTTTTGCACAAAGAAAACCAGTTGTCATTAAGCCTTCCCCAGCTTCCC
>JBKBMW010000041.1:0-6126 GCA_046295675.1 Candidatus Anstonellaceae archaeon | reverse complement strand
TAAAAAAAGGTTTTTGTACTCAGGAAGCAGATTGTGAAAATTGGCAAACCTGTTCTTTAGCCTCTGGAAGATGCCTACCAAAAGCAGGTTTTTGCGATTCTGATTTACTTTGCTTAAAGAACCAATATTGCGATAATTCTTCTCATACCTGTAAGGCAGTGAAAGGTTATTGCTTTAATCAATTTGATTGCGAGCCTTACCAATATTGTGATTTAGATAAAAACAAATGCATTCCTTTGGCTGGAAGATGTGATGTAGATTCTGATTGTCCAATATATATGCAATGCAATATAACAAAACATATCTGCTCTCCAAAAGCAGGATTTTGTGAAAATGATTTCGATTGTAAGTCTTACCAATACTGTGATTCAAAATTAAAAAGATGCCTCCCTGCATCAGGCTTTTGTGATACAGATGCAGATTGTTCCCCTAATCAAGCATGCAATAAGAAGAAAAATACCTGCGAACAAATTCAAAGTAAATGTGGAACAGATAAAGAATGCTCTTGGTGGCAATACTGCGAAAAAAGTCTTGGAAAATGCCTTTCAAGGGAAGGCTATTGTAATTCTAATCTGGAGTGTAGCCCATGGGAATATTGTAATCTACAATCTCATACCTGCACACTAAAATCAGGTTATTGTCAATCTTCTGCTGACTGCAAGATAAATCAGCGCTGTGATTTGGACCCAAATTCAAAAACACTCTATCAATGTGTACAAAAGCCATGCAAAACAGATTCAGATTGTTATAACTCTGTTTGTGATCCAATCAAAAAGATTTGCAGATGATTTTTTCTTTTTCTTTTTCTTTTTATTTCTTATCTTCCATAACGATATATTTATAAACACTACTAATCATTATATTTCTATAATATGAATAGTTTGAATAGGTGGTTAAATGAGTTTATTTAAATTTTCAAAAAAAGGAAATACAATGAAAGAAAATATAAAAAATCCAACCAAAAAAAACTTATTTTTTAGGCCTTCTACTATTAAAACCTTTTTAGCAAAAACTTTATTAGTAGCTTCTCTCTGCACATTTAATTCTGTATTTGCACAACAAAACAAAGACTATAGTCCAAAAAATCAAATAAAAACGATAACTGGATCAACAACTGGCTCAAACCAAACACCAGATAGTATAGAGATAAATATTGATTTCCCAGAAAATCAGGAAAAAACCTATCAATTCGATGATCTTGTTATAAATATACATAATACTCGTCCTTTTGTTCCTTTTTTTAGTAGGAAATTTCCTCCTCCAGTAGTGTTAAATCCAAATATGTCTAAAAATGAAGAAGTTCAAAAAGTTTTTGGGGATAGTAAGAATCTCAAAAATTTACTTCTTACAATCCCTACTGAGAACTTTGATAAAATTCAAGGAGCTATCAACCAGATTTTGAAAACCCCCTCCTCTTTTAAAGGCAATTATAATGGAACATTTCTTACCTATACTCCAAATATTATTATAACTCCTAATTTTTCTTTTTCCTTACCAGCATTTTTCAGATCAACTGTAAAAGCCAACCAAACGGCAGAACTTTTTATAGGATATGGTTTATCGTTTATGCCATTAAGAGAAGTTAATTTTGTTTATTTTGTTAGTCCTGATAGCTCCAGTCTTAAGTTATCATTTAAAAGTATTCTTGTTCCTATCCATGAGTTAAATGCAGGCTTTGTCTTAAATAATGATCAGAACTACAATCTTATTAAATTCTGGTGGCGTTTTCTTCCATATGATGGAACTGGTGGAGGCATTCAATACACTTATTATAACCAAGATTGGTTCTGCAATTTTTTCTTGGAAGCCAATACATTTAACCACTCTTTTAGAATAAACAAGGAAGAGTTATTTTTAAATCAATTTTTTAATCTAAACGGCGAGATTGGTGTTATGTTTAATCCTAGTGCTGGTATACTTAAAGCTATGAGCGTATCTTTAATTTCAGCAAACCATTCTTATGAATACACCTCTGAATCTGAGGACTTTTCTCAAACCATTGGGCCTAATCTTTATTTCATGATAGGTAATACATCCATTAAATTTAGTCTAGGTGTCCTTTATTCTAGAGTTGTACCTTTTCCTGGAGTTCTTCTATGCGACATCAGTTTTAGAACGGTCATTCCTTTGGGCGAATCTATTCTTAGCTTCTACCCCTCATTAAATATGGGATTTAAAAATAACGAAAACGATGAAACTACTGGGTTTTATCATCTAAACTTAGGAATTAGTTTCGCTCCTTAAAAAACCTTTTTAAATCTTCTTTTAAGCAACCTTTTTAATTTTTTTATTTTAAATTTTTTTATGCAACTTTTATTTACTTCTTTTTCTACAAAAAAAGATGCTAAAAAATTTGCCAAGCAAATTATTGAAAAAAAGCTAGCAGGTTGTTCTAATTACTACAAAGTCTTTTCTTGTTATTTTTGGAATAAAAAATTAGTACAAGAGCCAGAATGGATTTTAGAGCTAAAAGGAAAAAATCTATCAAAAGCTTTTAAATATTTAGAAAAAAATCATCCTTATACTTGTCCGATGATCTATATTATAAATGTTCCAAAAGTGGAAAAAAAATATTTAAAATGGTTAGGTGGTGAATAATCTGAACAAAATTTTTTATAAGGTTCATTTTGTGAATGAGCAAACTATTTTAGCTATTTGTGATGCAGACCTTATTGGAAAAAAATTTTCAAATCAAAAGATTGTTTTAGATTTAGAAACATTTAAAAATTTTTATGTTGGGGAAGAATTGGATCACTCGGATGCAAAAGAATTATTTGAAAAAAGTGATAGTATCAATATTGTCGGAAAAAACTCTCTTCAAATAGCTCTTGATTTGGGTTATGCTCAAATTGAGGAGGTTTTGTATGTTGGGGAAGTCCCACACCTACAAATTTATAAAATTCTTAAGAAAAAAAGCAAAGGGCAAGGTATTTAAAATAAATTGCAGTATGTTTAACAACAATATTGGGTGATTTTTGATGGCAAAAATCGTTATTGCAAAGCAACTTGGAGGAAAAAGAGTAATAACTAATGAGGGCGAGGATATAGGAAAATTAGTGGATTTAATCGCCCAAGAGCAGACAGGAAAAATCCAGTCTTTGTTAGTAGAACCAAATTTGGATAACTCTAGGGTTAGAGAACTTCCACAAGAAGATGGGCTTATTTCTATCCCATACGAAGCAGTATTAGCAGCAGCAGACTACATTATCGTTGACAAAAAAAATATAAAATAAATTCAGAACTCAAGTTTTCTTTCATCGCCTTTCGGCTCAATAATACCTCGCTTCATCATTAACTCTATTTTATTTAATTAAAGTTTTATTTGTTTCCTTCATATTTTATCTATGAAACTTGCTATCTTTGGTGCATCTGGTAGATTAGGACAAGAATTTTGTAATTATTGCCTTAAAAAAAAGTTGGATTTTGCTGCTTTTGTACGAACCAAAGAAGCACAAGAGAGGCTTTCCCTTAATTGTAAAAGTGTACTTCTAACCAATGAAGATGAGGTTAAGGAACAAATGCAAAAAGTAAGCCATGTAATCAATCTAACTGGAAGCACAAATTTTAGAAAATCTTATTCTGAACTTTACCAAGCAAATGTGCAAGCAACAAAAAATATTTTAGAAATCTGCAAAAGTTTTTCAAATATAGAAAAATTTATTCATATAAGTTCAATAGCAGTATACCCTATAAGAGAAGGTGAGATAGTAAATGAATCTTTTCAGGCTAATCCTTCTTCTAATTACGGAAAAACAAAGCTTGCAGCAGAAAAAGAGGTTTTAAATTTTAGCAAAAATTTTAAAATTGTAATATTGCAGCCAGCAATAATCTATGGGCCATTATTTAAAGAAGGATTTTATAAAGTTTTGGAACTAATAAAAAAATCCAAAATGCCAGTTATTGGAAATGGAAAAAACCATATACCTTTAGTTTTTTATTCTGATGTGTTAGAGGCAATTTATCTTTCAGTCAAAAAAAATCTTTCAAATCCATCCAAGTTTATTTTAGTGCATCAGCCACAGTTAAGTCAAGAAGAGCTTTTTAAATTATCTGCAAAAGAATTGGGTGCGAAAGCTTCTTTTTTTCACATACCGGTTTTTTTAGCTAAGTTTTTATCTACTCTAAACCTAACCAATGAGTTAAATCCAGAAATGGTTGACCAACTAACAAAAGATCGGCTTTTTGATTCATCATTAGCAGAAAAAGTTTTAGGTTGGAAGCCAAAGGTTTCCTTCCAAGAAGGAATAAAAGCTGTTGTAGAGGAATTTTTTGGCAATTCAGGCAAATAACAATAAATAAGCTTTTTATAATTGGCTTCTTAATACTTTTATGGCAAAAATAAAAAATTATATCCTTGAACAACTGGAAAAAAAGAAAGCCTTACTTGCTGCATTAATCGACCCATTAGATTATCCTTCTGATAAACTAGCAGTTTTAGCAGCAAAAAAAGCACAAGAAGGTGGAGCTGATTATATTTTAATAGGTGGTTCTATCGGTGTTGGGGGTGAATTTTTAGACCAAATAACAAAAGAAATAAAAGATTCTGTTTCTCTTCCAGTAGTGTTATTTCCAGGAAATATCTCCACTCTAACAAAATATGCAGATGCACTTTATTTTATGTCTTTATTAAATTCTTCAAATCCTTATTGGATAACTGAGGCACAAATGCTTGCAATTCCTTCTATTGAACGTTTAAAATTAGAGCCACTTGGAGTAGGTTATATTGTGGTTGAGCCAGGAGGAACAGTGGGCTGGGTTGGAAATGCAAAACTAATTCCACGCTCAAAACCTAACCTTGCTGCTCTTTTGGCAAAGGCAGCACAATATTTTGGTTTTGATTTCATCTTGCTTGATTCTGGGTCTAACCCATCTATAGGGCCAGTTAATGGAGAGTTTCTTAAGCCTATCTCCTCTTCCATCTCTATTCCTCTAATAGTAGCAGGAGGAATCAAAACTCCTGCTCAAGCTTCAGAATTAGTCAAAGCTGGTGCGTCTATCTTACAAGTTGGTACAGTAATGGAAAAAACCACAGATGTTGAAAAAGCCATTTCTCTACTATCCAAAGCAATTAAAGAAGCTGCTAAAAAATAAATTCAAAATAAATTACTTTATTTATTTAGATTGGCTACTTTTCTCAACTTATCTAAAAGTTAAACAAATAAAACTTTAATATTCAAAAATTCTTTTTTGTTTTATTTTTTCTAAAGTTATCCATTTTTTCCTTATATACTTTTTTACATCTGCTCTAACAAGATTTTTTGTCAAAAAGTCTATTGTTTTTGGATCAGAAGTATAACCTGAATTAAAATCTCCAATTTCTTTCTTTATTTTTTCAATTTCAGCATCTCTAATAACCTTTGCAATTATGGATGCTGCTCCCACAATCGGATAAATGTCATCTGCCTTATTTTGTGCAATAATTTCTATTTTATTCTCTTTCAAATACTTTCTTATCCGCTTTTCAAAATTTCTTGCTTTCGGGTCTGGGGAATCAATATATACCTTTGTGCAATTTGAAGACTTAAGTAGTTTTGCACAATAAAATGCTTCAATCTCATTTAAATTTTTTTCTTCCATTAATTGATTTATTTTCTGAGCACTAATAAGAATTCTCTTAACTTTACAAATTTTTTTTATTTGATAAAAAAGTTTTTTTCTTTTATTTCTCGTCAGTAATTTGGAATCCTTTACTCCAAGTTCTTTTAATCTATATTCTTCCATCGGATTAATTAAAGTGAGAGCAATTACCATTGGCCCAAGAATACAGCCCCTACCTGCTTCATCTATTCCTCCAATCATAAAGTTATTTTTATTTTTTAATTTTTAATACTATTGGAATTTTCTGATGAAAAAAATCCATGTTTTTAATCTATAGAAACATTTATTAACTATTGGGTTAATATATTTAGTATTAACACAGGGTGATATATTTGAATATAAAAGAGGTTAAACTTTTAATATACTCAACAGCTGCTACACTTTTCAATTCCATAGCATATGCTACTACTACTCCTACTATGACTACCTTGAATTCAAGCATTTATAATTTTGCAGGTTGTATTTACTCTCTTCTTCCTCCAATTTCCATGCTTTTAGTAATTGCAGCAGCAGTTACTTTTGCAGCAG
>JBKBMW010000040.1:0-7102 GCA_046295675.1 Candidatus Anstonellaceae archaeon | reverse complement strand
ACTGGGGGATTAAAATTGGGCAGAGGCCTATAACTCACAAGCACATATTGCCCTACTTTTATTTTCTTTTCAAGTTTTTTTGCTACTAAAAATGTAAGAATATTTTCATCCCACATTTCACAAGTTACTTGTGTTGTTTGATCAGCACTTATCAATCTCTTATCATCTGCTCTAAAAATTTCTAAAACTCTACCTGGGTGATACATTTTTTCACTCTCCTTTTCTCTTTATTACAATTTTTCCTTCTTTTACACTCCTTCCACTTTCAATTATTTTTCCAGCAATATCTAATAATTCCTTTTCATTTATTTTCTTTAAAATTTTTTTATTTTGATAAAGATACAATAATGTTTGCATTATTGAAGAAAAAAGCGAAGGATTTTTTGCCTTTATTAACAAAAGTCTGGAATAAGCATCTGGCTCTAAAAGATAAGCAGAAAGCATTCTTAAATATTCTAAGGTTTCTTGTTCGTTTTGTTTCTTTTTTTGTTCTTCTTCTTTTTTCATCCCTCAGACCTCCTTTTTTCTAAATATACTTCATATGCTGTATTATCTAATAACTTTCTTCCCTTTTTAGTAAGCTCTCTACCTACTCCATTTTTTGTTTTTTGCAAATATCCATGCTTTTCTAATTCCTGTATAGCCTTTCTTATTATTTTCCCCCCAGATTTTCTATGTTTTTCTGGTTTAACTCCTCTTTTTTTTCTTGTCCCATAATGAACTCTTAATCTTCCTACCCCTATTATTGAATTAACATAAGCATTCCTTAAAATAGAGGCACATCTTATATACCAAAAATCCTCATCTTGCGGTAATCTCTCTCTATGTGCCCCACTCTTTACCTTACCAACCCAACTTGGTTTTTCTATTTGTTCTTCTTTTAGTTTTTGGGCAATTCTCTTTATTAATTTTAGTGGTTCTACATCGTATACATTAACCATTTTCTTCCTCCTTTAAATAGGCTTTTTACCTTCGGTTATCAACATCCAATGGATGTTATAAGAAACCAAAAAGGCCCAAAAAGGTTTGCAAAAAAGCCCTATATATATTATCTATTATTTGTTTGGTTTATAAATGTTCTTGGTCTTTGAAAGCTTTTAAATTATTAACAATTAGCTGCTCTTAAAAAAGGCTACTGTCGTTATTGTTTATGTTTTTAGCAGTTAATAATTCTCCTTATATCTCTCAATCAATTTTGATTTATGTATTTTGTACTCATTTTTACATCTAAGACATAAAAATATTATAAAATCTTTCTCCTTCTTTATTTTAAATCCTCCATCCAAATAAGGAAAATTACATCTCTTACAAAAAAGTTGCTTTCTTTTTGAGGTTATCGGAACATTATTTCTCATCGCAATTTTTCTTGCCATTTTTATATATCTTATTGCATATTCTGGTTGTCTTTTTGCAATCTTATAAGCATTCTCTATTAAATCATCAATTCTTTTGGCAACTATCTCTTTTAACGAGGGCAATTTAACTTTAATTTTTTCTGTTTTTTTTATTCTATAAAGCATATGCCTATTACCTTATAATTTATTTTATTTCTTCCCATCCCTATAACTTTAGACAAACTCATATTTTTATTTTTTACATTGTTATATATTTATCTACCAATGGGCCCGTAGCTCAGCTGGTTAGAGCGGCAGTCTTATATGACTACCACGATAAAGTGGTTACTCTAAGCAAGCTGTAGGTCAAGGGTTCAAATCCCTTCGGGCCCAATCCTCTTTTTTAAAAGCTTTAGCAAAAGTTTTTTTATTTTCCTTTAGTAGCTATCTTATGGCAAACTTTTTAAGTCTAAAAAATTTTTCAAAAAGCAAAATAGAGCAGATTTTAGAAACAGCTTTTTCTATAGAAAAAAATCCAAAAATGTTGGAAAATAAGTATATTTCTAAAATTCTTACCTTGGCTTTCTTTGAGCCCTCCACAAGAACAAAACTGTCATTTACTGCTTCAGCATATAAGCTCGGTTTAAAAGTTTTGGATTACTCTCCAAATTTTTCTTCTCAAAAAAAAGGAGAGAGTATTTCAGATACTCTAAAAATACTAATGGGGTATTCCGATATTATGGTAATTAGGCATCCAGATGAAAACATTTTTCAAAATGTTTCATTTTCTTGTCCAATTATAAATGCAGGAAATGGAATAGATGAACATCCAACACAAGCCCTTATTGATCTTTATACAATAAAAAAAGAATTTGGAAAAATCGACGGATTAAATATCTTAATGGTCGGAGACTTAAAAAACGGAAGGACTATTCATTCTTTACTTCTTGCCTTGTCTAATTTTGATGTTTCTATCAGCCTTTTTTGTCCAAAACAACTTTCTTTAGACAAACAATTTTTTTCAAAAATAAAGGAAAAAATAAATATAACCTATTCTTCTTCGATTAATTTAAAAAATATAGATGTTTTGTATATGACTAGAATACAATACGAGCGTTTTAAAAACAAAAAACCAAAGGGTTTAGAAAAATCCTATTCTTTAAATCTAAACCTTTTAAAACATGCAAAGAAAAATATGATAATTTTACATCCTCTTCCAAGATTAAGTGAGCTTCCTATTCAAATCGATAATACCACTCATGCAAAATATTTTGAGCAAGCAAAAAATGGCATTCCATTAAGAGCAGCAGTTTTGGATTATTGTTTATCAAACTGATTAAAATGATTCAAAAAACTTTTCTTTTTATCTTTATTTTTATATTTTTTTATCCTATCTTTTCTCAATCAACTTCTTTTTATGACTATCCACCACATCAAAGTGTTTATTCGCATAACTTGAATTTAGTTTCACAAAGTTCTTTTGTAAAACAAAGACCTCCTTGGTTAACCTTTCAAGAACCATCTCTATCAAATCCATTTCACTATGCTTTTTTTAAGTTTACTTCTCTCTATCCTTCAGTTTCAAATAGAACCTCGGCTAATAAAATAAAAAACTTTTTTTGGATTTGGGGGGAGGATCATCCAGATTATTATATTATTTATCTTACTCCAAATGCTTGTGGGCAGCCATATAGAAGTTTTAGAGTAGCTGAAAAACCAAGTTTTGGTGGTACCTTAAAAGTAAGTTTAGACTCAATCTCAAAATCCTATCAATTTGATCAAAATTCTCAAGATCCTTTTCCAATCCAATTTTCAGATATGGAAATATCTCTTCTAAAAACAAAAGCAAACTTCAAAGAACCAGTTTTACCGATTTTAGATCTACAATTTGAGGGCGAAATCAATATTTCCTATAATGTTTTTGAAATGGATTATATTGTGGAAATAACTAAAAATGGAATAAACTGTAGAGCAGAAAGCAGAACTTATATAAAAAAATTTTCCTATCCTGTTTCAGATAGGATGATTTTTGAGGTGGAACACTCCAAACCATTATTTTATCTTCTCCAACCAATTGATAATGAACAACTTTCCTTTTCACCACAAGCAAAATTTGTTTTTTTATCAAATGCTTATGCAAACAAAATTTGGCTCACTTCTGCAAACTTTATTGCCTCTAATAGATTTGCTTCCTATTCTATTAAAACTGATCCCTTCTCTTTTCAAAATATTTATAGAGAAAATCTTCAACCCCCTCTAAAAGAAAACAAAATTTTTTCTAACTCTACTTTTAAGTTTTTAAATTCTTCTTTTTTTATAAAAGAAGACCATAATTTTGCTCACCAATATTTTTCTCATGCTTTTTTACCTTATTCTATTGGAAAAAGGCCCTTTTCCTTTCATTTTTTGGATGATTTTAATCAAATTTATTCCTTTGACAAAGAGCTAACCTTTAGGTCAGCTTCTGGCCTAAGACAACTTTTCTCTAATTCTTCTTTTTTTCAAACAGATAATAATGCATCTATTTCTCAAATTTACTCCTTAAACAATACTCTTTTTTCTCCATTAAATGAAAAAAATCGAGCTTCCTACTATACCTTTTTTGATTCTATTAAGTTTATAATTATTCAAGATCAGTTTCTATCCTTCCTTTTTATTTTAGGTTTATCTAGCATTGCGCTATGGCTTAGGGATTAGCTTTATCTCTTTTTATTTTACTTGATTTGTTCTTTCAAAACTTTCTCAAATTCCACTAAAAATTCATTTAAAGCATTCTTTGGGATGGTTGCACCCGCAGCTATCTTATGCCCACCTCCTTGCCCTCCTATAAGTTCAGTGGTTTTTTTTAAAGCCAATCCTAAATTTAAGCCGTTTTTTACAAGTTCATTTGTACCTCTTGTAGATATTTTTATTTGATTTTTTTCATCCAATGCAATTGCTAAAATTGGTTTTTTTCTAATGCCACCAAATACCATTCCAGCAACCACTCCTATAATCCCATCATCAATTATTCCTCTTGCATCTAAAAACAAATAAGTACCAAAATCTACTGTGTTTTTTGTAGCATATTCAATTCCATCTTTTAATGCTTTTCTATGTTGAGCAAGAATCTTTTTTCCTTCTTCTATTGCAGTTTTGTCCCCCATACAAATAGCTAATCCTAGTTCTTCCTTTTTATGTCTCCCACAGGCATTAAGCATTGTAGAAAATTCTCCAGCATCATAAAGCTCCGGAATATTTTCAAATTTTTTTAGGTTGTAAACCTCATTTATTAAATAATTTGCAGAAATCTTTGTTTTATAATATTCTGTCAAATAGCTAGCTAAGCCACCTATAAGTTTCTGCTTATTGTTTTGATCTAATTCGTTATAAGTTGGCCATTTCTGTCCAATTTTTTTTATCCCTAAACTTTCCAAAAATAATTCGCACCTTGCTTCATTATTTGCTAACCCGGGGAAGTAAGGGTCATCAGAATAAGCCAAAAGTTGAGGTAATGGTCTACTCATTCTCCCATATATTTTTAGATCTATTTTTGCTTCAACTTTTCCTTCTTTTTGAAAAATCTCCAATAACTTTTTATTTGCACCTTTCATTGGGTATTGCATATCTCCAACTGCTCCAACTATAGCTATCTCTGGGAGCTTTTCTAATGCAAAATATGTACATGTTGATCCAGACATTTCAGTGCCACCATCCAGTCCAAAAAGATGGGGATTTAGTTGTAGTTTTTCTATTCCCTCGGTTTGATGGTGATCAAAAATTACTACTTGACCAAAAAGCTCATTTATTTTTTTGTTTCCTCCTCCAAGATCAGAGAAAATCAATTCATCTTCGTTTTTTAATCCTTCAATTTCTTCTTCGCCAAGTTTTCTAATAATTTTAATTCTATAATCAATATTCTTGGCCTCTAAAAACTTACACACAATCGCTCCAGCACACAAACCATCACAATCGTAATGTGTAATTACTAATGGATTTGACATTTTTTCTATTGTTTCTGAGCATTCTTTTGCTCGTTTTAAAAAAAGCTCTAATTTATCCATAATCTCATTTTTTCTTTTTATGGACTTGGAGGGATTTGAACCCTCGACCTCCTGCTTGCAAAGCAGGCGCGCTACCACTGCGCTACAAGCCCATCTTTATTTTATCTCTGTTATTCTTTTAATATTTAAAACTTTCTATCTTCTATTTGTTTTTTTCTCAAAAGCTTTATAATCTCTTTATAAAAACGAAAAATTTCTTTGTTAGTTTTAACAACAAAATTTTATATATCTTCTTTATTTTATTTATAATGGATGAAAGAAGGAAAAAAATCTGAGGATAAACAGCAAAAGAGATTAATTATGGATAATCAAAATATAGGGCAAAACGCAGAAGAAGGAGACGAAATAGATAGGTTAGTATCATTAAGTTTTGATGAAAATCCAGCTATAAGGGAGGAGGTTGCAAAAAAACTTGCACATTTTCTCTCTGACCCAAGGGCAATTCTTGCTTTAATTGATCTCTCTGCTGATAAAAATGAATTAGTAAAACAAACAGCCAAAAAAGTGTTGGAAAAATACCAATCTTCAGATAAAGAAGCTTTTAGTTCTTTAGAAAAATTCTTTGAAAAATTGCATGAGAGTACACTGGTTCCAGAGGAACTAGAAAAACAAAAAAATTTAATGATGCCTCAAGTAGAAAAATTATTCTCCTCTCAAGTTTCAAAGGAAAAGCTTCTGCCATCTATAGAAAAACTTTTTTCAAGAAAGTCAAAAAAAGAAGTTTTGCAAGCAACTTCAGAACAAAAAGAAAAAGTCCTAGCTTCAATTTCTTCTTTAGAAGGGGAACCAAAAACAAAAGAAAAAAAAGAAGGAGTAGACATCCAACAAAAAGAAACCACTATGGCTGCAGATCTTGACTTTCCTCTACCTTCCTCAGTTAAAGAAAAACTTTCCTCCCCAATTCTTTCAATTCCAAAAATTGAACATAGCGAGGAGCTTGTAAGCGAAGAAAAAGAAGAAAAATTCCCAATTTCTTTTTTAGATTTTTATAAACTTGCCTTTAGTTTAGCATCCACTCCAGGTATAAAAGCATCAGATTTAACAAAAGAAAAAAAACACCTCCTTTCTGTCTTAAAACACAATCTCTCACTTGCATTTAAAATAGCAATTAAAAAAGCAAAACAAGAAGGGGGTATAGATTCCTTAAGCGGTCTAAAAATAGGAATGAAAAAAATATCTACTTTACCATTAGAAGTTTTAGATGTTTCATCAGTTTCTATTTTAAAAGGAAAAAAAGCAATAACCTTAGTAAGGGTCTTGCTTTCAGATGGAAAAAGCCATCTTCCTTTATATCTCTCCCAAGAAAAAGGACTTGGAATTAAAAAAGGAGATTTAGTTTCACTAAAAAATGTTTATGTTGATTTTATAATCAAAAATCCAAATGCAAGTTCAGACCATGAAAAAGGTGAGCTTTGTTTTCTTTTGTCAAAAAATAGCCAAATTATTATAACAAGGTAATCTGTTTTTTAGAATAATTTTTTATAAATTTTAAAAACATCTCTTTGTGATAAATGATTAATCCTTCTTCCTTTACTTGAGTATAAAATCCCAAATTTTCTATTACCATTTTATCCTTTTTATCCCATCTTTTCAAAATCACATAGTTTTTTTGAATCTCTCCGCAATAATCAAACAAACCAGCCAAAAAAGAAGCAGAAAACTCATTATGGTATTTAAACCTTTCCACTTCCTCTCTAATTATTTTCTTTAAAAAATTCTTATATT
>JBKBMW010000039.1:0-7373 GCA_046295675.1 Candidatus Anstonellaceae archaeon | reverse complement strand
GCTCTTTCTGAATTGCACTTGGATTTATAAAACTCAAACTTAAACAAAGAAAAATCAAAAAATAAAATTTTTTCATACTAATTATAAAACATTGAAGATTTTTAAATTATAGCCAGAAAATAATTATATGTCAGATACAAGCATTACACATTATCTTTTGTTTTTGATAGTTATTGTTTTTTTCTTGCAGGTTATAATTGGGAAAAATTTTATAGAGGTTTTTATTCTTAACCCTGCTTTTTTACAACCATGGCAAATAGTAAGTGCAATTTTTTTACATGGGGGAATTTTTCATCTTATGCTAAATGCTTATGCGCTTTATTTTTTTGGGCAGATTTTAGAGTATAAAGTCGGCCAAAAAATTTTTTTATTGATATTTTTTCTTTCTGGAATAACAGGAAACTTGCTTTACTTGTCTACATTTTATTTAGGGATAATCCCCCCTATTCCTGCATTAGGAGCATCTGGAGCAATTTATGGGATAATGGGAGCTTTGGCTGTCTTAACTCCAAACCTAACTTTACTGATATTTGGAATAATACCAATGAGAATAAAGGAGGCTGCAGTGCTTTGGTTTATTTTAGAATTTTTAGGAAGTTTTGATATAAGCTCTGGGATTGGTTCTGCTGCCCATTTAGGTGGCTTAGTGACTGGTTATTTAATTGCAAAAAACCTCCCTGTTTATAAATTTTAAAAAAGGTATGGATAATATGGCAATAAATGTTGTGGTTGGAGGCCAATATGGAGATGAAGGGAAAGGAAAGATAATCTCTTATTTGGCTTTAGAAGATAAACCAAGAGTAATTGCTAGAGGAGGAGGAGGCCCAAATGCTGGACACACAGTGGAATATAAAGGTAAAAAGTATAAAATAAGACTGGTGCCTTCTGGTTTTGTTTACAAAAAAGCAAAACTTGTCATTGGACCTGGAGTTTTAATAGACCCAGAGGTTTTGATAGAAGAAATAAAAAATTTTGAACTAGAAGAAAGATGTTTTGTTGATAGAATGGCAACTATAATTGAATCAAAACATAAAGAGGAGGATGCTAATTCTGAAATTGGAAAAAAAATTGGAACTACAAAAACAGGGATTGGTCCAGCAACTGCTCATAGAGCATTACGAGATGCAAAGCTTGCTTATCAAGAAGAAAAACTAAAAAAGTATTTAACTGATTGCTGGAAAGAAGTAAACTCAACAAACGATTTATTGGTTGAAGGAAGCCAAGGATTTATGCTCTCCAATTTACATGGAACATACCCTTTTTGCACTGCTAAAGATGTCAGTGCAGCTGCTATTTGTTCAGAAATAGGATTAGGACCAAAAAAATTAGATAATATAATTATGGTAATAAAGGCATATACCACTAGAGTAGGGCAAGGTCCCCTTCTTAATGAGATAAATCCACAAGAAGCAAAAAAATTAGGGATGGATGAATATGGGACTGTTACAGGCAGACAGAGAAGAGTAAACCCTAATCTCATTTGGGAGGAATTAAAAAAAGCAGCAGTGATAAATAGTGCAAATTGCATTGCTCTAACAAAAATTGATATTAAATATCCATCTGCAAAAAGAATAAGAAAATTTGAAAGCCTGCCAGATGAAGCAAAAAAATTTGTTTTTGAAATAGAAAAAAGATTAGAAGTACCTGTTGGTTTAATCGGGACTGGACCTGAGGCATTAGATATAATTGATAGAAGAGAAAAAATAGGTATAAAAAAATAAAAAGAATAAAAAAGATATTTGGTTTAAATAGTTTTTATAAACCTTTGCGTTTTGGTTTAAATAACCAAAATGTTCCTCCTACAACTGCTGCAATTAAAACAAGAATTACAGCCATGATTAAAACAAAGTTGTCAGATTGTTGAGTTGGAGTAGTTTGATAAGGCAAATTAGATTCTTCAGTGGGAGAGATAGGCTGTTGCTCTTGCTTTTTAGTTGATTCTTCAGCTAAAGGAGGAGTTGACTGTTGGGCTGGAGGCATAGAGGGTGGCTCAATGACTGGTGTTTTAGATGTTTGTGGTTGTTCTTTAGGTTGAGATGGTTGAGATGGTGGTGGTTGTTCCTGCGGTTGTAAGGGAGGAGTATAAGAAGGCCTTGGATTAGAAAATGTTCCTCCACCAGAACCTCCTCCACTTGAAGAGGAAGATTGAGAAGGAGGTTGGCTATTATCATATAAACCTAAAATTGAGAAGCTTCCAATACTTACATTAATGATATTAAGAGAAATATCATAGCCAGTTATAGGAACAGAAATGCAGTTATTTCCATCGTTATTGCATTTTTTGACTATTAAATCACCAGAAGGTAATAAAGAATCGATATAGGATTGAACAGAAGAACTTAAAGTAGAATAGTTAAAGCTAACTGTAATATTTGGGCTAAAGGTTAAACCTGCTGGTCCAAGTAAAATAGTTAGATTAGCAAAATTTTGTGCTTTGGAATTATTAAATGCTAAATCCCCAGTAGATAGGTTTGCATTAGAAATAAAGATTAAACCTGCAGGGTACTCGTTTGAAATATTGGAGAGGGTGGTGTTATTAGCTATATAAAGGTGTGCAACGCTTAGATTATTAGTATTAAATGAGATATCCAGAGATTGATTTGTTATGTTATTTGAGTCTAAAGAGGCAACAGAGGATGCGGCAAATGAAATAGTTTTGGTGGCATTGGAAGTATTTGAAGCATTAAATTCATCTTTTATCAAAACCGAGCAAGTGATATTGTCATAAAAAGTATAATTTCCTGTTGTTAAAGTACTATTTGAATTAGTTGTAAAAGTTTGATTAAAGACATTGCTACCATTTACATACCAAATATAAGTATAATTGTTTAAGGTGTCTGAATCTGGATCAGAGACAATTACAGAACAAGTAAGATTTGTAAAGTTATAAGCTGTGGATGGAGTGATATTAACTGAAGAGATATTTGGAGCAAAATTTGGTAATGTAATAACAACATTAGAAGTATTGACAGATGCATTGAAAGAGTCAACAAAACTTAAATTAACATTAAATGGATCAGAGCTATAAGATCCATTTGGCTGGCAAACGAAAGTTACATTAAAGAATGTTCCATTGGAGGAATTAGAATATTGCGAGCAGGTAAAATTAGAGTTATTTAAGTAGGGAGTGATAGTTGAGATATCAGATGCGCCATCATTATCACTAACACCTGCTATTAAAAATGCTTTATGCCCGCTACTATTAGATAACCAAGTTAAATTTACCACTAAAACTGGGGCGCTGTTATTATGATTTGTAAAGTTTAAAGATGAAGAGTTGGCATTTCCTGAAGTTCCTCCATAATCATAAGCTTGAACAGTAATGTTATAAGAACCATTTTTAAGGACTGGGAGACTTACATTAGTCAAAATACAATTAATCACATCCCAACCAGCAGTGGTATTAGTACAGTTTGCACTATTAGTAGAATTATAGATATAAACACTATTGTGCAGTGTTGAACCACTGCTATTGGTAATTGTTATAGTTAGATTTGAGATAGCAGTTCCAGTTCCATTTGCACTTACATTAATTAATTGGTTTGTGGAATAATCAACAGAAGTTTGAGGAGAGGAAATTGTGATGGTTGGAGAAGCGTTATCAGAAATATTATATCCTGAAAATCCAGATACATTGATTGTTAGATTACCAGTATAAAATCCAAATGCATTGTCAAATCCACCTTGTGACCAGGAGAGATTAACAGAACCATTCCCTCCACCATCATAAGTAACCGTTGGAGTATAACTAAATGGCAGATCATATAAGGTAATACTGGCACTTGTGTTAAGATAAGGGGCAGATGAAGAATTCACAAAAATTCTAGATTGTTGAAAAGAAAATGGTTTTCCAATTTGGACTTGGATTAATTCCCCGATTGCACTCATGGCCTGCTCTGCTTGCTCTTTGGTGCTTAGATTTACAGAAGTGAAATTAAATGTTGCAACTTTTTTAAATGTATCCCCCCATGGCAAACTCTGATTCATAGGATTACAGTTAGCTGAACCATTAATTTCAATTACTTGTACTAGGTTAACAGCAGCAAAATTATCTATTAAAGAAAAATTAGTTGTACCTGTGCCTTCTTTAAAACAAGTAGAGAGATTTCCTGGAGGGCCTTGAACTGCTCCCAAATTATGCAATAAAAAGTTTATAGAAAAATTATTGGAATGCCCTGCTTGATCAGTTGCATTTATAATTGCTACTGCCTCAATAGGGTTAGTGATATTATAATCTAAAATTGTTTGAGTAACATTACAACCAGTGCTATTTGACCAGTTACCCCCAGTAGTTCCATTTAATGCTATAGGGGAACAAAAGGTAGTGGAATTAGCAGCAAATTTAAAAGAAACTGTAGCATTGGTTATATTAGTATAAGAATCATTGATACCTATCTTTACATGTATAAGGTTATAGCCTTCTGCAGGGGAATAAAAAATATCATTTTCTTCAACATTAGTAGAACTAAAATTGATAAAATCTGGGGGGCTATAATCTGCAATAAAAGATAGATTTTCTGAAGTATTATTTGATAAATTACCTATAGCTATAATGGTTAAATTATTAAATCCTTCACCAAAAGCACTTGTATTAAAGGTACAGTTAGTAGACCAATTAATAGGTCCTGCAACTATCTCAGAGGTGTTGGTAAAATTAGAACCAGAAGAACAGTATTGATCAATAGAAACATTAAGTGCCTGTTCATCAGTTGTTGTATTTGTACTTACATTTATCTGAACCACAAAAGAAGTAGAGTTGTCAGGTATAATGATAGGTGAAACGTTTGTAGAAAGATTAGTTATACTTATAGATGCAAAAGAGGAATTAAAAATAAAGATAATGAAAACAAACAAAGGAAGAAGAATTTAAGACTTAAATTTTTCATATACATCACACTCCATTTAGAGGAAATATACATATTACAAAATTACAAAAGATAGATATATTACAAAAGATAGATATATAAACCTTTGTGTTAGAAAACTTTTGTGTTAAAAAGTAGGACTAAAGGGTTTTAAAAGCCCTCGGCGAGGATTGAACTCGCGACCTCTTGCTTACCATGCAAGCGCTCTACCACTGAGCTACGAGGGCTCAGGATAACTCAATATAAATAAGTAATAATGATGGAAATATTATTAATTACTTTGCTTTTTTTTTAGGTTATAATCCTCCATTTTAAAGGTAATGAGCTCTCTAATTTGTAAAAAAATTATTAATAAGATTGCGGCTAAAAAGCGAACATTTCTATCTGAGGAATCTATCAAAATAAAAAGAAAAAAGGCAAGAAAAAGTGTAAGAAGCCATCTGAGGGAAAATAGAAAATAGGGGTTTTTCATAAAAATCCATCTTAATCTGGCTAAAGCTTTGAGCTTTTTAGCTATTCTTAGTAATAATTATTTTCCAAGGTTTAAAAATCTTCCCAACTTAACTTATAGATAACTTCTTATACCCAACTCCATTTGAGAATCAAAACACATCCTGCATAAACTTTTTATAAGTTGAGTGTAAAGTTCAATTTATGAAGGAAAAAAAAGTTAAAGATAAAAAAAAGTTTATACTCTGTGCTGGCCATTTGGTTTATGATATAAGGGATTATATAGAAAGTATGCCCCAAATAGACAAAACCACTTTTATGTATCTTCCTCCAGAAATTGGACCTGGAGGGAGTGCCTGTAATGTTGCCTTAAACTGCATCAAACTTGGCCATAAGGCAAGCTTGATTGCGAATGTTGGAAAAGACCAACATGGTAAGTTTTTGCTTCAGAAGCTAAAAAATATGGGCTTGGATACTTCCCAAATAAAAATTATTGAAGGTGGAAGGACTGGACTATCAGTAATATTAATAGATAAAGAAGGGCAGGTTATGGTTATAGAGGATAAGGGTTGTATTGAAGATAGACGAGCTTTTGATGAAAAAAAAATTTCTCAATCAAAATGGATTCATCTTACAGGCACATCATTAACTTGGCTGGAAAAGATTTCTAAAATTGCTTATAAAAATAACATCCCGATATCTTTTGACCCTGGAAGGGCAGCCTCCAGGCTTGGGGCAGAAAGACTTGCAAAAGTTTTGGAAAAAACAGACATGCTTATTGTAAACAGAAAAGAATTGACCGAGATTTCTGGCTCTGGTTCTGAGGAAGCTGCAAAGGAGCTGGCTAGAGAATTCAATTTTATATGTATAGTAAAAGATGGCCATAAACCTGCATTGATATCTACTAATGAACAAAAAACGATTTATGTTCCTCCTTTTGACGCACCTTATGTTATAGATACTTTGGGGGCAGGAGATGCATTTGCAGCAGGAACTATATGTGGAAAAATCGAAGGTCGTTCTCTTTTTGAAGCTGTTAGAATGGGACATGCTGCTGCTGCAGCAAAAGTAATGCATGCTGGAGCACAAGGAATGCCAAAAAGGGAAACAATTAAGCAATATTTTAAATTCTAATTTAGAATTTTAGTGTTTTTAGGTTTTAAGCAGATCCCTCGCCTTTTGAAAAGCTTCTAAAAAGAAGAATAAGAACAATAAAAGTGATTATTCCTGCAACAATTGGATAGGTAGGCGGGTCATTTGCTCTTATGCTTTGCCAAGAATAATAAGATAAATAAGCAGCACCAAGAGAAACCAGAAATCTTGCTGTATCAAGCAATATCTTTGTTTTTGAGCCCATAAAAAAATTTTGGAAGTTAACTTTAAAAACTTTTCCATATAATTATATGAATACATACTCTAAATTCTAAAATTTCTAAATTCTAAAATTTTAAAGAAGAAAAAAAGCAACTAAAAATTTTGAAAAAATGTTATACAAAAACATCTGAATTGTTGATAAAAATGGAAAAATTTTTTCTTAGCTTGAGGGTATAATATGCAACAGAAAGAAGTATTGAGATTAGAAAGTGTGACAAAGATGTACCAGATGGGTCAAGAAAAGGTTTATGCAATAGATAATGTAAGTATTAAAATAAAGGAGGGGGAGCGAGTATCGATTATCGGACCTTCTGGCTCTGGAAAAAGCACTTTATTAAACCTATTGGGATTGTTAGACAGACCTACAAAAGGAAGCATTTATATAGATGGAGTGAATACAAGCCAGTTAAACGATGAACAACTTTCTAATTTTAGAGGAAAAAAGATTGGTTTTGTTTTTCAAAATTTTAATCTTATCCCATCTTTAACTGCATTGGAAAATGTTATTTTACCACTTATGTTTTATGAAGTCCCATATCCAGAGCGAATAAAAAAAGGAATGGAGCTTTTGAAAAAATTAGGTTTGGAGCATAGGGCTGATTATTATCCATCTCAAATATCAGGAGGCCAACGACAACGGGTAGCCATTGCTAGGGCATTGGTAAATGATCCAGCCGTTATTTT
>JBKBMW010000038.1:0-7383 GCA_046295675.1 Candidatus Anstonellaceae archaeon | reverse complement strand
TATCCCTGGCCAGGGGTAGGCATTGGCCATTAGCCATTTAGTAGTATCATAATCTTGGCTATTTCTAGAAAATCTAAAATACATTACGCTTTCTAATTTGTTTACTATAGGGTCATCATTTTCATGGTCATGATAAATAGGAACACCATATTTTGTTTCATAACCATTATATTCCTCCCCTACTAAAATAATAGCTTCTTTTAAAGGTCCAATTACAAGATAAGACATGAGTTCACCAAACTTTTGATAGGGTCCACTAACCCAAACATTTCCATCTTCTTCTCCTTGATATCCTGTATCGTTCATATACATTTCTCCATATATATTAACTAAAAAACCATTCTTATCCATTATCACGTGATCTATTTGTGGAGCAATATGAAATCTTAAATGCAAATATTGCTCTGCGATTACTTTTTCATAAATTGGGCGTAAGCCATTCCATTTTCCTTTATGAGCATCAAATTCCAATTTCTTAGCTCTAAATTCTCCAATTATTGCATTAAGATGTCTTTCATAAACCTCTTGATAAGTTAAAACCATATTTAATAATTGATAAACATCTTCTGCTTTATTAAATTCTTTTTCAAATCCAAATTCTATTTTATAAATCTTTCCTTCCTTTTTTACTGTTAGTAAAGTTTGTAAATTCTCTTCTATTATCTCTCCTCTTTTATTTTTTATTGTAATCCTATCCCCATTTATTGTTAATGTATCAATTGCACATAATTTACAAAGTGGGTCAGAAACAAGTTTTAATACTGTATCCTTCCCTATACTCAAATAAGCATTAAATTTTAAGTTTGTGTTTTGTTCAAATAAGTCTACTTGGTTTTGTTTTCCACTTTCATAATCAATCTTTTGTTTAACATTTATTTTATTCAAATAAACATTATACATCTGAGTATATCCTTGCAAAGAAATTTTAGTATTTTGTCCAAGATTAAAGGTAGTGTCAATCTTTTCTCCTCCAATAATTTGGCTATAAAAAGCATTTTTATCTGGAAGCCTAGAATTCATATTTTGGGAGTTTAATCCAATTGCAAGAGCAGTTAAACCTCCTATTGCTAAATTTTTTAGGTTTTTCATAACCACCAACTTCCTTACATAAACACATTAAATAACATATATTCATATAAATAAAACAATCTAACTTTATAAACTTTTCTATTGTTAAGTTTTGAAAAATTAGAAAATTAGAAAAGTTTTTATTTAAATAGGTAGAATATTTAGTATGAAAAAAACAAAGCTTAGCATAATTGATTTAAAAATTTTAAAGGAAGAATGTGGAGTGGTAGCCGCATTCTCTTTTTCTAAAGAGAATATAGTTTTAGATGTTTATAATGCCTTGATTAGCTTACAACATAGAGGTCAAGATAGTGTAGGGATTGCTTCTTTTGATGGAAAAGAAATCAAATCAATTAAAAATTTAGGGTTAGTAAATCAAGCAATAACAAAAACAGATTTGGAAGAAATTGTAGGATATTTAGCATTAGGCCATGTTCGTTATCCAACAATTGGTGCTGGCGGGGTCCAGGATGCTCAGCCATTTTTAGCAAAAAGCAAAATTGGAACTATTGCTTTAGCCCATAATGGAAACATTTCAAACTATGGATTTAGCAAAGACCAATTAGAAAAAAAGAAAGTGACTTTTTGTTCCACTTGCGATGCAGAATTAATCCTAAATCAATTAGTGGAAGGAATAAACAAAAAAGGCGATATCTTTAAAGCAATAGAAGAATTAATGGAAGTTTTAGATGGAGGTTATAGTGTATGTGCTATCACCTCAAAAGGTCAATTAATTGTTTTTAGAGACCCTAATGCAATAAGGCCCCTTTGTTGGGGAAAAACAAAAAATAAAATCATGTTTGCTTCTGAATCTGTTGCATTGGATATTAACTCCATTCCATTAAAAGGGGATATAAAAGCAGGAGAAGTTTTACTTATAACAGAAGAAAAAATAGAACAAAGAATACTTCCAAAAAAAACTTCTAAAAAGCATTGTATTTTTGAATATATCTATTTTTCCAGGCCAGATTCTATCCAAGAAGGAAGATTAATTTATAATATAAGATACGAATTAGGAAGGCGATTAGCAAAAGCAAACCCAACAAAAGCAGATATAGTAGTTCCAGTTCCAGATACCTCCAGACCTGCAGCACAGGGTTATAGTGAAGAATCAAAAATTCCAATGGTTGAAGGCCTGATGAAAAATCGTTATGTTGGGCGAACATTCATTATGCCAGGATCAAAGAGAAAAGAAGCAGTACGATTAAAGTTAAACCCAGTTAAAGAGCTTATAAATGGCAAAGATATTATTTTAATTGATGATTCAATTGTACGAGGAACCACAGCAGGGCAAATCGTTTCTCTTTTAAAAGAATCAGGGGCAAATAAAGTACATTTTAGAGTGGCATCTCCTCCTATAATCGGCCCATGTTTTTATGGTATTGATCTTCCAAATTTTGAGCAATTGATTGCAAACAAAAAGACAGTGGAAGAAATAAGAAAATTTATTGGTGCAGATTCATTGGCTTATTTATCAATAGATGATTTAGTCCAAAGCATAGGACTAAAAAAAGAAGATCTCTGTCTTGGTTGTTTAACTGCTATTTATCCAACTCCCTATGCTCAAAAGCTTGCTCAAATAATAAAGAATAAAAATCCAAAAGAGGATTTACGAATATGGGAGGAAAAAATAGTTTAGAAATTGAAAAGAATAAGGCATTTTTAAGATTAAAAAAAACCCTTACTCTTTCCAATCTTTGGATTTATATTTTATCCTTAGCAAAAAAACAAAGGATTTATGCCTATTCTTTAGATAAAGAAATAGAAAAAAACTTTTCTTTTAAACCATCACAACTTTGGGTATATCTTGTTTTGTATAAATTAGAAAATGATGGGCTGTTGGTTTCAAAACAAGAAAATAATAGAAGATATTACTCTATAACCAAAAAAGGCACAAGACTTTTAGAAGAAGGAAAAAAATTTATAAAAAATACTTTAAATCTAATTTGATATTTATGCAAAAAATAAAAAAAAGACAAATGCTTCAAAAAAATTCAAAAAAGAAAAAAAAAGTTATTATTATAACTGGTGTTCCAGGAACAGGTAAAACCATATTAGCAAATCTTATTTCAAAAAAATTAGGCTATACTCATATAGAAATAAACAAATTTGCAATTGAAAAAAATTGTATTGTTGGTTTTGATAAAAAATTTAATTCCAAAATAGTAAATTTAAAAAAGCTTCAAACAGAGCTTAATAAATTAATAAAAACTACTAACAAGAATCTGATAATTGAAGGTCATCTTGCTTGCGAACTAAATTTAAATGCAGATGTTTTAATTATTTTCAGATTAGATCCATTTCTTCTAAAAAAAAGGCTTGAAAAAAGAGGTTATATAAAAGAAAAAATAAAAGAAAATTTAGAAGCAGAAATTTTAGATTATTGTACTTTACAAACAGAAAAAATTTATCCTCAAAAAAAGATTTTTGAATTTGACCTTAGCAATAAAACACAAAATCAATCTCTTTCTTTACTTCTAAATTTTCTAAAATTTAAAAAATTCAAAAAAGAAAAAATAAATTGGACGCATTATTTACTTGAAGAAAACTTTTCCAAAGCCTTTTTATAGTCCTCCAAAAACAATTGATTGCCTTTATCAGTTAATGGATGTAAAAACAATTTTTCAAAAATCTCTGGTGGAATAGTGCAAATGTGAGCCCCTATTTTAGCTGCATTAATCACATGCATCGGATGCCTAATAGAAGCAACAATAACCTCAGTTGAAAAATTATAATTTTTATAAATTGTTAAAATATCTTGGACAAGCTTTGTTCCATCTTCAGAGATGTCATCTAATCTTCCAACAAATGGAGAAACATAATCTGCCCCTGCTTTGGCTGCTAACAATGCTTGTGTTGGAGAAAAAACCAAAGTCACATTTGTTTTTATTTTTAATTTTTTTAATTCTCTAACTGCTATTAGCCCTTCTTTTCCCATCGGAATTTTTACCACTACATTTTTTGCCCATTTAGAAAAATTTATTCCATCTTTTATCATCTCTTGGGAGGTTTGTGCTATTCCTTCTACGCTCACTGGACCATCAATAATTGAACATATTTGTTTTATTGCCTTTTCTTGTTCCATCCCAGCTTTTAAGATTAAAGTTGGATTTGTAGTTATTCCATCAACCAGTTTAGTTTTTGCAAGCTCTTTTATTTTTTCTACATCTGCACTATCTAAAAAAATTTTCATAATTCCACCTCAAGAAGCTTTTTTGCTTTTTTATAAATTCCCTCCCAATCCAAGCCATAAGCTTTAAGTAGTTCTAAACCTTTTCCAGATTCTCCAAATTTATCTTCAATTGCAACTGCATTTACCATTGCTTTTGGATATTTTTCAGCTAATGTTTGGCATACTGCCCCAAACAAAGCCCCGTTTTTTTGATGCTCTTGGCAAACTAAAATCTTAGAGCATTTTTTTGCATATTCTAATACAACTTCTTCATCCAAAGGTTTTATTGTATGAAAATCTATAACTGCAGCATCTATCTCCTCTTGAGCAAGTTTTTTTGCAGCAAGTAGAGCTTGATAAACCTCTACTCCACAAGCAAAAATTGCTAAATCCTTCCCATCTTTTAGCACATTTGCCTTTCCAATTTCAAATGGTGTTTGTAGTGTAGTAAAAGAAGGAGTTTTTTCTCTACCTACTCTAATATAAATTGGCCCATTTTCTTTGGCTGCTTTTTTTGTTGCTAAATAAGTTTGATAATAATCCGAAGGGACAATAACTTTAATATTTGGCAAAACCTGCATTATTGCAATATCCTCTAATGCTTGGTGAGTTGCCCCATCTTCTCCTGTTGTAATCCCAGCATGTGCTCCAATAATTTTTACATTTAAATTGTTATAAGCAATATTTACTCTGATTTGATCCCAATTTCTTCCAGGTGAAAAAACTGCAAAAGAAGAGAAAAAAACATTTTTTCCTTCCAATGCTAACCCAGCTGCTACTGAAGCCATATTTTGTTCTGCAACTCCGCAATTAAAAAATCTAAAAGGATATTTTTTTTCAAACCATTCTGTTCTAACACTTCCAGATAGGTCAGCTGTTAAAGCACAAATATTTTCATCTTCTCCACCGAGTTCTTCTAATGCTCTGCCCCATCCATCTCGAGTAGGAATGGATTTAATATCAGAAGAAAAAATATTTTCGACCAAATTCATTTTCGGGTTAAGTTGAAAATCCATTTTTTCACCGATTTTAACCAACTAATTTTTTATAGTCTTCTTCTAACTCTTCTAATGCAATTTTTGCCTCGTCTTTATTTGGAGCTTTCCCATGCCAGAGATAATTTTTTTCAAACATTTTTACTCCTTTTCCTGCTGTAGTATATGCAATTACTACTATTGGCTTTTTTCCCCCTTGTTTTGCAATGTTGATTGCATTGCTCAAAACTTCTAAAACCTCTTCTATTTCATTTGCATTTTTCAATTCCAATACTTCCCAACCAAATGATCGGTATTTTTCTGCTAAATCTCCTAATGGCATTATATCTTCGGTATTTCCATCTATTTGAATAAAATTTCTATCAATTATTTGGATTAGATTGGAAAGTTCGTATTTTTTTGCAAACATTACTGCCTCCCATGTTTGACCCTCCTGTTGTTCTCCATCAGAGGTTATACAAAAAACAAGATGATTTTTTTTATTTAAGCGTGCAGCTAATGCCATTCCACAAGCCTGAGAAAGCCCTTGTCCAAGTGGCCCAGAAGAGGTCTCCAGGCCAGGTAGTTCTCCTTTGTGTGGATGGCCCTGAAGTGGAGAATGCAATTTTCTAAGAGTTGTTAGCAGCGATTTATCAAAATAGCCACATTCAGCTAATACTGCATACAACAGCGGACAAACATGCCCATTGGATAATACTATTCTATCTCTATCCTCCCATTTTGCATTACTTGGGTCATGATTAGCCAAAGAAAAATATAAAGCAACAAAAATCTCAACTAAACCAAGTGGGCCGGCAGTATGTCCTGATTGAGCTTGAAGAAGCATTTTTATAATCTCCTGTCTTATAAGATTTGCTTTAATTTTAAGGGTAAAACTATCTCTTATTTTCTGAAACTGCATCTACTCCCCACCATTTCTAATATTTAAATTGGTTGAAGAGGTTTTTAAAGTATATATATCTTTTATCTGGTTCATCTGATTGAAAAATAGCAGATGCCATTGCTATTTTATTTGCCCCAGCTTTTATTGCCCCAAGAGAGGTTTGTTCGTTTGCTCCACCATCTATTTCAATATCAATATCTTTTTTTAATTCTCGCAATTTTGCTATTTTTTTCTCCATTCCTTTTATATATTTTTGGCCAGATTTTCCTGGATGAACAGTCATTAACAAAATATAATCCACATCAAAAAGTTTGTTTAAAATACTTAATGGAGTATCTGGATTTAATGCAAAGCAAAGCTTAGAGTCTTTTTTTTCAACCAAAGAAGCAATATCTTCTAATTCCTCTATTGTTACACTCTCCAGATGCACCTGAAAAATGCTTTTTTTTCCAGAAGGTAAACCTTTTATCCATTCATAAGGGTTTTGAACCATTAGATGATATTCAATTCTTTTCTCCAAAGGCAAAATAGAATAATCTTCAACAAAATATGTTTTATTCTTTACAAATTTTCCATCCATAATATCTATTTGCAAACTTTCAGCAGAAGGAACTAACTCAACTTTATTTTCAAATTCTTTAGCATTTTTTGCCAAAATGGCTGGGATTACTTCTATTTTTTTTGTTTTTTCCACAATTTCATATTATCCAAAAAAATTAATAAATATAAGTTTGATTTTAATTTGATTGATTGATTAATTTTATTTTTTAATTGTGTTTTTTATTTGTTAAATTCAAAATCAAAATAAGATGTTGTTCATTTTTAAAAATTTTACAAAAAATATAAATATTTTTCAACAAATTAAAAATTTTTATAGTTAGCTTTATAAAAACTTTTTTGTTTCTCTTATTATAGAACGGGTGAAGAAAAATGAACGAAAAACCAATTTCTGTTTTTATGGAGGAAAATTTTAAGCATTTTAATGCAAGAGAACTTTTAGATGCTGCCAAGTCTTACAAAAAATTTATAGAAAACAATGGAAAAATGTTAATCACAATTGCTGGTGCCCTATCCACAGCTGAAATTGGAATAAGTTTAGCTGAAATGATAAGGCAAAATAAGGTGCATGCAATATCCTGTACTGGTGCAAATTTAGAAGAAGATATCTTTAATTTGGTTGCTCATAACCATTATAGAAATATTCCAAAATATAGATATTTTCGTCAAGAGGATGATTACAACCTTTTTTTAGAGAATTATAACAG
>JBKBMW010000037.1:0-7547 GCA_046295675.1 Candidatus Anstonellaceae archaeon | reverse complement strand
GTGCGCCCCCATTAATAAATGTTAAACCAAATCAAACCCCACTACAGGTTGCAATGGAAGAATTTAATGCAATGGTTCTTCCTATTGTGGTTATTAGGGAGGAATAATTAAATCTTAAGGGGTTAATTATTTTCTTCTATTATCCCATTTTCAGATAATTCAAATTCATAAGAAGGAAAACCAAGTTTTTTTAATTTTTTTTTGAACTTTTTTAATTCTATTAATTCTTAATAGAGCAATCACACACCCACCTTTTCCTCCAGCCCCAGTTATTTTTACTCCTTCAACACCTTCTCTTTTTAAAATTTTTTTAATCATATCTATTCTTTTTGTGCTTACCCTGCCTTCCTCTAAAAGCTTTTGGTTTTGTTTCATCATATCTGTCAAATTTTTTATATCTCCTTTAGTTAATGCTCTTTTTGCTTTTTTATAAATCTCCTGATATTTTTTTATATTCCTTTGTCCATTCGCAGATGCAAATTTTTCAATTTGTTTCAATGTAGAAGAAAAAGTTTTATCTTTAAAACTTGTGTCAATTAATAAAAATTTCAATTTATTTATTTTTTTAAATTTAATTTTTTTTGGTTTACTTATTTTTGAAAAATCTATCAATCCCCCATAGACTATAGCAGCAGCATCAATTCCAGAAGGTCTTTTATGGGCAAAACTATCTCCTACTTGTGCATATTGAAAAATTTTTTTTGCTGTTGGTTTATTTTTTAAAAATTTTTCTACAGCCAAAGCAAATGAAGCAGATAATGTAGATGAATTCCCAACTCCTTTTAATTTCCAAATTTTTTTTATTCTCATTTTTATTTTAAAATTTTTTAATTGCGGGTATTTTTCTAAAAAAAATTTGTATAAATCTGATAAAAAATGTTTTGAAATTTTATTCTCTTTATTTATTTTAAAAGAATGCTTTTTAATATTTGAATAATATTCAAAAGAAGGAAAAGAAGATTTTTTAAATTCAAATTCAATTTCATTGTAGGGTTTTATTGCAGCAGCTATACCTTTTTGTTTGTATACTACAAAATGCTCTCCAAACAAAATTATTTTAGCAGGACATTTTATTAAAAACTTCATATCTTTCCTTTTTCAATTAAGTTTTTTAATTCTTTTATCATTTTTTTATTATGGATATCAAAATTCTTTTACTGATCCTTGGAATTATCATCTGTGCTATTTTAGTCTATTTAAGCAAAAAAGAAGCTACCTCCAACGACTGGAAAAAAATCTCATCTGACCTAAAAGAAAAAATAGAAAAGAACAAAAGAAAAATAGGATAAACTACTAATACAAAAATTATTTTTGAATTTTTTGTATTTTTTGAAAATACTCTTCTTCCAAAAAATGCATTTTGGAAGGAATTATAATAGTGTTTGGGCCTTTTAAGTCCTTCTTTAATTCTTTTATTTTACCAGCAAAAATTTTTTGTCTTTTAGTTCCTAGCGCAGAAAGAACAATTATTTTTGTGTTTTCATCAATTATTTTTTTTGCTGCAACCTCTTGGGCTTTAAAAATTATTTCAAATGCTTTTTTTATACTCATTGGGCCAAGCTTTGTATCCAAATCAAGCAAACAAATTGTATGTGCTCCAATGCTTTGATTTGCTTCTATTACGTCTAAAAAAGAAGTTGGGCTATATTTTTCTCTCCAATATGGAATAGTACAAATTTTTCCAAATTTATATGCTTGTAAACCAGATAAACCAATGGCAGCGTTTAAAATTGAAGAATTAAAAATAATCTCAACTTCGCTTCCTATCTTTTTAGCAGATAAAACTAATGATAAATGTGTAGTTGCAATCAATGGATCTCCAGAAACTAATAATGCAACTTGGTTTTTTTTCAATTCTTCTAAAATTATTTTTTCATTTTCAACTTCTTCTCTTTTAAGTATAAAAATTTTCTTTTTTATTACTTTTTCAATTTTTTTCTTTATTCCTTTTTCAAGATAATTAGTATAACTCTCCAAAAATATTTTTTTTGTTTTTTTTAATATTTCAATAGCTTCAAGGGTAAGGCTTTTTTCACCTTTTATTCCAAGCCCAATCAAATAAAATTTTTCCATATCTATATCCTGCATTCGCTATTTTAAATTTAAACGCTTATAATTATTTTGATGGATGTTCTAAGTCTTCTTCAAAAAAACAAAATTTCATTGACTAGTCCTAATGAGCTTTGTGTAGAGTGTAAAAGAAATAAAAGAGTACACTGTCCACATAAGTATCTTGTTAAATTAAAACATCAAAAAATTTTTGATAAAGAATATTTTTTTGGTCCAACTCCGCCAAACATATTTGTACCTCACTTTAACTATCCAAAAATTTCACCAAATCCAATTTTTTTATTAGACGAGAAAATCGATGTAAATCCATCTAGTTGGTATGGTTGGGATTTTAAAAAAATTTTCTATGCTTCTTCAATGCAAATAAGGGCTTCTTTTATTAATCCAAAAGAAAACACAAAAATGCTTCAAAATATTTCTGATGTTTTCCTTTCTTTCAAACCTGTTGATGTTGAAGCAGATTATGTAAAAAAACCATCATTATTTGTAAATTTTCATCAGATACATTCACCAGTAGGACCAAAGGCACTAATAAAAAAGTTTTCTGTAGTATCTAATCCATCTGTCCCAAAAAAAGTGGATAGTCTAATACAAGAAAATCTTTCTGCATCTGAATCTATTTTCGAATTGTTTAAAGCAGGTTTTGATGAATTTTATATCTGTAAAATTTTTAGTGCAGGTTTTTTAGGTAAAATACAAAATAAAAAATTTGTTCCAACAAAATGGAGTATAACTGCTACTGATTCAATTTTAGCAAAGTTTTTTATTAAAAAAATAAAAATGTTTTCTTTTTTGGATAAAATTTTAGTTTTTGAAAACCTTTATCTTGCAAATAAATTCACTATTATATTATTTCCAGGAAGTTGGGAATTTGAAAATATTGAAGCCTGGTGTGGTTCGAAAACAAATTATGCAATTTCTAGCGAATATGAAAGTTTTTTTGGTAGAACAAGTTATGCTCAAAAGCAAGGAGGAGGTTATTATGCAAGTTTGTTTGCAATATCTGAAGCTTTGGTAAAAAAACTAAAAAAACAGGCAAAGGTTTTAGTAATAAGGGAGATTATGCCTCAATACGATATTCCTGTTGGGGTTTGGGAAATAAGGGAAAATGTTAGGCATGCATTTGATAAAGAGCCAAAAAAATTTGACAACAAAAAAGAACTTTTCAATTATTTGGAAAAAATATTATTTTTAGAAATAAAAAATTATTCTTTATTTAGCAGATTTTTAGCTCAGACTAATTTAGAAGATTTTAATTAATTTACCACAACCATAAGATTTATAAATAACTATGTTTATATATTATTTATAACATTTGTATGTGTGATTATTTATGTCAAATCAACCTGATGATAAGCAACCATCTAAAAATATAATAAAGAAAATTTTAAAATGGTTGGGAGTTGTTGCCTCTGTTGTAATAATTGGCTTTTGGTATAAAAACTGCCAAAGGGAAGAGTCCTTAAAAATAGAAAAAGAAAAGCCTGCAACAGTAAAAAAAACAGATTCTATAACTTCTCCTATTTTCACAAAAATTTTAAAAACTGATGCTCTCCCCCCTGATTCATTATCTTCAGATTTGACAGAAAGAAACAATCTCCCCTTTCTTACTATTCCTGTTAAACAGGTAAAACAAAAATTATTTTCAGTTCAAAAAACCAAAAAGCCCAAAATTACTCAAAAAACTCCCTACAAACCAACTCAAGAGGATAAAAAGATAGATGGTTCTATATATAGAGATTCCCCATATTTTAAAGCAAAAGACCAAAATATTCAGGACACTGTTAAAAGAAAACAAGACCATGATCAACCATTTTATGATAAGTTCTTAGGACAAAGCAGAGTGGATACAATTACAATTATAAAAAAACCACAAAAAAGAATTATAAACCTTAAGCCAAAAAATGATATTATGAAAATTCTTCTTCACTAGATTTTTCTCTTTATACTAATAACAATCTTTTTAAAGTTTGCTTTTATTTATTATTTAACAATCATCTTTACTTTGGTGGTGATCTCTAATGCTAATAGAATTATTAATTATATTATTTGTTGTTTTTGTAATCGTATTTGTTTTAATCTACAATAATTTGGTTAGCCTAAAAGCAAGAATCGATAATGCATGGGCTCAAATTGATGTTCAGCTTAAAAAAAGATATGACCTTGTACCAAATTTAGTAGAAACAGTAAAAGGCTATGCAAAACACGAGAAAGAAATTTTTGAAAATGTAACAAAAGCAAGGGTTGCTGCTTTAGGGGCAACTTCTCCTTCACAAAAAGCAAAGGCAGAATCAGAATTTAGTGCTGCTTTAAAATCCATTTTCGCAGTTGCTGAAAATTATCCACAATTGCAAGCTTCAGAAAATTTCAGGCTTTTACAAGAACAATTAGATGGAATAGAATCAAAGATAGCTTATACAAGGCAATTTTACAATGATTCTGTTTTAGAATACAATACCAAAATAGCTCAAATCCCATATTCCTTTATAGCATCAATGTTTGGTTTTGGTCCAAGAGAATATTTCAAAATAGAGGAAAAAGAAAGAGAAAATGTAAAAGTTTCATTTAATTAAATCACCCAATTCTTTGGTGCCAAAAATGGTTTCTTTTTGGGATGTACAAAACAAAAATAAAATTTATTCGTATCTTTTTGCTTTTTTTGTTTTTTTAATTTTAGCTTCGCTTTTTTTTGGAATTATATACATTTTTAATTTACCACCATTATTAGTTATTATTCTTTCTCTTTTCTCAATTATTTATCCGCTTTTTATCTATCTTTATTCTTATAAAATTATCCTTTTTTTTACTGGTGCTAAACCAGCAGATCCAATTAAAGATGTTTATTTAATAAATACAGGAGAAGGCTTGGCATTGGCAGCAGGATTTAAAAAACCACCGAAATTTTATATCTTAGAAGACCCAGCACCAAATGCATTTGCAACAGGTCCTGATCCTGACCATGCGGTAATAGCTGTAACAAGAGGGTTATTAAATCTAACAAATCGCCAAGAGTTGGAAGGAGTATTAGCCCATGAAATGAGTCATATAAAAAACTATGATACTAGATTTATGACATTTGTTGTGGTAATGATTGGGATGATTTCATTTTTAGCTGGTTTTTTCAGATATTCCTCTAATTCCAGAAGAAGCAAAGAATCAGGCAATATTACTATTTTTCTAATTCTACTATCAATTCTTGCCCCTTTAATTTCTCGTCTTATTGCTTTAGCAATCTCAAGAAAAAGAGAATTTTTAGCAGATGCATCTGCAGTTCAATTAACCAGAAATCCAGAGGGTTTAGCATCTGCTTTAGAAAAAATTAAAAATAGTCCTCAATCTTCAATTGATTATGGGCCTGCAAGTGCTCTTTTTATATCTGACCCAAAAACAGATTTTTTAGAAAGTGTATCAAACCTTTTTTCTACCCACCCACCTATAAATGAACGAATAAAAATATTGCGTTCAATGTAATAAAAATAAAAGTTAGAATTTAATCTTTTTCCAAAAGTTCGATCGCCTTTTTTACTGACATGCCCTCTCTTATACCTATCTCTTCAGCCCAAGCTGTCATCGTTCTGATTTTTGATTTAAGCATTTCATCAAAGCTTTTTACCCCAGGTACAAATGCTGCAACATCTCCTAAGTTTTCTGCTGATTTTTTGTCAAGGTAGCAGCAGGCAATATAGCCCTTTTTGCATTTTAAAACTAAAAGCGGCAGATTTCCAAGTTCAAAGGACAAGCCAATGAATTTTTTTCCTTCAAAAATTATTGTTTGCTCCCCCAACTTTTACTCACCCTTTTTTCCTTTTTTTATTAGCATCAAATCCCCATCTTGTTATTTTTATTCATTTTCAGATTTATATATCTTTTAATATATCATTTTCTTTTCTTCTTTGAAATTGGCGTTTTTTCTTTTCAAAAATCCTTCTATGCTTTCCACAGGAAATGCAATATGTTTTAAAACCATGTATCACTGTTCTAACTTCATTTTGTTTTTCTTCTTCTGTAAGCCCCTTGAACTCTGTGTCATAAACAGTAACTGAGTCAATGGTTACAGACTTGTCCTTAGGAATTAACCTTCCACAAGAATCACATCGTACAAGTCTTTCTCTTCCTCTTGGTTTTTTTCCCATTTTTACACCTAATTTATTTGAATTGCATACAAGCCACGTTCATTATGTCCTAATTTTTTTGCTATTTGTGATTTTTCTGGATTTAATATATAAACTGAAGAGGAATATTTTTCTGAAAAGTCCTTATTTTTTGCTTCTTCACTCTGAAGATATGGGTCAGTATCGTCATAAATTCTTCTTGTTTGTTTATCTATTTTCACCATTTTCTCACTTCTTTGTTTTTTTTGATTTTTCTTCTTCATCCTTTAATTGTTTTTCTATCCATTCTATTTTACCAAGGCCTACTGGCCTCATGGTTAATCCTATTTTTGCTTCAGAAATTGGGCCTTTTAATGAAACAGTAGCAACTTTAGCATAAACAATATCTCCTTTCTTTAATGTTTTTTTGGATTCTTTTCCAACAAACGAGCCTGCTTTTCTATTATAAGTTAAAAAATCATTTGTTATCTGTGAAAGATGAACCAATCCTTCTAAAGGACCAATGCTTACAAAAACTCCAAACTCCATTACTTCTGTAATTGGGCACTCCACTATTTCGTTAATTTCTGGTTTATAAACAAGAGCATCAAATTCTACATCATAATATGCTGCATCATCTCCTGGGATAATCAGACCATCTCCCAGTGGATTAAGATTTGATACTGATAAAATTACTGTTGAATCATTATCTACAGTCCTTTCGTATTTTTCCCTTGCAATATGTAAAAGAGCATTTTTTAAATTCATTGCAAAATCCTTGGCAGGAAATCTAAGTCTATCTTCAACCTTTAACAGATAAAACATCAAGCCACCTTTTTTAATTCAAAAATAAAAAGCATATTTATATTTAGTAGTTTAAGATTTAAAAGCATAACGAAATCCTATTTAACCAAATTTTTTGTTTTCAAATTTTAATTTGAAGTAAGTCAAAAGCAGCAATAGAATTTGGAAATATTTTTTTTGCTACTTTTTCAGCTTCTAATCTTAATTTTTTTGTTGTATATTTATTTGCTGCAAAATGGGTGAGTATAAGCAATTTTGTTTTTGATTTTTTTATTAAACCTCAAAAAATTTCTTCAGCCGAGATTGAAAAATTTAAAAATGAATTTATGGGAAATTTTGCTTTTATGTTATATTATACTTATACTCGAAAATATCCTCTTCTTATCTTTGAAATAAAAAACCCATCAGCAGTTAAAACCTTTAACCAAAAATGGGAAAAATTGGGTATGAGCAATGATTTAAAAACTTTATTTTTAGGATTTAAGCCTGGCAATCCTTTACGAAATTATTTTGTTACTAAGGAAATAAAGGGCATAGCTTATCGTGTTTTGTATTTTGATAATAATTATAAATTAATCTGGA
>JBKBMW010000036.1:0-7697 GCA_046295675.1 Candidatus Anstonellaceae archaeon | reverse complement strand
TTGCTGATTCTTTAATTCGTAATACCACTGCAAATTGTTCAAATGTCCAAGTTTTTGCCTTTCCTCTAAATGTGAATTACTCTTTCATTGAAGCATTAAAAAATTCTTATGCTTTAGATAATGAACCAGTGATCTTAATCAATAGCAATAAATATCCTATATCTAATCTCTCTCAAGAAAAGTTTATCCAAATATTAAAAAAAGAACAAGCAATTTGCAAAGGTTTGAACTAAATGAATACTACAAAGAAAAAAGAATTTGATTTTAACAAAGAAATAAAAAAAGAAAGTAGTCCTCGTTCTCATTTCCAAAAACAAGGAAAAAAAGAACTGATAATTTTTGGCCTTTTTATTCTAAGCATAGTTTTTTTGATTTTTCTGTGGGTTTCTTATAAACTAATTTTTATTATCAATAGCATATTCATAATCTATATCTTTTCAGTATACTTTTTTCTCTGGTCGGATTATGCCTCAAAAAAAGAAGTTCCCCCCAAATTAAATTATTGGCCAGAAGTTTCAATAATCATCCCATCATTTAATTCTTCTGAAACTATTTTCAAATGTATTGAATCCTGTAAAAATCTTTCCTATCCAAAAAAAGTTGAGATAATTGTAGTTGATGATGGAAGTACTGATGGTTCATATGAAAAATTGAAAGAAGTTAAAGGTATAAAACTTTTAAAGCAGCCAAAAAATATTGGAAAAGCAGCCTCTTTAAATTTAGGACTTAGGCATGCAAAAGGTGAAATAATTGCTTGTGTAGACTCTGATTCTTATCCAAAAAAAGACACTTTGCTTAACACTGTCCCGTATTTTTATTCTAATGAAAAAGTTGGAAGTGTAACTGTTTTTATCAAAGTAGCAAACCCAAGAACCCTCTTACAAAAAATGCAAGAAATAGAATACAACATTTCATTTGGTTTTTTCTTTAAACTTATTGCTTCTATTGATTGTTTATATGTTACTCCTGGCCCAATGTCTCTTTACTCTAAAAAAGTTTTTGATGAAATTGGCTATTTTGATGAGGAAAATATAACAGAAGATATGGAGATAGCATTAAGAATGCAAAAAAATGGCTGGAAAATTAAAAGAGCATCAAACTCTTTAGTTTATACTGAAGTCCCTTCTACTCTATCCGGTCTATTTAAACAGCGAATACGATGGTTCAGGGGAGCTATTTATAATTTAATTAATTATTTTGATATGTTGTTTAATCCAAGATATAAAACACTAGGGCTTTTTATTCTACCTCTGATTCTTTTTTCAGGTTTTTTCACAGCAATTTTTTTCTTATGGGGAATCTTTAACTCTTTCAAAGTATTTCTAAATTTTCTTTTTCCTTTATTTATGTATACTCCTGCATATTTTTTTCAATTTTTATCTTTTTATCTTTCCAATATGCCACTTATAAACTCCTCTCTTTTACTTGGTTTTTTTGGATTTTTGTTTTGGTTCTTTTTTTCTTATAAAAGTTTTTCAATAGCAGATGACAAAATAAGGCATTATCACATACCAGGTTTTCTACTTATCTTATTTTTTTATCCACTCTTTATTGGTTTTACATTTTTTTCTAGTTATGTATTGGAATTTGGTGGAAGAAAATATAAATGGTAATCAAATTTGTTTTTTCTTTAGGAATTTATAACCAATCAGTTTATAGATTAATTTCGCACAATTAAAATCAGTTATATACTCATCTTCAAAAGGAGCTAATTCTACTACATCAAACCCAACTACCTCCTTTTTTAAGAAAACCTCTTTTAACAATTCGATTGTTTCCCCCCAAATAAGCCCATCTGGTTCTGGAGTTCCAGTTGCTCTCATAACACTTGGATCAAAACCATCAATATCTATTGTTAGATATATCTTTTTTGAGAGTTTTTCTAAAATCCTTTTGTTTATTCCTTTATTGATTTTTGATCCAAAAATGCAATCAGAGTATTCTTTTTCAATAACTTCTGCTTCTTCTTTACTATAGCTTCTAATCCCAACAGAAACAACTTCTACAAGTTCTCTTGCTCTTGCCATAACACAGGCATGATTATATCTTGAGTTCATATACTCATTTCGCATATCAGCATGGGCATCTATTTGCAAAATTGTTATATCTTTAAAAAACTCTACAGCAGCTTTTATTGGTCCAAGAGTTATGGAGTGTTCCCCCCCTAAAATTATTGGAAATTTTTCATCTTTAAAAACAGATAATGTTTTTTTGTAGACCTCATCAATAGCATCTTCCACCTTTAATTTTTCAATTTTTAAAGGCTCAGAAGTATTAATTCCAACCCTATCTATATAATCCTCCTTTAGCTCTATATCGTATGTCTCCACTTGGCTTGATGCTTCTATAATAGCCTTTGGCCCAAGACTCTGGCCTTGTCCATATGTTGAAGTTCCTTCATATGGTGCTTGTATTATAATAGCTTTTGAATATTGATAATCATAATTAAATCCCATAAAAGCGTTTTTATCCTCTTCCATTTTTTCACCATTCCTTTAATGTATTCTTAATTAGCCTTAAGAAAAGCTATTATAATTTTACTTTACAAATTTTATTAATGTTAGCTAATTTAAAATTTATTTTGGAATGGCTAAGATTAAGCAGAATAGAGCATGCCTTCTTATCCGCAATTGGAGTTTTTTTGGGAATGTTGGCTTTTTCTCCATTTTTTAATCTCCAAGATATATTTGTCTTTTTAACTCCAATCTTTATTAATGCAGGTTCTTTTATCTTAAATGATTATTTTGATATTGAAACAGATAAAGAAAACAAAAAATTCAATCGCCCTCTTGTAAAAGGCACAATAAATAAAAAGCATGCATTTTTTGTATCCTTTTTGTTATTATTTATAGGTGTACTAATTGGATTTATGGTAAACTTTCTTATAGGCCTAATATCGTTAATTTTCTCCTTTTTGGCAGTGCTCTATAATTTCAAGTTAAAGGAACTTCCTTTAGTTGGAAATATTGTTATTGCTTTATCTATGGCTATTGCATTTCCTTTTGGTTATATTGCCAAAAGCAATTCCTTTTCACTCAATAGTTTAGTGTTGATATTATTTCTGGGTGCCTTTGTAGTAGGGTTTGCAAGGGAGATAATCAAGTCCATTCAAGATATTAAGGGAGACAAGTTAGCAAGAAAAGCAAGAACTTTACCAGTAGTTTTAGGAGAAAAAACTTCAGCCCTAATTGCAGGTTTTTTATTTTTGTTTTTTTGTTTTTTTCTTGCTTCATTATTTTTTATTGACCAAATATTAAAATGGAATTATTTTTCTTTAGCACTTTTAGTAATAAGTTTTGCAGTGTTTTTGGTCTTGGCTTTCAAGTCTTTTAGACTAGAAGATTTAGAACTAATTAGATCTCAGTCTTTAGTTGGGCTTGCAATTGTTTTATTTTCTTTATTATTAGCACTAATAAGGTGAGTTTATGACTCTCAAAGTTATTACAAAAACAAGCCTTCCTTTGAAAAAATTTTCTGAAGGAAAAGTAAGAGACACCTATCTTTTAGATAAAGACCTTCTAATGGTTTGTACAGATAGATTAAGTGCTTTTGATGTAGTTTTTAGCCAAGGCATCCCATATAAAGGCATTGTTCTAAATCAACTTTCAATTTTTTGGTTCTCTTTTCTTAAAGGAGTGATTAAATCGCATTATATCGAAGCTTTAGATCTACCAAAATCTCTTCAAAACAGAGATGAGTCCCTTGAATTAAGAGCAATGAGGGTTTTAAAAGCAACCCCAATTCAATTGGAATGTGTAGTTAGGGGTTATTTAGCAGGTTCAGGCTATAAAGAATATTTAGAAAAAAAATCAATTTGCTCAATTGAACTTCCAGAGGGCTTAACCCTTGCATCCAAGCTACCAAAGCCAATCTTTACTCCTTCCACAAAAGCCAAAATAGGACATGATCAAAACATTAATAGTGAAGAAGCTGTTAAATTAGTAGGAGAAGAAACTTATTATTTTCTAGAAAAAAAAAGTTTGGAAATCTATTCAAAAGCAGCTGATTATGCACTCTCAAAAGGAATAATCTTAGCTGATACAAAATTCGAATTTGGATATCATGAAGATGAAATAATTCTAATCGATGAGGTTTTAACCCCAGATTCCTCTAGATATTGGTCAGTTTCATCCTACAAAGAAGGTATCTCTCCACCATCCTATGATAAACAATATGTTCGAGATTATCTAGAATCAATAAAATGGGATAAAAAACCACCTGCTCCTCCTCTTCCAGAAAATATTATAAAAAACACTTCCAAGAAGTATATTGAAGCATATGAAAAATTAACTCAAAAAAAATTTTCTTGGTGAGAACATGGTAGATGTACTAATAGTTTTAGGAAGTCAAAATGATATTGAGCATGCAAAAAAATGTTCAGAGATTTTAAACAAATTCAATGTTTCAAATAAGATAGAAGTTGCATCTGCCCATAGAGAACCTGAAAAACTTGCAAGCTTAATAGCATCCTCTGATGCAAAAATTTTTATCGCTATGGCTGGGTTATCGGCAGCATTACCTGGAGTAATTGCTTCTAAAACAATCAAACCAGTTATTGGTGTTCCTTTAAATGTTAAGTTGGATGGACTGGATGCTCTTCTTTCCACTATGAATATGCCTTCTGGGGTACCTGTTGCAGCAGTCGGTGTAGACAATGCAAAAAATGCAGCATTTCTTGCTTTAAGGATTTTAGCATTAAATGATGAGAAACTTGCAAAGAATTTAAAACCATCTTTAAGTTAAATCTTTATGAAAAAATTAATCTTTGTACTGTTGTTTTTCTTCCATATAATCTTTGGGGAGATTCTTCTTAATCAGGCTCATTTTGTTGGGCAGGAATTGGAGATTTTAGTACAGGATGGAAAAAATCAAACTTTAGAAGTAAAAAAACCAGATGGAAGTTTCTTTGAAAAGCAATTGGACAATAGTGGCCAAGCAAGAATATTTTTAGACCAAGAAGGAATCTGGGAGTTTTCTTTTGGTGCAGAATCAAAAAAATTATTAGTGCAATCATTAGAAGAAAAAACACCTACTAAAAAAAATGAGGAGCAAACAGAAAATCTTTTTCTATTTTTTTTAATTCTTGCATTTTTATTCTTAATATTTTTGATTTTTTTTGGTATTCATTTATATAAAAATCTTACAATAAAGGGCCCAGAGCTTTATAAAACAAAAAGAAATGGGTTTGTTTGTATAACCTTTCAAGCTTCTAAAGATTTATTAGAAGATGTTATTTTACAAATCAATTTTAAAGAAGGGAACCCTGTGGTTTTATCAAAAAAAACCCTTTTACCATTTGAAAAACTTTCTTATGAATGCGAGGAAGAAGTTTTTTTAAGTGCAAGTTGTACATTTTCTGAAAACAAAAAAAATTATAATGCATTTATTTCTTCTCAACCAATTGAAGAAAAAGAGAGTGGTCAAAAAGAACAAGAGGTTTCATTTCCCCAAGAGCAAAAGCCAATAAAAAGAAAATTAAAAAAACTTTCCTAAAAAGACTAAAAAGAGAGCTAATAAAAATTTATTTTTTTTCATATCTGTGAGATGGATATATTACATTTAAATAATAAAAAACAAGCAATAGCAAGATATCCACTATAAAAAAAATTATAACAAAATCTGGTTTATCAATTTCAATAAAAAATAATTTTGGTAAAAATAAAATGGTTTTTTTTGTTTCAATTTCCAAAAACAAAAATTGTAATATTACAATATTCAAAAAAACAAGAGCTTGTCTTAAAATATTTGTTTTTAAACCAAAATATAAGTTAAAAAATAAATAAACTACACTAATAAAAAAAGAAAAAAATACATTTATTATCTGACTAAATTTCAAAACAAATAAAATTACATTTATTAGTCCAAGAAGCTGATTAATAGAAAAAAGCAAAAGTCTATAAAGCTCATATTCTTCCTTGTATAAAGGAGATTTCTTTGAGCCTAATGTAGTAAATCTCATTGTTTTTCCCTGATTATTTTTGCAATTTCATTTATCTCCTGCCAGGACAACATAAATACTTTTTTTTCTCTGTTTTTAAGCTTTTTGATAATCTCTTTTGCTTCTTCTTTTTTCCATCCAAAGATTTTTCTTGAATGAAAAAGAGCATTTTTAACTGATGCCAGCCTATGGGAAAACAATGCAGCAGAAATTTTTTCAAAATTTTTTTCTAAAGAAGGATTTTTTTTTCTTATTATTTTAACAAATTGGGAATCTACTTTTGGGATAGGAAAAAAGTTTTCCTTTTTTACTATTTTTAATGGCTCAACATTAAAATATGCTTCTGCCATAGCAGAAAGCCTTCCATAATTGCTTGTTGAAGGTTGGGCAATCAAGCGATCTACAAATTCTTTTTGGAGCAAAAGCAGGGCATAATCAAATTTTATTTCTCTTAATTTTAAAATTATTAAACTACTTATATTATACGGGGCATTACCTGTAATAATATCTATTCTCTTTATTTTTAAATCTAAAAAATCTTGGTTTAATACTTCTACATTTTTTAAGTTAGAAAATTTTTTTTTCAATTCAAAACAAAATCTTTTATCTATTTCAACTAAAATTAATTTTTTTGGTTGGTGTTGTAATATTTTTTCAGATAATCTGCCATCTCCTGCTCCTATCTCCAAAACTTCTTTTTCCTTAGGGTCTAAAAGTTCAGCCTCTAAGTTCAATATCTCCTCGTTTGTCAAAAAATACTGTGCAAATTTTTTTATTCTTTTTATCTTTTGTTTTTGTAATTCCATTCGATCCTCGGTGGTCTAACAAAAAGATAATTTTTTTCATTTCCTTCAAGTTCTTTTAATATTCTATTTGCAATCATATGTGCTGGATCTGGCAAAAAACTAATCCTTTGTTTTATATCTGCATAGCTTTCAAAGGCTTTTTTTTCTCTTTCCTCTAAAATCTGATTTAGATGTTTTTTTCCAATACCTTGCAAAAATTCTAACTGATGTAACCTTATGGATAATGGACCTGCCTTATTATAAAAATTAATAAAATCCTTTTCTCTAATTTCCACTATTTTTTTAAGTGCTGGTTCCAATTCTGACCTTGCACTTGCAGTTAAATCGTTATACCCTATCCTTCTTTTTATTTTTTCAATTTCATTTCTTTTTTCTTTTCCTATATAAACTCGCATTCCAAATTTTAATTCTACATCTGGCTTTGCAACTGCTTCCAACAATGTAAAATATTTCTCTCCTACAAGTTGGACTATTCGTTCTTTGTTTTTTTGGTCTGATTTACCATAAGGTAAGAAGTCTATAATCCAACCATATTCTTCTTTTTCTTCCATTCTCTCCTTACCTCTTTTTTGGTATTTTAAATTTCCTTTATACCTATTTCTATTTGGCTTGAGGTTCTATTTAATTTTATCTTATTTTATTCTTTTTCCTTTTGTTTTTCTTTAGTTGTTTTTTTGCCTTTTTCCTTTTTTTCTTGGGTTTCTTCTTCCTTTTCTATCTTTTTTGTTTTTTCTTCTTGTTTATCTTCTTGTTTAGAATAAGTATACTTTGCCTCCTCAGAAGCCTTTGCTATCAGTTGCATTATTTGTTCAAGTTTATTATCTTCAAAATTTATTTTATCCTTTGCTAAAATAAGTTGTAGTGTTGTTTTGAACTTTGGTAAAATATCTACTATTTTTATAGCACTACTCTCTGTCATCCCATCAATTTCCATAAGCTCTTTAAGAAGTTTT
>JBKBMW010000035.1:0-7758 GCA_046295675.1 Candidatus Anstonellaceae archaeon | reverse complement strand
ATTTTTCCTTTAGTTGAAAAATTTTTTCAGATAAGTATGGAGCACCAATATCTGTATATATTGTTGAGACATTAAATAAAGATGCAATCTCCTCCACAACTTTTGAAGTTGCATATGTAGTTAAAATACTCTTATTTTCAATAGAAATTTTTTTTCTTTTTTGTTCTAATAACCACCAAGCACAAATTCCTAGACATTTATCTCCAATAATCCAGCAACCTTTTTCATCCACAAAGGTTATTCTATCTGCATCTCCATCTAAACCTACCCCAAAATCTGCTTTTGTTTTTTTTACAGTTTCAATTAGTTTTTTTAAATTTTCTTCATTTGGTTCAGATGGACGAGAGGGAAAAGTCCCATCCAATTTTTCGTTTAATATTATAACTTCCATTCCAAGTTCTTTTAAAATAGATGGAAGAATTAAAGTAGAGGTTCCATTTCCAACATCCACTACTACTTTTAATTTTGATATTTCAAACTGCTTTACAAATTTTAAAACAGAATTCTTGTATTCTTCCAAAATTTTGTTCGAATAATCAAAAACAGATCCAACTTCTTTATAAGATAATTTAGGGTGAGGCTTGTTGAGAAAATCGCATATCGCCTCTCCTCTTTCAGAAGATATTGCTATTCCATCATTATCTACAAATTTTAGAGCATTCCATTCTGGAGGATTATGTGAAGCAGTGACGATAACCAAACCATCTAAGAAATATCTTTGTCTTCCCCATTCTGCAACTGGAGATGGAACTAAACCAAAATCATAAACATCACACCCTGCCTCCAGAATTCCTGCTATCGTTGCAGATGCAAGTGCAGGAGAGGTTAGACGCATGTCTTGGCCTATTGCTATACTCGGTCTTTTCTTTAAGGAAATTTTTTTTATAAAATTTGCAAAACCAAAACCTAAATCCAAAGCAGTAGCTGGATTTAATTCATCATAGGTTGCCCTTATTCCATTTGTTCCAAGCAGCAGAGCCATAAGAATAAAAAAGATGAAAAGGATTAAAAGAATATTGGCAGGTTGAAAAAATGCAACTAATTTGCGATTTACATCTTCATACAAAATATGATATAGGCTGTTCAAAATATATGGAAATTGAACAAATAGCTAAATTCGGAAAAAGAAAGGGAATTATGCTTTTGAGCACAGGAAGTTTTACACATAAAACTTATCTTGAAAAGCTAAAAAGAATATTTAAAATCCAGCAAGAAGAAGATGAATTCTTATTTTTTGATGGAGTTTATTTTTTACCAACAACAGAAGTTAATAATATTTTTGAAGAAAAAAACAAAAAAAGAAGGATTCATAATTTAATTATTTTTTCTAATTTAGAAGAATGTGAGCAATTTAATGATAGAGTGGAAAAAAATTCTTATCTTGGAAGTGATGGAAGGCTTTGTTTGAAGCTTAATCTCCAAGAAACACTAGATATTATTTTGAGTATAAAACCTAATGGATTGTATATTCCTGCACATATATGGACTCCTTGGTATGGAATCTTTGGCTCAAAAAGTGGCTTTGAAAATTTGAAAGAGGCTTTTGGGAAAAAAGAGAATAAAATTTATGCACTTGAAACTGGTTTATCCTCTGATCCTTTGATGAATTTCAGATGCTCTTGGTTGGATAAAAAAACTCTTGTATCTTTTTCAGATGCTCATTCTCCAGAAAATATAGGGAGAGAAGCTACAATCATAGAAGTAAAAAAACCAACATTTAATGAATTTTTTAAAGCAATAAAAAAGAAGAAAATAAAAACAATCGAGTTCTTTCCCCAAGAAGGAAAATATTATGCAAGTGGTTGCAAAAAATGTGCAGTTTTAATCAAAAGCAAAAAAATCAAAAATGAAAGATGCCCAATCTGCAATAAAAAAATTACAATAGGAGTTTTGAGTAGAATAGATCAAGTAGCAGATAGACCAGTTGGTTATATTCCAAAAAATCCACAAAAATTTTTTTACATTGTCCCATTAAAAAAATTAATTTCAATGGTTGTTGGTCAAAATCCAAAAACAAAAAAAATTGAAGAAATCTATCAAAAGCTTATTGAGAATTCTACTGAATTGGATGTTTTGTTAAATCAAAAAATTGAAAACATCAAAAAAGTTGATGTTAGATTAGCAGATGCAATTCTATTAATGAGAAAGAATAAATTAAAATTAAGTCCAGGTTATGATGGAGTATTTGGTCAGGTTAAAATCTAAAAATAAAAAATCAAAGTTCTATTTTTGCTCCGCAAGTCTTTAGGTCATCAAAAAAATTTTTGTTCAGTCCTATTATTTTTTCTATGTTTTTTAGTTTAACAGTTGATTTTGAAATAAGCCCTGCTATTGTCATTGCCATTCCTTCATAAGCATCATTTATTTCACTTATTCCTCCATAAAAATTAGAAGGTTTTATTTCAAAATATGGTTCAATATAATCTATTTTTGCTCCAATCTCATTTAATCTTTTAGCATAATCTTTCAATTCCTGCAATCTTTTTTTTCTGTATGGAACAAATGGCCCTATTTTTGTAGTTTTCTTTGCTCTACTACAAAGAACAAAAAGAATTGGAAGAAAATAAGGAAAAGATTGGGGTGCAATTTGAGAAGGAAAATCTATTTGTTGAAGTGGTTCCTTTATTTCAAAACCATCCTCTCTTTCATTTATATTCTCTTTTGCTATGCTTCTCAATAATTCAATCTCCTTATAAAAAAGTTTGCTACATTTAACTTTTCCTTTTCCTGCAAGTAAAAAAGCTGCACTATAATAAGATGCCAATTTTGTGCTTGGTGGTATATCTAATTCAATTTCTTTATCCCAATTTTTTAATGAAAGATAAAAAACTTTTTGGTTTTCTTCAAAATTATAATCATAATCAAGCAAATCAAAAGTTGCAGCAGTATGATAAATTGATGGTTGGGAAGCTACATATTCATCTAAATCTGCAAAGAATTCTGTTGAAGTAGATGCTGCAGCCAAAATAAAGCTTCCTGCCCAAAAAGAACCCTCTATATTTTCAAACTCCAATCTGTTTAATTCACTTTTTGAGCTATCTATTTTAAGGGAGTTTTTTATTCCGAAAATTCTTACATTTACCCTTTTAGCATAATCAAATAAAGCCTTTCTTGCAAAAATTGGTAGGTTTATATTTTCAAAAGTTATGTTTTTACTCAAAAAAAATCCAAGTGGTATTAAAAACCTTGAGGCAATTAAACTTCCTTTAAGGTCTACTTTTTCCTTTTCTTTTCTAATAGGGAATATATCCGCATTCCCTTCTTGGAACAAGATATCTGCTCCAAACTCATTTAATCCATCTATAATCTCATTTATTTTTTTTGTATCTGGGGAATTTCCAACTATTCCTCCATTTTTTAAAGCAAGAAAAATCATAGTTCTAAATGCTATCTCTTCAAAACCAGTAGGTATAATTTGCCCTTCCAAAAAACTTTTTTCAATTATAGCATTTGTCATATCAATAACTCAATGTTACCTTTTATAACTTTTTTTGTCTTCTATAGTTATGTTATCTATGCAACAAATAAACGAAGGCTTATCAAAAATTATTCTTTTAGATGGAGTTTTTTTTAATCCAAAAATGAAAACTTGCAGAGATATTTCTTCTTTATGGATTAGTATTCTTCCGAAAATAAACATCCTTATAGATGGTTTTTGTGCTTCTGGAATAAGGGGAATACGCTATAAACTTGAAAATAACAATGTAAAAAGTTTAATCTTTTTTGATAGAAGTAAAAAAGCAATAAAAAATACAAAAGAAAATCTAAAATTAAACAAACTCAAGGGTGAAATTTTTGAAGGCAATTCCAATCAATTTTTTACAAACTATCAAAATTTTGATTTTTGTGAAATAGATCCATTTGGAAGCCCAGCTTACTATCTAGATTCTGTTTTTTGGGCTGATTGGAAACAAAAAAGAAGATTTATCTCCATAACTGCAACGGATACTGCTATTCTTTGTGGTGCTCATAAAAATGCTTGTATAAAAATATATCATTCCAAACCAGCTCATAATTTTGTATGTCATGAAATAGGATTAAGAATTTTGCTTGGGTTTATTGCCAAAACAGCATCAAAATATGATTGGGGGATAATTCCTCATCTTACTTTTTATTCTCTGCATTTTTTCAAAGTTTTTTTAGAGATTGAAAAATCAGCTTCAAAAGCCATAAGTAGTGTTAAAAATTCCAATTTTTTTTATCTTTTTTGCCAAAATTGCTTCTATCAAACATTCTCTTCAACACCAGGCTTTGAAAAATATTGCCCTGTTTGCGGAAAAACTTTATCTTATGCAGGTCCTTTATGGGGAGGGGATTTAGCTAAAAAAAATATTTTAGAAAAGATGATAAAAAACTATAAAACAAAAAAATTTCTTCAATCAAAAGAACTTGAAAAATTTTTATTAACTTTTAAAGAAGAAATCAATGTACCTTATATCTATTTTGATATTCATTCTCTTTGTTCAAAATACAAACTAAAGCCTCCAGCTCTAAATAAACTTTTAGAGAATTTAGCAAAGCATGGTTTTCTTGCATCTCGTACTACCTTTTCTCAAACAGCAATCAGAACAAATGCTTCTGTTTTAGAATTGATTGAAATAATTAAAAATTTAAATTCTGGAGCTCAAAATCTTTAAGAAGATGTGGTGTTTATGTCTGAAAAAGAAAACAAAGAAAAAGATAAATGGTCGGGGTTTTATCAATTGTCTATAAAAGAAAGATTGAAAAAAGTCCAAGAATTTGCAAATCTTACCGAAGAAGAGATAAAAATATTAAGCTCATCTGGTCCACTTGATGTGGAGAAAGCAGATAAGATTTCTGAAAATGTTATTGGTACTATTGGTTTACCTTTTTCAGTTGCACCTCATTTTATTATAAACTCAAGAGAAGTTTTGGTGCCAATGGCTATCGAGGAGCCTTCAGTAGTTGCTGCTGCCAGTTATGGTGCTAAACTTGCCTCTAAAACAGGTGGATTTAAAACAAGTTATAGCGGTTCAATAATGATTGGTCAAATCCAACTATCTGAGGTAAATGATATTGAAAAAAAATTAGATTTAATTCTAAAAAACAAGGTTTCCATTTTGCAAGAGGCAAGAAAGTATGCTTTAAGTATTGAAAAGTACGGGGGAGGAGTTAAGGATTGCTATCCAAAAATTGTAAATACTGCAAGAGGAAAAATGCTTGTAGTAGAATTTTTAATAGATGTTATAGATGCTATGGGCGCAAACACCATCAACACTATTTTAGAAAATATCGCTCCTTTTTTGCAGGATTTAGTAGGTGGAAAAATCAGATTAAGAATTCTATCCAATCTCTGTCTCTATCGAGTTGCATCTGCTACTGCTGTATGGAAAGCCTCTGATTGTGGGGGAGAGGAAGGAATAGAGGCAATCTTGGATTGCTGGGCTCTTGCAATGTCTGATCCCTTTAGAAGGGCAACACATAATAAAGGTGTGATGAACGGAGTGGATGCAGTACTTCTGGCCTGTGGACAGGATTGGAGAGCAGTTGAAGCTTCTGCCCACACTTACTCTGCCTTAAAAAATGGTGCTTTAACTAATTTTAACAAAAATCAGGATGGAGATTTAGAAGGTAGAATTTTGCTTCCATTGGCTGTAGGAGTAGTTGGTGGAACACTTGCATTGAATAAAACAGCCCAAATCTCTCTAAAAATTTTAGGAGTACAAAATGCAGGAGAATTAGCACAGGTTTTATCTGCTGTGGGATTAGCTCAAAATTTTGCTGCCTTGCGTGCATTGGCTTTAGAAGGAATTCAAAAAGGGCATATGAAATTACATGCAAGGCATTTGGCAGTTTCTGTAGGAGTACCTCCTGAATATGTAAATAAAGTAGTGGAGTGGATGGTAAGCAATTCAAAAATTTCTCTAGAAGGGGCTGCAGAAGGTTTTAAGCTTTTAAAAGAAGAAAAGATAAAGTAAAGTTATGGTTTTTATATGGTTAAAACAAATTTTTTAAAGAAATTAATAAAAATAAATGGTATTGGTTTTTGGATTTTTTTTGGAACAATTTTTTTTTTCAATATTCTTATTTTTTTAACTCCTATCCTTTTAATGCTTGGTTTTAACGAGGTAGCAAATGGGCTTTATTTTGGATTTTCATTTGCTTGTCATCAATTAAATTCTCGTTCTTATTGTATTTTTAATAATTCAATTTCAGATTGCACTTACAATAGTTCATATCTGGAATATACTAAAACACAAACAGTACTTAAGGATGGATTTTTGGGTTATAAATTCCCAGTTTGTTCCAGGGATATCGGAATATATTTCTCCATTTTGATAGGGGCAATTGTTTGGGGATTTTTAAATAGAAAAAATTTATCAAATTCTTCTTTGCCTCCAAAAATAATTTTATTTTTAGCATTGCTTCCTGTTGGGATAGATGGTGGAGCACAATTCTTAGGATTTTGGGAGAGTTCAAACATTATTAGGTTAACCACTGGTGCTTTAGCTGGTTTTGTTTGTTCTTTTTATGCAATTCCTCTATTAAATGAGTTTTTCAAAAGTTTTAGATAAATTTTGAATAAGAAAAAAAATCCAAAAGCACTCTGTTTTATTCGGGCTCGGGGGGATTTGAACCCCCGACCTTCACCTTAGGAGAGTGCCGCTCTATCCAAGCTGAGCTACGAGCCCTCTATAATCAGTTATAATTCATTTATAATATTAATAAAAAAAGCATTTTAAATCTCCTTTGTTTTTATTTTAACTATGAAAATTAATTTTTTTGTTTTTTTTATATTTATATTATTTCTTACTCTATCCATTTTTGGGCAGGAGCAATTAACTAGTACTGTTTTTATTAATCTCTATGACAAAAACAAGCTTCCAGTTGAAAATGTTTATCTTCTTTTAAGTTATCAAGAATTTGTAAACGAGACTTTAGTGAGTAGAAACATCGAAGGTATTTCAGATCAAAACGGACAATGGGTAGCAAAATTGGATTTTGATTTTAATTCCACTCCATCAAATTATTTAAGTCTTTATTATTACCATCCTCAAATCTCTGGAAAAAAAGTCCTCTCCTTTAATCCATACTCAAAATCTTCTTTTTATGATGTAGATCTTCCTATAGAACTTTTGGTGCATAAAATAGGTGTTTTTCAATCAAATAAACCAGTAAATAATGCACATTTTTGGTTTTTTAGACCATACCTTTATTATTCTAAAACAGATAAAAATGGCTATATTACAGTGCGCTTTCCAAAAAATAGCAAAGTAGAAGGTTTTTTAGAATATCAAAATTCCACTACTTACTTTGATTTTTTTCCCAATGAAAGTTTGGTTGCAAAAATAAATTATCCCTTTACTTTTAGTGTTCCAATCAAATTTAACACTTCATTTTTTAATATCACAAAAATCCATATTGGCACTTCAGACAAAAAACCTTATGCTTACAAACCAGTTATTATTTCATTTAATGAAACAAAAACAAACTCCACTTATTTCACTGATTCTTTTGGTATGATATATCTTACTTTCTCACCTTTTGAAAATCTAAATATTTATTATCTCTACGCAGACCAAATTTTAAGCAATCAAATCAACCTTTCAAATTCCTCGCAAAATTTTCGCCTAACCATCCCTCAATTGCTTAGTATAAGCAAACCAAATATAACTTATATTGGGGAGTCTTGTTATAATGTAAAAGTGGAAATATCTGAACCAAGAAAAGGAATAGTGCAAAAAGTTTATGCCAAAGCTATAGAATCAAATGACACTTACCTTCTTACAATAGAAC
>JBKBMW010000034.1:0-7774 GCA_046295675.1 Candidatus Anstonellaceae archaeon | reverse complement strand
GGTTTTAACTGTGGCTAGGGTTATAAAAAATAAAGATGAGAATAGGAAAGGGGTTTTAGAAAGGGTTGATTCAAAATCAGTTTTTATGAAGAAGGTATTAGCTGAGCAAGAGTTAGTAAGAAATGAAAATGTAGAAAAAATCTGTGAGATATTTCGAAATAATGAAATCAAAAGAACATATAATGGTACTGCGATAGATATTGATTCATATTATAACAAGGTTTATAGAGAACTTAAAAAGATTGAACCTTCATCAATGGACATTCAAGAATTTGTCCAGAACTTAGAGAAATTTCAAGATTACAAAGACTTTGAGCTTATGGCTGGGCTATTTCTTTCAGCACTTATAAATTCCTCAACAGATAGAATAATTCACATAGATTTGAGACATCTTAGATACCCTTTAGATTTTGTTGGTTATGAAAATAAAAAAGAGGTTTATATAATAGGGGATGTGGGAAACTTTCTTGGTTATTTTATGTCTAAAGGGAGAATCACACTCATTGGAAACGTAGGGATAGAAGTTGGAAAGAAAATGAATGGTGGAGAGATATACATATCAAAGGAGGTTATCTATATTTCTAGAGAAATTTGGAAAGCCAAAATTTACAGATATGACACAATGGATTTAGACATCGGAAGAGATAATTTAGAAGCACTGATAAAAAAATAAAGAGGTATGCTATTAGTAGAAGAAGAATAAACTTAATTTGCTTTTTGGAAGTTAGTTTTTAATCTTTTGTTTTATTATATATCAATAGAAGCGTCTGTCGTTCAACCTGGTTAGGACTCTAGCCTTCCAAGCTAGTAATCCGGGTTCAAATCCCGGCGGACGCATTTTTATTTAAAAAGATTATCAATATCTTCTTTTAAATGCTCTATTTTTGAAGGATGAATTATAAAACTAAGAAATTTGAATTCTTCTGGTTGATCAAATATATAAAAATTTGGATTTATAATGCCCTCCTCTTCGTTTGTAATTTTATTTAACAAATAAACTTTGACTTGCTCAATTTGGATATAATCATCTAATCCAAGCAAACTTGCAATTAAAAAAGTAGCTTCCTTTAGTTTTGATTGATTTTCTTGCTTTTGATAAAAAAGAGGGTCTTCTTGGGCTTTTTTTTGTAGTTCTGAGTATAATGTTTTTAAAATTAAAATTTGTTTATCTTTTTCCATATTTTTATATTTGTTTATACCATCTCTTAGTTCTTTATAATTATTTATTAGAAAATTTAGATAGTCTTGTTTCAATCCAAGACTTTGAATTTTTTGTTCTAGATCATTAATATTGAAATTTTGAGATAAAAGAAAGTTTAATAAAGGTTTTGGGTCGGGTAATAAAGTAAAAAACTCCTCTTCAGATATTTGATATTTTTGACAAAATTTTTCTTTAAGCATAAAGGAAATAGAAGAATCTTTTAGATAGAGGTTAACTAAATCTTCAATTTTTAAGTCTAATGAAGCTAAAAATATTAAAATAATTGATTGTTCTATTGGATAGCTAGCTTCTAAATTTTTCTCAATTTGAGTATAGTCAAGGTCTAAACTCTTAAAAGAATTTTCATTTGAGAGTTTTTTTAGATAAAACCTGGCAAAAATATTTGCCAAACCTTCTTCAATAGAACGCCATCTTTCACTATTTTCATCTAAAAACAAATGTTTTTCAATATTGGTATGTGGCTGTAAAGGTTTTTGCTTGTTAGAGATTAAATGATGACAGAATTCATGAAAAAGTGTTTTAAAAATTTCTTCTTTTTGAAAATTTTTTGGATTTATCTTTAAGGAAATTAAAGGCGGGAAAAGATGTGGTGAATCTTCATACGATCCAGGTACTTCTAAATCTAACTTCAGCTTTAAGATAGGCAAACTATAAAAAAATTCTTTTGCACCGTTTTTATAAAAAAACTCAAAAATAGTGGCAGTTGAGTTTTTTATAAAATTTTGAATTTCTGGATTTTTTTCCAATTCTTTTGATTCTATTTTTATTATTTTATCTGATAATTTAAAGAAATTGGGTTCCTGTTGAGGTTGGTTTTGATTAAACAACTGCATTTTTAAACCTCTTTTTTTCTTTTAAGATACTCTTCAGCACTATATGCTGCTAAAACTCCTTGGCCAGCAGATACTATAGCTTGTTTGAACTCAATATCTGTACAATCTCCAGCTGCAAAAAATCCTTCAATGTTTGTTTTGCATAATTTATCTACTATAATTTCTCCCTTTTGGTTTAAATTTACACCTAAAGATTTTGCTAAATTTGTATTTGGAGTATGCCCTATTAAAATAAAGGCTGCATCAGCATTAATTATATTGGTTGGTTTATCATAACCTTTTGGTTGAATCTCTCTGCTAAGTTTTATTCCTTTTAATGTAGTATCACCTAAAAATTCTTCTACTTGAACATTTGTGAAAATCTCAATTTTTGGATGACTGACTGCTTTTTTATGATTTATTGGCTCTCCTTTTAATTTATCCCCTCTAACTAAAATATAAACTACTTTTCCATACTCTGCTAAAAGTAAAGATTCTTTTGCAGCAGAATCTCCAGAACCTATAACAACAATTGTTTTTCCTTTATAAAGTGGGCCATCACAAGAAGCACAAAAGTATATTCCTTTATTTAGAAATTTTTCTTCTGAAGGAATTTGCAATTTTTTCCAATCTGCCCCAGTTGCAAATATAACAGATCTGGCATAATAAATTTTTTTATTGCTTTCTATTAAGAATAAATCTCCTTCTTTTTTGATGTTATCTACCTTTTGCTGCTCCATTTCTACATTATATGCCAATGCATGTTCCAAAAATTTTTGACCTAAATCAAAACCAGAAATGGATTTGATGGGGGGATAATTTTCAACCAAATGGGTTAGAGTAATGGTACCTCCAGGCATCGGGTCAAAACAAATTGTTTTCTTTTCAAACCTTCCAGAATACATTGCAGCTGCAAGACCACCACAGCCGCCTCCAATTATAGCAATATCATAAATTTTAGTCATAAAATCCGCCAATATTTACCTTTATATTATCTTTATCTTTATATTAATCTTTATCGTTATATTATCTTTATATATATTATTAATTATTAAAATTAATATGGCTTTGTTAGTTTTAGTCAGGCATGGAGAGTCAACTTGGAATTTGGAAAATAAATTTACTGGATGGATAGATGTTCCACTTTCTGAGAATGGGATAAAGGAAGCCCATGCTTGCGCAAAAAAGCTAAAGGAATTTGAATTTGATATTGCTTATACCTCAGTTTTGATACGAGCTATTGATACCTTGAAAATAATCTTAGAAGATAATAACTGGACTATTCCAATAGTAAAAGACAAAGCCTTAAATGAAAGAATGTACGGAGAACTACAGGGAAAAAATAAAGATGAAATAAGAAGGATTTATGGAGAGAAACAATTTCTTTTATGGAGACGAAGCTATGATGTTGCTCCACCAAAAGGAGAATCCTTAAAAGACACTGCTGCAAGAGTTCTTCCTTTTTTTAAAAAATATATTTATAAAGATTTAAAAGAAGGTAAAAATGTTCTTGTAGTTGCTCATGGAAATTCTCTTCGGGCATTGGTAATGGATTTGGAAAAACTAACAAAGGAAGAAGTGGTAGGTTTGAATATACCGACAGGCATACCATATGTTTATGAATTCAATAAAAATGGAAAAATTAAAAATAAAAAAATTTTGAATGGGTGAAAAAATGTTATTGTTTACTCCAGGCCCAGTTGCTGTATCTAGAGAGGTTGCAGAAGCACAAACAAAAGAGATGATTACGCATCGTGGAAAGGAATTTCAAGAATTATATAAAAACTTAGTTGAAAAAATCAAAAAAATGGTTGATGCTTATCAAGTACATATAATTACTGGCTCAGGAACTGCTGCAATTGAAGCAAATGTTCAAAATGCTCTTGAAAAAGACGGAGTTGCATTAGTACTTTCAAATGGGGCTTTTGGTGATAAACTTGCATCTCATTGTAGGCTTTATTATAAAACCATTTTTTATAGATTTAATAATGCACAAGGAATAGACCTGAATATAGCAAAACCATATATCGAACAAGGAGTAAAAGAAGGTGCAAAACTTTTATGTCTTACTCATCATGAAACAAGTCCAGGTATTTTAAACAAGATTAGCGAAGTTTGTAGATATGCAAAGGAAAAAGGAATGCTCACTTTAGTGGATGGAACATCTGCTTTTCCTGCATATATGTTTAGCCATGAGAAGGATAGCGTAGATTTTTACTCTTGGGCTTCACAAAAAGCAGCTGGTTGCCCCCCAGGCATTGCAGTTATCTCATTATCATTTGAAGCAATTAAAGCAATTGAAAAAAGCCCAGTTAGGTCAAATTATCTTAACCTAAAGGAATATATAAAAAAGCAAAATGAAAATTTCGAAACCCCCACCACTCCAGCTATTTCTTTATTTTGGGCTTTAGAGAAATCCATTGAAATAATTGAAAAAGAAGGATTGGAAAAATTTGCATCTAAACAAAAAACTTATGCGGATTATGTTAAAAAAAGATTGGTTCAAATGGGCTTTAGATTAGTTGTAGATGAAAAATTTTCTTCCAACACTGTTGTTGCATTTTTTACTCAAAAAAACAAGGAATTAAACCTTCTTCTTCAAAAGAAATACGGGGTAAAACTTGGGGGAGGACATGCTGATTGGAAAGATAATAGCTTAAGATTTTGTGTAATGGGAAACGTTGATATGGAAAAAATAAAAATTGGGCTGGATGCTTTAGAAGAAGCAAAAAAAGAATTGAATATTTAGGTGAAAAAATGAAAATTGTGATTTCTGATCAAATAAATCCTCAAACAATAGAGGAGTTAAAGAAATTTGGAGAAGTTGTTTTTAGACCAGAAAATCTTTTTGAAGAACTAAAAACTGCTGATATTTTGATTGTTCGTTCTGCAACAAAAGTAGATAAAAAACTTCTTCAAGTGGCTTTAAGGTTAAAATATATTATTAGAGGTGGAGTTGGATTAGACAATATTGATTTAGAGGAATGTAAAAAAAGAAAAATCGAAGTTTTAAATACTCCTGAAGCATCTACAAATTCTGTAGCAGAGCTAACCATAGGATTGATTTTTTGTTTGTTAAGAAACATACCTTTTCTTCATCAAAAACTTACAATAGAGAATAAATGGGAAAAAAATAAAGGGATGGGAGCTGAAATAGAAAATAAAAATTTAGGAATAATTGGGATGGGAAGAATTGGACAGGCAGTTGCAAAAAAGGCTAAAGCTTTAGGAATGGAAGTATATTATTATGATAAAACAGATAAAAATTTAGAATATAAATTTTTAAAAAATTTAGAAGATTTGCTTTCAATTTGTGATATTATTACTATCCATGCATCTTCTAATCCTTCAGATGGGCCAATTCTAAAAAAAGAACATTTTCAAAAGATGAAAGATGGGGCATTTTTATTAAACCTTTCCAGAGGATTTGCAATCGATGAAGATGCTTTATTAGAAGCCTTGACTACTGGAAAACTTAAAGGTGCGGCATTAGATGTTTTTAGCTCTGAACCTTATTTTGGACCATTAATAAAATTAGACAATGTTGTGCTTACCCCCCATATCGGTGCCTCCACTTATGAGGCTCAGGAAAGGATTGGCCAGGAAATAATAAAAATCGTTAAAAACATTTTTATATCTAAAAAACAATAAGGTTTTTTATGCTTGACATAAAACAAATTCGTCAAAATCCACAACCTTTTTTTGATTCAATGAAAGCAAGAGGATTAGATACAAAACCAATAGAGGATGTTTTGGATTTTGATAAAAGATTTAGACTATTGAAAAAAAAAGTAGATGAATTAAAGCATCAGAGAAATCAGGTCTCTTTGCAAATAAATGAAGCCAAAAAGAACAAAGAGGAAGAATTAGCAGAAAGACTAATAAGAGAAACCCAGACATTAGCCAAACAAATAAAGGAAATAGACGAGGAAACAATAAATTTAGAGAAGAAAATTTTTGAGTTGTTGATTACCATTCCAAATCAAATCGATCCATCTGTTCCTATTGGAAAGGATAGTTTTGAAAACAAAGAAGTAGAAAGAAGATTTAAGCCTGAACTTTTTGCAAAAGATGTTTTACCTCATTACGAAATTGGTAGAAAAATTGGTTTAGATTTTGAGAGAGGAGTCTTACTTGCAGGTTCTAGATTTACTGTGCTTTGGTCAAACTTAGCAAAATTGGAAAGAGCACTTGCAGGTTTTATGTTAGATTTAGCTGCTAAAAATAGATATACTGAAATTCTTCCACCTTATATTGTAAACCAAAAAACCATGTTTTGCAGCGGGCAGCTTCCAAAATTTAAGGATGAATTATATAAAATAGATGGGTTAGATTTCTGGCTTATTCCAACTGCGGAGGTACCGTTAGTAAATCTTCATGCTAATGAGGTTTTAGAAAAAAAACAATTACCAATAGCATATTGTGCCTTAACTCCATGTTTTAGAAAGGAAGCAGGGAATTATCAGAAAGATATAAAAGGAATAATAAGACAACATCAATTTAATAAAGTAGAATTAGTGAGGTTTTGCACTCCTGAGAATTCCAACCAGGAATTAAAGCTGATTGTACAACATGCAAAAGAAGTTTTAGAAAAGCTTCAACTTCCTTATAGGATAGTAGAACTTTGTTCTGGGGATCTTGGATTTAGTGCAGCAAAAACATATGATTTGGAAGTGTGGATACCTTCCCAAGAAACCTATCGGGAGATTTCTTCCTGTTCAAACTGCACAGATTTTCAGGCAAGGAGAGCAAATATAAAGTATCGCAATGAAGGAGAATTATATTATGTTCATACTCTAAATGCCTCCGGCCTTGCTATTGGACGGACAATGGTGGCTATTTTAGAAAATTACCAAAAAGAAAACAAGATTGTTATTCCAGAAGCATTAGTAAAGTATATCGGAATGGAAGAGATAATTATTCCAAAATAAAAAATTAAAAGAAGTAGGTTAAAATTGGATTATAAATTATATTCCTGGTTCGTTTGACATTTCTGACTGGCTAGCTTTATAGATGTAGATCTCTTCTTCTTCAATAGGTTTATAGATAAATTTAGAGGTGGAAAGTTTTGCAAATATTTTCATAGTTACTACAGTTAAACAAATTCCTAAAAAGATTATAAGTTTTGCATCATACTCTCCACTCAGATACATATAAAACGAGATTAAAATTGGAGGAGTGTATCCTAAAATTGCCAAATTTATTATTTCTTCAATTGTTCCATTCATCCCAAGTGTATTTTTTGCTTTTATAAGTTTTATTTTTGGGAGAAGCCCTTCATTTGAAATCACAAGCAAAAGACCTAAAACAAATAATATTACCCCTAAATCAAAGTTTCCATACATCATAACTAATGAGCCTAATATCACCAACATCCCCATAGTAATTGAAAAAACAAGAGATATTATGCTCAAAAGTTTTCTTCTGTCCATATAGTTTTGTATTTCTTTATATATTATAAACTTTATGTTTGTTAAAAACCCAATAAAAAACTATTTAAAGAGGTATATTTTTAAAACTCCTTTGTATTTTTATTTTTATGCTTAGAGAGAAAAAAAATGAAGTCTTTGAGAATGTAAAAGATGCAAATAATCATGAGGGGTTTTACCCAGAAGAAGAAAAGGTCCCTAGCGGAGTTCCTGGTTTTGATGAACTTTGTGGAGGGGGTTTTGAAAAAAATTCTGCTAATTTGATAATTGGCCCTTCCGGCAGCGGAAAAACTATTTTTTTAAGCCAATAC
>JBKBMW010000033.1:0-8096 GCA_046295675.1 Candidatus Anstonellaceae archaeon | reverse complement strand
TCGAAGGGGCTTTGCTTGATAAGAAAGGATTAGATAAAAACCAAAAAGAAAAAGTCTTAACAATTTTGAAGGATTTAAATGTTAAATATTTTTTTGTCTAATCCTTCCCTTATCCTTTTTTATCTGCTTTTTTATTTTCTTTAATCCATTCTATTGTTTTTATTCTATTTATCTCTTCTAAAAGGTTTTTTGCTATATCTGTATTCAATAAAGCCGAACTATTTTTTATCCAGTCCTCAGTTTTATAACCTAAATCCAAATAATATTTTGCAGTTAAAGCACACTCTAGTCTATCAGCATCCATTATAATCTCTTTAATCTTCTTATTTTCTTTATTTTTTGGATTTAAGAACTTTTTATAATCCTCTTTTAGTTCTTTTGGAAGTTCGTCTAAAAGTTTTTTTTGTAATTTTCTTTTATCTGTTTTTAAATAATTTTGTGCTATTTTGTGCAGATCACCAATATAACACTCCTCAATATCATGGAGAAGGCAACCAACTACTACCTCAAGTTGTTGTTCTTTTTTTAGATTTAACATTTTTGCAATTAACAATCCTATCATTGCTGTTCTATAAGTATGCTCTGCAACAGATTCATCTGGTGCCAAAATAGTTAACCAGCCGGTTCTAGAAGTATTCTTTAGCATTTGTAATTGATTTAAAAAATATATCGCCTTTTTTGTTTGTTCCATTTTTCCAATCACAATTTAGCCTTAATTTAAATCCTTCCATCACTAATCTCAAAATTAGATTGTTTTTTATTTTCTCCATTCGGATTTATCAAAATCTGGATCATCTGTTGAGCATCATATCCTGGTTTTATAAATCTAGTATGCCCTCTCATTCCTTTTGAAGATTCTATTGTAGTAATTAAGCCTAACATTTCAAGTTCATTTAAATATTCTCTATACCATCTTGCAGATCTTGGCACTCTTTTTAATTTTCTGCAAATCCTTGAATATTCCTCATAGACCTCTCCACTTAAAAGGTTGTTTTCTCCAAAAGTTCCTTCTTGATTTAACTTTTGATATCCTCCAGAATTAATATATAAATTACAAACAGCCAATAAAACCAATTGTTGATGTTTTGGAAGGGTGGTTATTACTTCGCTTGCAAGGGCTATATCTACATTTCTTCTTGCCTCTTCCACTTCTTGATCAGTTACTAAAAAAAGTTTTTTTTCATCTGCTATCTCACCTGCTTTTAAAAGAAGTTTTAAGGCATAGCGTGCATCTCCTGTTTCTTGAGCAGCAATAGCTGCTGCTAAATTTACTGCAGATTCATGCACTGTTCCCTCTACAAAACCACTCTTTACTCGCTGGGAAAGTATCTCTCTTAATTGTTCATTATTGTACGGGGTAAAAATAATTTCAGTTTCGCATAAGGAGGATTTGCTTCTTGGATCTAAGGCATCTTTAAAAGAAAGTTTATTTGTTATTCCAATTATTGAAATTGAGCCAGAACTTATTTCATCATTCATTCTGGTAAGGGTGTACATCAATTCATCTAAATCTTTCACCATGTCTATCTCGTCCAAAACAGCAATTATCCTCTTTGTTTTATTATCCTGGTATGGGGTTTGAATATACTCTAATAATTTTTCATAAAAATGAGAGATTCCAAAACCGCTTTTATCTAATTCTGGTATAAATTTTTTTGCTATCTTCTGCATTACTCTATATCTAGAATTATACATCCTACAATTTATGTATATATCTTGTTCAGCCGGACTTTTTTGTCTAAAATCATTCATAACTTTTTTTACTGTGCAGGTTTTTCCAGTTCCAGTCTTTCCATATAAAAAAAGATTTTTTGGTCGTTGGTTCTCAAGAGCAGGGGCAACAGCATGCATTATCTTCTCTATTTCCTTCTCCCTATAAGGGAGAAAATCTGGAACAAAATGTGGGGATAAAACATCCCTATTCAAAAAAACGGAAGGCGATAAAAGAATCTCATCAAAGGTTGGCAAGGTTGGCATATTAATATTTATCTATCAACTATTTAAAAAAAGTTTAGTTTTTGCAATACAAAACCTTATTAATTCTTTCTTTCTTATTTTTATATTAAAAAATATTTTTAGAGGTGTCATGGATGGGCTTGTTAGATGAAATATCAAAAACGCTCGGGCTATCAAAAAGCACAGAAATAGAAAAAATTGAGGATTTTATGGACAGTGCTGAGATGGAGAATGTGGATGTCCTACATGAAGCAGCTGATTTTTATGTTAAACCAATCTCTTTAGAATCAGAGCAAGATATAAATCTAATTTTAGATGAGCTTAAGCAAAAAAACATTCTTCTTTTAAATATATCAAGTTTAAAAAGAAATGAAGCAAAACTAAAAATGATTGTTGACAACTTAAAAAGCCACGTTGTGAAAATAAATGGAGATATTGCAAGAATAGATGATAGCAGAATTCTTGTAACTCCTTCTAAAGTAAAGATTGTGAAAGCAAAGAAGAAATAAAAATAACTAACCTCAATCAAAAACAATAAACTAATTAAAATACATCTGTACTACTTTATTTATATCTTTTTTTTCTATTAGTATATAAGTACTATCCCACACTGAAAATATCTCAATTATGCTAATAGAATATTGGTAAAAAATAGAAAGAATGTAAAACAACACCCCTGGAATATTTTCTATATTCTTTTTGTGTTTGAATTCAATTAATCCTAAATTATCCTGGTAATACTTTGCTTTATGTTTATATCTTTCCAGTTCCTTTTTTTCGCCAATTGCTACTTGTGTACTTGAAAATTCTATTAGATTTTTTGCCTTTATATCTTGTTTTATATCTGCAACTAAAACTGCATAATCACTATATATGTTTACAATACTATTTTTTATTATATGTTTTACTTCTTCTACTTTAATGGATCTTTTTTGTTTTTCCAAGATTCTATATAAACTAATCATTACTGCCTCGTCAGATTTGTTTATATCAAGATCATTTTTTATTTTTTTAGCCAAGGCAGAAATATTTAAAATCCCCTCTGAGGCATAAAAAAACAAAATTGGGGTTTCATACAAGTATTGTTCTACTAGTTCAAAAACTGATTTTTGTTTTACTTTTTCTTTAACCATATCTAATTATTTCACAAAATCTTTATATTCTTTTTTAGCATTTAAAAATCTTTTCCAAAATTATAAAATTTTTACATTTTTAGTATTTTTTTTAAAAATTTTTTTAGATTCTTTTTTAAATAAGTTCAAATAAAAAATCTTTTGAGGTGATGTTATGACTGGTTTATCCAATATACCAAAAAGTTTTTATCATGGGCTTTATATTGAGGCAAAGCTAGTTCATCTTAAAGCACTCACAAGATTTTATTCTAATCAATCAAATAAGTCAAATTCTACAAATCCCATAAAAAAAATTAGCATTTCAAATAAACCAGAGTTTTCCTATCATCAAAATCCATTTTCTAAAATCTATCCTATAAAAGGGAATTTTTTATGAAACTACAAACCAAGCTTCACAATTCTCAAGATTCAATAGCAAAGTCCAATAACAAAAATGTTTCTGGTTGGGAATTTATCGCACAAAAATGGCATTTGGTAAAATGGCCAAGAAAACCATCGATGAGAGATATTCAAAAACTACAACCTTTAATTGAAGAAAATTCTAGTCCTGTTGGAATATTTGGAGCAACTCCTGAATATAGATTTGCTTTAGCCTCATTCAAGCCTGCTTGTAATGTATTTTTATTGGACAACTCATACTTATCATATAAAATTATGACCAACATTCTAAAAAAAGATTTCAAGATTTTCCCAAAATCAGAATTTTTTATTAGATGTGATTGGAACGATATTGGCACAGTAATTCCTAAAAAAACTTTTGGATTTTTAATGGGAGATACCATCCTTCCTTATCTTCAAACCAAAGAAAAGCTTAGTAATTTTTTATATAATTGTTATCAGATTCTAACCCCAGGAGGAAAATTTATTCTTAGAGAGTTCATAAAAGGCAAGCTAAATTATTCTCCAAAAGAAATTAGACATCTCCCTTTCTCTCCAGATATAAAAAGATGGTGTTATATCTTTGCCAAAAATTTTGCAGTTTCTGATAATATTTTCTACGAAGAAAAATTAATTAAAAATCTATTAAAAATTGGAGATGTCAAGGTCTATAAAACCTGTGCAGATCCACCAAGAACAAGACTATTGCTAAATCAAAATGATTTTATACAAACAGTATACTCCAGTGGTTTTAAAATAGAAATTTTAGAGCCACCTAATTTATCTCCCTACCCTACACCTGGATTATTTCTATTAACAAAAAGATAAATTAACTTACTTTAGAAGATACAATAAAGCCCTTGCTTCAATCTCTGTTAAAAATTTTCTTTCAACTATTGAAAATAAAACATTCTTTATTTTTTCTTTATTTTTTATTTTTTCTGTATTTTCAATTTTTTTTAAAATAAGTTTTTTTATATACTCCCGCTCATTTTTTGTTGCAAGTTTTTCTGCTCTATAATTTGGTTTAATCTTCTTAAATTCATAAAGGCAAATTGCTAATGCATTTGTTATGTTCATAACTGGATAATTTTTTGAAGTCGGTATTGTTAGCAGCAAATCACATTTTTTTATTTCATCCTCTTTTAATCCAATGCCCTCTGGACCAAACAAAAGAGCAACATTTCCTTCTATTTTTCTATTTTCTAATTTTTGTTTTATTTGTTTTATATCCAATGGTTTAATTCCAACAGAAAAATTTTTTTCTATCCTTCCAGTTGTGCCAATTATCAGTTCACAATCCTTTATTGCATCTTCCAACTTTTTGTAAATCCTTGCATTTTCAATAATATTTTTTGCATGTTTAGCATACATCTTTGCACTAAAACCAAGAGAGCATTTTGGATTAACTATATGCATTTGAGTTATAGCAAAATTTTTCAAAAGCCTTGCATTCATTCCAATATTTATCTCGTATTCTGGTTCTATAAAAATTATTTTAAGCTTCATCAACTATTATTTTTCTTTATTTTATATAAAAGTATTCTTTCAAAAAAGAATCTCTCCTCTCCAATTACTTTTGCGCAATATCCAAATTTTTTTATTAATCTTTTTAGCTTTAACAAATCTGCCAAATCAGATACAACTAAATAAATAAACCCATTTTTTTTCAAGAATTTTTTAGCGTCCTTTAAAAATCTTTCAATTGTTCTAAGTCCATCCTCTCCTCCGTCGAATGCTAAATTAAGAGAATTTTTTATTTTTTCTTCTTTTTTTGTTGGTAAATATGGGGGGTTAAAAATTATAAAATCAAATTTTTGCTTTGGAACCCTTTCAAATAAATCTGAATAAAAAAATTTTATTTGGTTTTCAACATTATTCAATCTTGCATTATGGCTACAATTCTTTAATGCAATCTTATTTTTATCTGTAGCAAAAATAAGTTTAAGTTTTGGAAATTTTTTTGCTAAATATATTGATATTGCACCAGAACCTGTTCCAATTTCTAAAATCTTTCCTTTAATATTTTTTAAATTTTTTAGAAGAAGAAAAGTATCCTCCATCGGATAATATACTTCTTTATTTGGTTTTATTAAAATAATCTGATCTTCAAAATAAATTTTTTCAATCATGAAAATTCGCCAAATATTTTTTTATTTTTCTATACCCCGCACCAATTCTTACTATTTTTTTATTTACTAAATCTATTATTGTTGAGCCTTTTTTGTAATGACATTTCCCCCCATCTACTAATACCTCTATCTGTTTCTTTATTGTATTTGGAACTAAATCAAAAGAATAATGAGGGCTTTTTCCAGAAATATTTGCGCTTGTACTAATAATTGGCTTTCTTAAAGCCTTTGATAACAAAATACAAAATTTGTTTTTCGGAACTCTTATTGCGATAATATTATTTTTCACTATGGGGAGTTTTTTCTTTGCTTTTAATAAAAAAGTGTATGGTCCTGGTAAAAAAATATCGATTAATTTTTTATATTTTTTAGGAACATCTGCATACTTTCCAATTCTTTCTTTTTCTACTATCACTGAAAATTTATCGTCTTTTCTTTTTTTTATTTTCATAATTTTTTTTATTGCCTTTCTGTTTGTAGCATCAACACCTATTCCATAAAGAGTATCTGTAGGGTAAAGTATTGTTTTTCCAGCTTTAAGGGCTAAAACACATTCTTTTAAGGCTTTCTTATAAGGAGGAATATTAATTTTCATTTTTAATTCACATTTTTTTTAAAGCACACAAGAATGGTTGATGTGGCTTAATAAAGCCTACAGCAGTATCTATAATTCTTTGCTCGGCTTTGTTTCTACACAGCATAGTTATATTAGCTTATGGCTGCTCCTTCCGGCCTGACCAGGTTCACTAATACAACTATCCATATAGGCATAAGCGTCTTCACAAAAATTATAGGCTTACTATAAGCTTCATTAAACGCCATCAACCTATCAGCCGCGCCATAAGAGGATTTGCGCTAAATAGCAGACCCCTACCCTGCCGGCCTATCTTGTGTGCATTAACTAATTTGTTTTTTGAAGTTTTTTAAACTTTAGTTTTGTTTCAACTCTAAAAAAAGCTTTATAAATTTTTTCTTTGTAATTTTCTATGTGAGTTTATGGTAAATATGGCAAATATAGTTGAATTTTTTAAGACCTCTAAATCCTACCTCTTTAAACCAGTAGATACAGTTAAACAATTAAAAACCCAAGACTATACTTATATAGATAGCATTATTATAGGTGCTATCTTCTCAGCCTTTTTTTCTTTATTGTTCTTTTTATTAAATCTTCTTATTCTAAAAGGAAATATAATCTTTGGTTTAATTGGTGCAGTAATAAGTTTTCTAGGTGGAACAATTGGGTTTTTTATCTCTATTTTCCTTTATGGAGGAGTTTATTATCTCATTGCAAAAGTTTTAGGTGGTAAGCCACCTAAATTTGCTACTTTCCTTTATTCGTTCCTTGTTTACGCCTTTTCTATAGTCATCTTTTCAATTATAGGAGCTATAATCTCTATGGTGGGTTCTTTTATCCCAGTAATTGGTATATTTATCTCTTTAATTGTTAGTTTAGCCATATTCCTTGGATCATCGTACTTTCTAACCGTACTAATCAGAGAATCCTTTGAGCTCTCTACTCTAAAAGCAATAGCTGTATGGGTTATTCCATTCATTATAGCCATCCTATCAGTAGTATTATTTGTAGGGTCTATCCTAGGAACACTGCTTGGCGCATTTGTTCCAAAGGTCTAATTTTTTTATTTTTTTTATTTTTTATTTTCTTTTTTTATTTCTATAAGGCTAATCTTTTTTTGTAATGCCTTTAGTCAAACTAAAAATAAAAAAAGCGCCGGGGGGGAGATTTGAACTCCCGAGGGCTTTAGGCCCAACAGGTTAGCAACCTGCCGCACTAACCAGGCTATGCGACCCCAGCAACACAATAAATATTTAATAAAAAACTAAATTTAAAAGCAATTCCTTCATTCTTATTTTATGGTGAACTGGTTTTTAAAACTATTAAAGTTTAAAAAATATCCAAAAAGAGTAAAAATAGGAAAAAGTTTTTTTCTAATCCCATCTCCCTTTCTTGTAAAAAAACTAATGCAAAAACCAAAAAAAGGGAAATTAATTAGTACAGAGCAAATATTCAAATTCATATCTAAAAAGTATCCAAAAAAAACTTTATATTCTAAAGCAATAGAGATTTTCATTTGGGGTTGGGCAGATAATTATTTTTCAGAATATAAAAATTCAAAATTTCCTTTCTGGAGGACAATAAACAAAAATGGTGCTCTTTTGGCTGATTTTCCTGGAGGAAAATATCTACAAGCAAGCTATTTGCGAAATGAAGGCCATGTTCTAATTAGAAAAGGAAAAGATTTAATAGTTAAAAATTTTTCAAAAAAACTAATAAAACTTTAGTTTTTGTATTCTAATTCACCATGCCCAGGACATAAAACCTTCCAATCTATTTTTTTTAAAATTTCAAGGCTTTTTTTCATATCCTTTTCAGATCCACCCAAATCAGTTCGTCCAAAATAGCCATGTGCAAAAAGAGTATCCCCACTAAACAAAATTTTTGTATTTTTTTCAAATATACTAATACTTCCTGGCGTAT
>JBKBMW010000032.1:0-8555 GCA_046295675.1 Candidatus Anstonellaceae archaeon | reverse complement strand
CCAGACAGGCGAATTTCATGAGAGAGAAATGGAAAAAGAAATTGAAAAGGTCAGCGAAAGTATTATTGACGATGATACAAAAGAAATACTTTGTCAAAAAATTGAAGAAAAATACGGCGTAAAAACTAAAAGAGATGAATTAATTAAAAAATTCAATTTGGAAAATCCGCAGATAGTGGTTTCAGAAGCAAAAAACCAAGCCCTTGAGCCAAGATTAATTGCAAAAAAAATTGCCAAATTTATTGAAATGGGCAAAAAGCCAAGAGTAATCCTACATGCAGCTCTGCGAGATATTATGAATGCCGGTGCACTTGGTGGAGAGATTATAGCTGCTGGAAAGCTTGCAGCAAAAGGTGGCAGAGCAAAGGCTTTAAGAGTTTCAGCAGGGTATATTCCAAAGTCAGGAGAGCCTGCTAATTTGGTCTATTCCTCTAAAGTAACAGCATATCCAAAATCAGGTGCAATAGGTGTTACAGTTTCAATTGTCAAGCCAGGCACAGTTTTCCCAGACAAAGAGTTGATTTCAGAAATTGAAATCCCAAATGTAATCAAACAAGCAGCAGATATTGATGAAGCACAACCTGAAGCATTTAAAGCAAAAAAAGTCTCTGCTAGCGAGGAAAAAGAAGAAGAAAAACAGGTGTTTAAACCTACTAAAAGAAAAAAAACTTAAAAAGGGTAGATTATGGCAATAATCAAAAAAAGTGAATTAAAAAAAATGGATTTACAAACCTTACAATCCAAATTGTTAGAATTAAAAAAAGAACTGCATTTGGAACAAGGTAAGATTTTTGCAGGTGGTAAAATTCAAAGTCCTGGAAAAGTTAGAGAAATAAAAAAAACAATTGCCAGGATTTTGACTTTAATTTCCCAAATTAAAAAAACACAAAGAGGTGAAAAATAGTGGGAAATATTTTACAAGATGACCTAATGAAAGAGATAGTTTCAGATGTGATAGAGAAGGAAGATGTACAACTAAAAGTTTATGCAACAAAAAAGAAATTTAAAAAACTGGTGACTATTGTGGAAGGGGTAACAAAGGATAAACTTGAACAAACTGCAAAAGCACTTAAAAATAAATTGGCATGTGGTGGAACAGTAAAAGAGGGTCTTATAGTTCTTCAAGGAAATCATCTTTCCAAAATAAAACAATTATTGGTTTCATTAGGATATTCTGAAAATTCAATAAATGTTAAAGAGGGGGTAGTAAATTAATGGATATAAAAATGCTTCAAAATTTCATAGGATTAAAGGTAGAAGTTTTATCCTCTCCAAATAAAAGTTTAGTCAAAAAAAGGGGAACTATCATAGACGAAACCCTAAACACAATAGTATTAGAACTCCAAGAAAAAAAACAAAAGCAAAGAACAAAAAAAATAAGAATTTCAAAAAAAGGCTTGGTACTAAAAGATCAAGATGGTGTTATACTAAATCTTTCGGAGGCAATATTTAGACCGGAAGATAGAACAAAAAAATTATACAAGAGTTGGTTGATTGCATGGCAAAAATAAAAAAAGATATTTATTCAACCCGCGGATTGATAACAAGCGGAGTTGTAGTTTCTGCAAAAGCAAAAAAAACAGTAATTGTTCAAAGAGATTTGGTTTCTTATATCCCGAAGTATCAACGATATGCAAGAAAAATTTCAAAAATAGCAGCTCATAATCCAGAACATATAAATGCTCAAGAAGGCGATGTTGTAGAAATTGCAGAATGCAGAAAAATCTCAAAAACCAAAGCTTGGATAGTAACAAAAATTCTAAAAAAAGGAGAAGGGCATTTGATGGTTGGACAAGTTAAAACAAGAGATGAAGCTCAACAATTGCATATCAAAAAACATGGAGGATTTGCTCTAGAAAAAGAGGAAAAAAAGAAAGTTAAAGCACAAGAACAAAAGAGCGAGCAATCTACAGAAAATCTAAAAGAACAGGTAAATCAAAAGAGTAGTTAAAAAATGGTGTTTTTATGAAGGCTTTAGGTTCAAAAGTTTCCAAAGGTTTGCATTCTGGCTCAACCTTAGTGTGTGCAGACAATTCAGGGGCAAAACTTTTACAAATTATCGGAGTAAAGGGAGCCAAGGCACATTATACTCTTTATCCAAAAGTCGGTGTAGCCGATGTTGTGGTGGTTTCAGTCAAAAGGGGAGACTCAAAAGTCAAGGGCAAGGTCCTAAAAGCCGTTATTATCAGACAAAAGAAAATGTTTAGAAGACCTAATGGAATGAGAATTTGTTTTGAAGATAATGCTGCGGTAATTATAGATGAAAATGGATTGCCAGTGGGCACAGAAGTTAAAGGAGTTATTGCTAGAGAGGTTGCAGAAAGATTTCCAAAAGTAGCAGCAATCTCGCCAGCAGTAGTATAAACTTTTGATAAATTTGAGGTGAAGATGTTGAGCAGTAAACAACCAAGAAAACAAAGAAAGTTATTTTTTAATGCACCATTGCATAAAAGAAAAAAATTTCTTAGAGTTAGGCTTGCAAAAGAGTTAGTTCAAAAATTAGGAAAAAAAATTAGAAATCTTTTGGTTAGAAGAGGAGACAAGGTTAAAATTATCAAAGGAAGTCATAAAGGAAAATCTGGGGCAGTTTTAGAAGTAGATTACAAAAAATTATGTTTTTTTGTTGAAGGTATAACAAGAAGAAATGCAAAAGGAGTAGAAAAACCAATTCCAATAAAACCATCTGCAGTTAGATTGATAGAAAGGGCTACTCCACCTTCTCAATCAAAATCAATTTAGGTGAGTTAAATGGCAAAAAAGGGCAGAATTTATCATTTAAAAAGGCTTGCTACAAAAAAACTTTTAGCAATAAGAGGAAAAAAGCATAAAGTTTTTTTAACAAGTCCTTCACCAGGTCCACATCCAAAAAAAGACTCAATTGCATTGGCAGTTCTACTTAGAGATGAACTTGGAATTTGTGCTGATTTTACTGAAGCAAGAAAACTTCTAAAAAATTCTCTTGTTTTTGTAGATGGGAAAATAGTAAAAGACCCAAAAAGACCAATTGGCTTGATGGATATAATTTTTGTCAAACCATCAAACAAATATTGGAGAATGGAGATAATTGATAAAAAACTCCATGCAAAAGAACTAAAAAACTCAAACCAAGTAAACTTCAAATACTGTAAGGTAATAAAAAAGCACACTATAAAAAAAGGAAAAATTTCATTAACATTGCATGATTCAAAGACCATTATTGGAGATAACAAAATAATGGTGGGAGACACTATTAAAGTCTCTCTACCTGATGTTAAATTGGTTAAACTTCTAAAGCTTCAACCAGGAGCTTTTTGTTATATTTTCAGAGGAAAGCATGCAGGAACTATTGGAGTTTTAGATAAGATTATAGAGTTAAAGGGTTCAATGGCTTCTATTGCAGTGCTAAAAGATCAAAATAAAGCAGAGATTAGAACAGCTTCAAATTACATTATGGTTATTGATGAAGAATTTTCTAATGGTTGATTCTTATGGAAACAAATTTCAATCCAATGCGAGAGATAATGATCGAGAAAATAAACCTTAATATAGGGGTTGGGCATGCAGGGTCAGAATTAGAAAATGCAAAAGTTTTATTAGAAAGGCTTACTTTGCAAAAACCAACCGAAACATTAGCAAAAGTAAGAAATCCAGTTTTTCATATCAAAAAAGGAGATAGGATAGGTGTAAAAGTAACATTAAGAGACCAAGCTGCAATTGATTTTTTGAAAAAAGCACTAAAAGCAAAAGAATATCGTTTATCTGAGAAAAATTTTGATAGATTTGGGAATTTTTCTTTTGGTATTCCAGAATATATTCATTTTCCTGGAGCAAAGTATGACCCGAAAATAGGAATTATAGGTTTTGATGTTTGTGTTTCTTTAAAGCGAAAAGGTGGATGGAGAATTAAAGAGAGAAAAATCAAAAAGTCCAAAATTCCTCAAAAACACAGAATATCAAAAGAGGAGGGAATTGAATTTGTCAAAAAAATGTTCGGAGTAGAAATAAGGTGATGTTTTAATGGGAAAGAAAAATAAAAATCGCAAAATCCCTTTTGAATACAGAAAAAAAGGAAAAGGAAAAAGAAAATGCCTTCTAACCAACAATGCTAGAGGGTTAATTCGTGCTTATGGATTACAGCTATCAAGAAAAGTTTTCAGAGAAATAGCTCCAAAGTTGGGATTTAAAAAATATAGTTAGAGGTTGATGTTATGTCCAAGGATTTGGTTGCAGATGCTTTCAATACTATAAAAACACACGAGCTAAATGGAAAAAAAGAATGTGAGGTGAAATCCTCAAAATTAATAAAAGAAATTCTAAAAATATTGCAGCAAAAGCATTATATTGGAGACTTTGAATCAGTAGATAAAGGAGCAAAAAGCTATTTCAAAATCAAATTAATCGGTAGAATAAATAAATGTGGAGCAATAAAACCAAGATTTGCAATCAAAAAAAACGAATGGATTGAATGGGAACAAAAATATATTCCAGGTCTTGGTTTTGGATTTTTAATAGTAAGTACTCCAAAAGGTTTGATGACTAATGAGGAAGCAAAAAAATTAAATATAGGGGGAAGATTAATCGCATTTGTTTATTAAGGGATTCTTATGGCTAAAAAGAAAATATTTTCACAAATTCTTGTTATTCCAGATGGAATAAGCATAGGCTTAGAAAACAACATTTTAAACATTTCTGGTCCAAAAGGAAGTTTAAGCAAAAAAATTCCACCCTCCTTATCAATTCAAATAAAAAAAGACACAAAACAAGTCGAACTTAATGGAAATAATACAATTGTTAATACTTATCTTTCACATATCAAAAATATGTTCAAAGGATGTCTGGAAGGTTTTAGTAAAAAAATGAAAATAGTTTATGCCCATTTTCCTATTTCTTTAACAATTAAAGACAATGTGGTTGAGATAAAAAATTTTTTAGGTGAAAGGAATCCAAGATATGCAAAAATAGTTGGGCAAACCAAAGTAGAAGTAAAAGGCCAAGAAGTTCTGCTTTTTGGTCCATCAAAGGAAGATGTTAATCAAACAACTGCTAATATTTTTCAAGCAGTTAAAATTACCAAGTATGATACAAGAGTATTTCAAGATGGGATTTATCCAATAGAAAGCGAAAATTAAATGGTGAGCATTCATGTTAAAGAAAAAGAAAAAACCAAAATTTTTTAGACCGAACTATGGAAGGTCTTCTAGAAAAAGAATAAAAGCAAATTGGAGAAGGCCAAGAGGAGTTGATAACAAAAAAAGAATAAAAAAAGCATATATGGGAGCATCTCCATCTATCGGTTATTCACAAAATAAAAAAATCAGAGGGCTTCATCCATCTGGCAAAAAAGAAGTGTTAGTTTCAAATCTATCTCAACTAAATTCAATTGGAAATGACTTTGCAATAAGAATAGCTTCTAATGTAGGAAGAAAATTACGCTTAAAAATTTTTCAAGTTGCTCTTGATAAAAAATTAAAGGTATTAAACCCACCCAAAACAAAGGAGGAGAAATAAATGGGAAAGGATACTGTTAAGAGATTGGCTGCATCAATATTAAAAGTAGGAAAATCAAGAATCTGGTTAGATCCAAATTCTTCAAAAAGATTTTCCGAAGTTTTAACAAGAGAGGATGTTAAAAAACTTATCCAAGAAGGGCTAATCAAAAAACTTCCAGCAAAGGGAAGAATAAAGATAGAGAAGAAAAAGTCTTCTGGTCAAGGCTCAAGAAAAGGAAGTAAAAAAGCAAGGATGAATCAAAAATTGTCTTGGATGAGAAAAGTACGCTCACAAAGAAAACTTCTAAAAAAACTTATAGCAGAAAAGAAATTACAAAAATCAAAAGCAATTAAAAAAGTTTATCTCAAAATAAAAGGAAATCAGTTTAGAAGTAAAAAAGTGCTTCTAAACTATCTAAAAGAAAATAAATTATTAATAGAAAGTACAAAATGAAGTGATTTTATGGCTAAAGCATCTGGTCCAAATTATAAGATTCCTTTTAAAAGAAGGAGAGAGTATAAAACAAATTACTATAAGCGTTTTGCTATGCTTAAATCTAATAAACTACGCTTAATAGTAAGAAATTCTAACAAAAATATCTTTGTTCAAATAGCAGAATTCGATCCAAAAGGGGATAAGATTAAAAAATCAGTGGTAAGTTCAGAATTAAAAAAATTTGGCTGGCATCCAAAAGCAAACACAGCTACTGCTTATCTCTCTGGACTTTTATTAGCAAAAAAAACACCAAAAAAGGAAGAGATGATTTTAGATATTGGAATGGCAAGACCTACAAAAGGGAGAATTCTTTTTGCAGCTGCCCTTGGAGCAAAAGATGGGGGTTTGAATTTAAAAATTGATCCATCGTTAGTTTCATCAGATCGCCTATCAGCTGTTCATATTTCCAAGTATGCAAGTTATTTAGAAGAAAAAGATCCGGAAAAGTTTAAAAGAATTTTTTCAGATTATCTAAAGAACAATTTTGATATAAAAAATATTGATAAAATCTTTCAAGAAGTTAAAAATAAAATTTTAGAGGTGGGTAAGTGAAATTAAAAAATACTTCTGATATAGGAAATTGGGTTCCTAAAACCGAACTTGGAAAAATGGTAAAAGCTGGTCAGATTACCTCAATTGAGGAGATTTTTAGTTTGGGTAAAAAAATACTAGAACCAGAAATAATAGATTTTTTACTTCCAACTCTTGAAGCAGAAACTTTAGAGATCAGAACTACTCAACGAATGACTGATTGTGGAAGAAAAACACAATACAGGGCAGTGGTTATTGTCGGGGATAAGAACGGGCATGTTGGTCTTGGAAGTGGAAAATCAGAGGAAGCAAAACCTGCAATAGAAAATGCTACAAAAAAAGCAAAATTAAATATTATTTTTGTGCCAAGAGGTAATGGTTCTTGGGAGGATACTTTTAAGTCTCCTCATTCCATCCCAATAAAAACCATTGGAAAAGAAGGTTCAGTTGAAGTGATAATAAAGCCTGCTCCCAGAGGAATTGGTATAGCAGCTAATCAGGTAGTCAGAAAGGTACTTTATTATGCTGGAGTAAAAAATGCCTGGTCTTTTTCAAGAGGTAGGACAAGAAATATATTTAACATGGCAAAAGCCTGCATTAATGCATTAGATAATCTTAATAAATTACGATATATTGGAGACTGGTCAGAAATGGGTTCAAAAGGAGAAGAAATTGCCAAATTAAAGGCAAGCTTTGGGGAAAAAGCTTGATAAATTGAAGTGATGCATATGAAAACAAAAAAAGAGTTGTTTGCAGTTATTAGAATTAGAGGAAGAAGAAAACTAAACAAAAAAATTGACCACACTCTTAAAATGTTAAATATTTTCAAGCCAAACTATTGTTCAGTATTTTTTATGAGTCCATCTTATTTAGGAATGTTAAAAAAAGCAAAAGATTACATCACCTGGGGAAAAATCTCCAAAGATTTATTTTTTAAAATGCTTTATAAGCGAGGAGAAATTGGTAAAAAGAATCTTTCCAAATTAAAAACTATAGAGGAAATTAAAAAAATTGCATACGAGATATTTGAAGGAGAAAAATCCCTTAAAGATTTTGGTATAAAATCTACCTTTAGATTAAGACCGCCTTCAAAAGGCTATAAAAATAAAAAGAAAACTTATCCAAAAGGGGAGTTAGGTGGAAGAGATTCTATTGATTCTTTGCTAAAACGAATGTTATAAAATTAGAAAAATATATTTAACGAAGTGATTTTATGTTTAAAAGAAAAAGAAAAAGAATAAATAAATACAGAGGTTCAAGGCATTGTGGAACAGGAAATGTCAAAAACAAGCGAGGTTCTGGTTGTAGGGGCGGTGTAGGGAGAGCAGGAATGCACAAGCATCGCTTTAGTTATGCAACTACCTATGAGCCAGAATGGGTAAAACACGGAGGAAGATTTGGTTTTGTAAATCCAACAAAAAAAAGAATAAAAATTATTAATCTTTATGAAATAGATAATCTACTAAAAGCAAAGAAAATCTCTTCTAAATTCGAATTTGATGGAAAAATTTTGGGAACAGGTTATCTTCAGCATGCACCAAATAATTTTGAGGTTGTTGCAATTTCAATTTCAAAAAAAGCAAAAGAAAAGCTACAACAAGCAAATATAAAATTTATAGAAAAATCACCTATCCTTCAAAATGCTACTAATCAAAATTCACAATAAATTAGATTGGATGGTATGAATGGGTAATGTACTTAACTTTTTAAGACCAATTATTTCATTTTTGCCAGAAGTAAAACCACCAATAACCTTCCCTTCTACCTCTGATAGACTTTTTTGGACTGCTGCTGCACTTTTAATTTTCTTTGTAATGTACCATGTTCCTGCAGTCGGCTTAGATCAAAGAGTTTTTTCTTCACTCTCATTTTTGCAAATAATTACTGCTTCAAAAATAGGTACATTGATTACTGCAGGTATTGGCCCAATCATTTTGGCATCTATCTTTATGCAACTACTTGTAGGTTCAAAAATCATTGAGCTTGATCTTTCAGATCCAAATCAAAAAAGTTTGTTTCATGGTGCCCAAAAACTCCTTGCAATCATTCTATGTTTTTTT
>JBKBMW010000031.1:0-8785 GCA_046295675.1 Candidatus Anstonellaceae archaeon | reverse complement strand
CTTCTGCATTAAGAGAAATATTTTTTGAAAAACCCTCTGTAAAATGGGAGGATATTGGAGGACTTGAAAATATTAAAAAAGAGCTAATCGAAGCAGTAGAACTTCCAATAAAATATGCCGGCTTGTTTCAAAAATTTGGTATTAGACCAATAAAAGGAATTTTATTAGTTGGACTTCCTGGAACAGGTAAAACTCTTTTTGCAAAAGCAGTTGCTTCTGAATCAGAAGCCAATTTTATATCTATAAAAGGGCCTGAGGTTCTCTCAAAATGGGTAGGAGAATCAGAAAAAACAGTAAGAGAATTGTTTAGAAAAGCAAGGGTTTCTGCTCCGTGCGTAATTTTTATAGATGAAATTGATGCTATTGCAAGTACAAGAACTGGCGGATTAGCCGAGGGTACAAAGGTAGAGGAAAGAATAGTGGATACCTTATTGACAGAATTAGATGGCTTAAAAGAATTAAAAAATGTAGTAGTGATTGCAGCTTCAAATCGGCCAGATATATTGGACCCTGCCTTACTTAGGGCTGGAAGATTTGATAAGATTATAGAGGTACCTATGCCTGATTTAGAGACTCGCAAAAAAATCTTTGCAGTACATACTAAAAAAATGCCTATTGATTCATCAGTTGATCTGGATCAATTGGCAAAAATGACTGAAGGTTTTAGTGGTGCAGATATCGAAAATCTTTGTAGAGAGGCAGGTATGGTTGCAATAAGAAAGCTTTTTGCAAGGGATACAAATGAGACGAAATTAAAGGTTGATTTAAAAAATTTAAAAGCTGTTGTTAATATGGACAATTTTTTGGAGGCAATAAAGAATATCAAACCATCTTTAAACAAGGAAGATTTGGATAGGATAAACAGATTCAAAAGCAAAGTAAATTTGATGTACGGTTAAAGAAAATAAAAAGGATAAGAAGAAGGATAAAAAATGGGAATGTTTAGAATTGAAAAAGATGAGGCAGTGGGCATTTTAACTTCAGTTATAGTCATTGCTCTTAGCCTGACTCTTGTTAGTTCTGGCTTTGGATTAAGTCCTTCTGAATTTGTTAAAACTTTACTTATTTTTATTCTCACAATTGGAAGCGGATTTTTTTTCCATGAATTAGCCCATAAATTTGTTGCAATAAGGTTTGGCCATTCTGCCAAATTTGTTCCTTGGATAACAGGCTTAGTGTTGATGTTTGTTCTTTCTATTGGAATTGCAGTTTTTAATCTTTCTTTGCCATTGTTTTTGGCTCCTGGGGCAGTTATGATTTTTTCAAATAGAGCTATTTCTAAATATGAAAACGGTATTATATCTGCAGCAGGGCCAATAACAAACATATTTCTGGCTATTGTTTTTTTTATATTTACAATGTTGTTTTTACTTTTTACAAACAATATTGAGAGCATAGCACTTGTTGCTTTTATTTACGGAGTAAAAATAAACCTATTTTTAGCTTTTTTCAATCTTTTGCCAATTTTTCCTTTAGATGGAGCAAAAGTTTTTGCTTGGAATAAAGCCGTTTGGGCAATATTAATTATAATCTCTTTATCTGGTTTTGTTCTTTAGATGAAAAACAAATATTTTTTAATATTTGTAGATGAGAGATGATTGAGCTTGATGGAAAAACCAAAGGAAAGAAAAATATCAGAAGGGGCAGAAGCGATAATTTATTTAATGGAATTTCCATTTTTAAAAATAATAAAGAAAGTGAGAATAGAAAAGAAATATAGGGAAAAGACACTAGATTATAAATTAAGATTTTCAAGAACAAAAATAGAAGCAAAGATTTTGCATAAAGCAAAGGAAGTTTCTGTTCCTTGTCCTTATGTACTTGGAGTGGAGGGTGATTTTTTATTACTTCAATATCTTGAAGGAGCAACCCTTAATAATTTTTCAAAAGTGCCAAATATTTATCTGGAGCAAAGTGCAAGATATTTAGCTAATCTCCATAAAGCAGATATAATTCATGGAGATTACACTTTTGCAAATCTATTTTTAACTAAAAACAAAAAGCTTTATGTTATTGATTTTGGTTTAAGCTTTATTTCTCATGATTCTGAAGATAAAGCTGTGGATTTGCTCACGATGTTAAAATCTCTTCCTAAAAATAAAGCAAATCTTTTTGCTATATATTATGAAAAATTTGGAGATGGAAAGATTGTGCAATTAGCTAAAAAAATCCAAAAAAGAGCAAGATATGAGGAAAGAAATTAAATTAGATTTCCCCTACTCTTCTTTTTAATTTTCTTTTCATTCTTTTTCTTCTTTTTTTAATCCATTTCCAACGCATTTTTCCCTTTTTTTTCCATTTTCTTGGTTTTGAGCCCAATAAAACACCTGTTTTATTAATTTTTTTTCTCTAAATTGATAAAGAACAATATTAATTTAAACATTAAATTTAAAAAAGCCTTTTGTTTTTTTTTCTGTATGGAAAAAAAAGAAAAAGAAAAGGAAAAGGAAAGAATAGAATCAGATATTGAACAATTTTATCAAAATCTAAAAGGTATAAAAATAAACCAAGATAATTTGGAGGTAATAGAATTAGCAAAAAAATATTGCGAAGATAGTAAATACTGGCTAAAAAAAGAAGATTATCTAACTGCCTTTGGCTGTATAAACTATGCCCATGGATTAATAGATGCTTTTAGACTAAACTTAAAAATAAAAAAATAAATAAATTCACTTCAAACAATAGATTTATAATTTTTGATTCTAAAAATATGGATATGTCGGATAGGCAAAACAATGACTTGAAGTTGATTATGCAACAGGAACAGCTTAAACCCCAAAAAAAACTTGACCTTGAGGAAATAATTTATTATCCAACATGGAGAGAAATGCTCTATGATATGATTTATCAAGAAGATATTGACCCATGGAATATTGATATAGAAAAAATTACTGCCAAATATATAGAAAAAGTAAAAGAAATGCAACTTTTAGATTTAAGAATTCCTGCAAATTTGGTTTTGGCTGCAGCTATTTTGCTTCGAATAAAAACCTTCCGCTTTTTAGAGTATGAACAACAGACCACTCTTGATGATTTTTCTGAGCATTTGAGTTATGAACAGATTCAAACAATAGAGCTAAAAGGAAGATTGCCTCCAAAAGGAAGAATAACCCTCCAGGAGCTTATAAAGTCAATTGAAGAAGTAATGGAACAGACAAAACGAAGGGAGGAAAAAATTTCACAAAAAGAACTGCAAGAGTTTATGCCATTGATGGAAATAAAATTAAATGAATTTAGAGTGGACAAAGAAATGGAGAGGATATATCAAAAAATAGTGAGTTTAGCAGATAGTTATAATCTTGTGATGTTTTCTGCTTTGCTTGATAGCAAAACCCGTAAAAGTATTATATATACTCTAATACCTATTTTGTTTTTAGCCCAAAAAGAAAAAATAAGTATTGTACAAGAAACATTTTTTGGAGATATTTTTATTAGATTAACAGATAAAAATAAATAGAGGAGAATATGAAAAAAACAAAGGTTTATGTGTATATAAAACCTAGTTCAAATACAACAAATCAGCCATTAGGGATAATCAAAACTGACCAAACAGGAAATATTATAAAAAAAGAGGAAAAGAAAAAAGAGGAAAAAGAATTAGATATAGAGAAAATAATTGAAAAAACAATTGAAAAAAAACAAGATGAAGTAGAGAAAAAAAATAATAAAGTTGAAAGAGATGAAAAAAAAGAGAGAGAAAAGAAGGATTTGGGTTTAGAAAAAAATAATGAGAATATAGAAGAGAAGTATATTACTTTTTTGAAAATTTTGGAACAGGAAAAGATTCTTTTTGAAAATTTTACTATAAATTATAATTCGCCTTTAATAGAACAGGTAGAATTAGAAAAAGTAGAAAGTATAGTCCCAGATCCAAATATTGATAAAAATGATCCGGTTGCAGTTTTAGAAGCTGCACTTTTTATGGCAGTGGATGGATTGAGTATAGAGGCATTGGCAAAATTAATTGGTAAGCGAACACAGGAAACTCAAAAATTAGTAGAACAACTTCAGCAAAAGTATAACGCAAATAATAGTGCCATTGAAATTTCAAACGAATTGAAAAATAAGTGGGTAATGAGGATAAAACCAAGCTATGCACCTGCAGTAAAACAATTTGCTAAGGAGGCAGACATCACAAAACACTCTTTAAAAACCCTTGCATTTATAGCAAAAAATGAAAATATTACAAAAAGAGAATTATTCAAAAAACTCGGAAGCCAGATTTATGAGGATGTTAAAGAACTAGAAGAAAAAGGATTTATTAAAACAATTCCTACAGGAAGAACATCTAAAATAAAATTAACTGAAAAATTTAATCAATACTTTGGCCTATAAATTTTATTGCTAAATAAATAAAAAGATTAATATAAAAATAAAATAGGTGAGAAAATGCCAACTGAATTAACAAAGGAGAATTTTCAAAAATTCATAAATGGAAAATTGGTTTTGGTAGATTTTTGGGCCCCCTGGTGTGGACCATGCAGAATGTTAAGTCCAATCTTAGATCAGATAGAAAAAGAAATGCCAGATGTGTCTTTTGGAAAAGTTAATGTAGATGAACAAAATGAATTGGCAGATCAGTATCAAATCTCCGGGGTACCAACATTAATACTTTTTTCAAAAGGAAATGAAGTAGATAAAAGAATAGGTTTTGGACCAAAAAATGAAATAATGGAATGGCTCAAAGAGTATATAGAGAGTTGAAAATTAAAAATAAGAAAAGATAAAATTAAACTTTTACCTTATTTATAAGTTCTCTGAATTCATTCCATTTTTCTAATGGAATTCTTGTTCCATTTTTTGTAAAGCCAGTGAAGTTTTGACTTTTTACATATTCTCTGATTGAAATGGAGGGTTTACCACCATAATCATCTCTTTTGACTACTATCTCCACATTCTTACTTTTTTGTATTCTTCCAAATTCTTCTTCAACCATTTTTACACCAGTTAAACACTTTAATTTTAACTAAAAGATTATAAAAGATAAAAAATATAATTCTAACATTGAAGGTTAATTAAAGGTGAAAAAATGGCTTTTCAGCTTCCGAAGGGAACAAAGGATTATGCGTTTGAAGAAGCAAGGGCCATAACAGAGATTAAAAAAATAATAGAACAGATTTATAGTGAATGGGGATATGAGCCACTTTATACACCTGCAATGGAAATGCTTACAGTATTAAATGCAAAATCAGGTGAAGAGATTACTGGGCAAATTTTTAGAATTGAAGACTCAGATTATGGTTTACGCTTTGATTTAACAGTTGGAAGTGCAAGGTTTATAGCAAGTTCTTCTATCCCAAAACCATATAAACGTTATTCTCTTGGACTGGTTTGGAGAAGGGAAGAACCTCAAAAGGGAAGATTGAGGGAATTCTATCAGTTAGATGCAGATATCTTTGGAACCTCAAGTCCAAAAGCAGATGCTGAAATTATTGCGATGGGGTGTGAAATTTTAGAAAAACTTGGCTTTAAAGAATATCAAGTTATAATAAATAATCGAGAGATATTGAGTGCTTTGATAAAAAAATATAAACAAGGTCAAAATGAAAATAAAATTCTTAGACTTTTGGATAAAACAGACAAGGTTGGAGAAGATGAAATAAAAAAAGAACTTGAAAAAATTCAACTTCAAAAAGAACTTATAGAAAAACTTTTTTCTTTAGATATGAAAACTGCAAGTGAGATATGCCCAGATGGCTATAAAAGAATAAAAGAGATAGTTGAAATATTATTAAACGATTATAACATAAACCAAGAAAAAATAAAAGTTGATTTTTCTCTGGCAAGAGGCCTTGCTTACTATACCTCTACTGTCTTTGAAATAAAGTTAACAAAAGAATTTGGTTCTGTTGCAGGAGGAGGAAGATATGATGAATTGCTTTCTTTGTATGGAAAAGGAGAACCTGCAGTTGGGATATCTTTTGGATTAGAGCGACTTTTGCTTTTGATGCAAAAACAAAATAAAGAAAATAAAATAAAACAAAAAAAACCAATATATATAGTTTCTACGCAAGATGAATATTACAAATATGCAATAGAACTTGCAAGAAAACTTCGCAGCAATGGGATAGAAGCGATATGTGATATTACTGAAAGAAAATTGAGTGGAAAGTTAGAGTATGCAAGCATTAACTTTTATTATGTTGTAATAATAGGAAAGGAAGAAGTAGAGAAAAAAGAATACACACTTAAAAACCTTCTAAATGGGGAACAAAAAAAACTTGGATTTGAAGAATTAGTAGGCGAACTTGAAAAAAAGGTAAGATAATGAAGATTGTAAAAGCTATAAACTCTCTTAAAAAAGGAAAATTTTTAATAATTTGTGATTCTCCCAATAGAGAAAAAGAAGCAGATTTAGTTATACATGCCTCTTTTTGTACCCCCAAGGTAATAAAGACACTTAGAAATGAAGCAGGTGGGATGATTTGTCTTGTAATAAACAAAGATATTGCAAAAAAACTCGGTTTGGATTTTTTTAATAAAAAACTTCTTGAACTAAAAGGAGTATATAGGAAGCTTACAGTTAAAAAAACTCCTTATGGAGATAGTCCAGCTTTTAGTATTTATATAAATTCAAAAAAATGCTATACTGGTATCTCGGATGAAGATAGAGCAAAAACAATAAAAGAATTTGAAAAGATGGTTTCAAAAAATAAAGACAAAAAAAAATTAAAAGCAGAATTTGTAAAAAATTTTTATTCTCCTGGACATATACCTTTATTAATAGCTGAGAATTTAAATAAAAGAAAAGGACATAGTGAATACAGTATAGAATTAGCAAAAAGAGCAGGCCTTAGCCCAGTAATGGTTATTAGTGAAATGTTAGGTGAGGATTATAAAGCCATGGAATTTAAAAAAGCAAAAGAATATGCTAAAAAAAAGAGATTAGTGGTAATGGAATCGATGGATTTTGAGGAGCTGGATCAAAGAAAGGGGAGAAAATGAAAATTGGAATAGTAGATACTATGTTCTCAAGAATAAACATGGGAAAAATTGCTATAGAAAAAATAGAACAAATAAATGAAAAAAAAAATTATCCGAAAATAGAGTATATAAGAAGAACTGTTCCAGGAATAAAGGATTTGGCTGTAGAATGCCAGATTTTTTTTGAAAAGGATAAATGCGATATAGTAATGGCTTTGGGAATGGTTGGTGCATCTGATATTGATCAAATTTGTGCTCATGAAGCCTCAACAGCAATTCAACAAGTAATGCTCAAATTTTCAAAGCATGTTATAGAAGTCTTTGTACATCTAAAAGAAAGCATGAAGAATGGGGAATTAGATGAAAAGGACTTTTACAAATTAACTCAAAACAGAATAAGAAAACATGTCGAAAATGCACTGAACCTAATTTATTATCCAGATAAACTAATTGAAAATGCTGGAAAGGGGATAAGGCAAGGGAGAGAAGATGAAGGAGAAATAAAATTTTAGAAATTTCAAAAGGGAGAGATATGAGAATAGGATTAGTAGTTTCTGAATTCAATAGAGAACTTACAAAAAAAATGGAGGATGAAGCAATTGAATTTGCACAAAAAAAGAATATAAAGATAATAAAAAAAGTACTGGTGCCAGGAGCATATGACATGCCATTAGTGGTGCAAAAATTAGCTGAAATAAAAGAGATTGATGCAGTAGTTTGCTTGGGTGCAATAGTTAAAGGGCAGACTGAACATGATAGGGTGATTGCTCAGGCATTAGCCAAAACATTACAGGAGCTTTCTTTAAATACCAAAAAACCAATTTTGTTTGGAATAATAGGCCCTGGAGCAAGTTATGAAAAAGCTAAAAAAAGAGTACAGGAATATGCTATTAGGGCAATGGAAGCAGCTATAAAAATGAAAAATACAATAGAAAAAATTTGAATTGAAAACGATTACAAAAAAGGCAAGAAAATGATAAAAAAGAAAAAAAGAAAAATAAGTATGATAGCCAAAGCAAGTTTTCCAACTGTATGGGGAAAATTTTTACTCTATTGTTTTGAAGACCATGAAAAAAAGGTACACCTTGCAATTGTAAAGGGAGATATCAAAAACCAAAAAGAAGTTGTTTGTAGAATACATTCAAAATGTTTGACAGGAGATGCTCTTGGCTCTTTGAGGTGTGATTGTAGAGAACAATACACAAAAGCAATGGAGTACATAGCAAAACAAAAAAAAGGAGTCTTACTTTATTTGGACCAGGAAGGAAGAGGGATTGGCCTTGCAAATAAAATAAGAGCATATGAACTTCAAGATAAGGGTTTGGACACTATAGAAGCAAATTTAGAACTTGGATTTAAAAAAGATGAAAGAGAATATTGGATTGCAGCAAAAATACTAAAATTTTTGAAAATAAAATCTATCGCAATTATTTCGAATAATCCAATAAAAATTAATCAATTAAAAGGGTATGGAATAAAGATTGCAAAAAGAATTTTAATTCCGATTATCGGAAGCAGATTTTCTAAAAAATATTTAAAAACAAAAAAAGAAAAACTTGGGCATTTATTGCAATTTGTTGAGGATGAACAAGAGGATGTAAAAAATGAAAGATGAAAAAATAATGAGGATGGTTTTTAAATTAGCAAAAAAAGGAAAACCCTCCCCAAACCCTTATGTTGGAGCTATAATAGTAAAAAAAAATAAAATTGTTGGAGTAGGTTATCATAAAAAAGCTGGTAAAAATCATGCAGAAGTCCAAGCTATTGAAAATGTAAAAAAAAGATATAAAAATTGGAAGAAAAAACTTGCTAATTCCACACTCTATGTGAATTTAGAACCCTGTAATCATTATGGAAAAAC
>JBKBMW010000030.1:0-8970 GCA_046295675.1 Candidatus Anstonellaceae archaeon | reverse complement strand
TGCCCAGGAGTTGAAATAATCTCAAATTCATATCCCCCAAATTCAAAACTTTGTTTTTCTATCTTTTTTACATTTTGCGGTATTTTCATATATTGTAAATTTGTTTGTTCTTTTTCTGAAATGTATGCTTGCCAATTTTTTTCAACTCCTCCTGTATGGTCAAAATGTCCATGAGTTAATATACATATTCTTGGAGTAAAAGCAAGCTTATCTCTTCCATCTCCAGAATCTATTAAGAAAACTTCTTTTTTTTCGTTTAATATAGCATATCTATTTGAGCACAGTCTATCCTCTATTCTTAAATAATAAATCTCTTCATTGTTTAAAACTTTTTTAAAATCATCCAATTTCAAGTTTTTCATTTTATTTCATATCCCCCTGAAGGAAGCCTTGAGCTAATCTCCTCCTTTTTAATTTTTGTTCTTTGGTAAATAATATCTATTGCTTTCTCTTTTTCTATGTCTCCAGGATAAAGAAAAACTAAATTATTCTTGTTTTTGGAATGGTTTTTTGGAAGTACATAAAATTGTTCATTTTCTTTTATAATTTTTAATGCAAGCTCTATATCTTTTAACCAATTTCTTTTTCCCAAAATCAAAAAAGCCCCCTTTCCAACATATTGACCTGCACTATGTTTTGTAATCTGCTCTTTTTTTACATAATAAACATCTATACTTGCTATTTTCTTTTTCCATGCAGAAGAAAAAGAAGCTGCCCATTGAGCAGTCTCTAAAATATCTTTCTCCTTTGCTTTTAAACCATTTTTTAAAATTGTAGCTGGTGCTCCAATGATTTCTGCATGAAAAAACAAGTCCTCTTCTTTTAAGTGTTTAGCATAAAGCTCATCGTTTTGTTTTGCATTCTTTCCAGCAATTACTAAAAAATTGTTTGTTGTATAAAACCATAAATAATTTTCATACCAGAGCTTTCTCTTTTTTATTTCTTTTTTTTGTTCTTGAGCAACTGGGGTTTCTTGATAAAGTCTATCCATCTCCTTTTTGGTTTTTTCTATTTCTTGTTCAATTTTTTCTTTTTTCAACTCTAATTCTTTTAATTTTTGGTATATTTCTTCCAAATTTTTCCAAATATTTTTTTTAGAGGAGAGTTCTATTTCTTTTTTGCTATCCATATCTATTTTAAATCATTTAATTTATTAATAATTTTGTATTCTTATGGAAAGTAAAAGGCACAAATTAAACAACTACAAATTTGTACTAGTTGATACAAATTTTTGGCTTTTATTTTATGAAAAAGCTATAAATATTATAGATGGGATAGAAAATCTTTTTGATTATAAGCCATTTTTGATTTTACTTCCCTCTCCTGTTTTAGAGGAACTAAAAAATTTTACACTTAAAAAGAATAAAAGGGCAATAGCTGCAAAATCATGTTTGGTTTTAATAGAGAAACTAAAGGAAAAGAAAAAGCTTCATTTTATCCTTACAAAGGAAAGAAATGCGGATTCTTCTTTAATAAATTTAGCAAGACAAAAAAAGGCTTTAGTTGCAACTTCAGATAAAGCACTTATAAAAAAATTAAAAAAATTTAATATTAGAATTATTACACTTAAAGATAAACATTTAATACAATATCTCTAAAATATTTTTCATTTATTTTTTATTTTTTTTATTTTTAAAGTTAAATTTAAAAATTCTCTTTTTATTATTATTTATCCTGTTAATAAACGATTTTAAAATGGAGGTTTTTTTCTATGCTTTTCTTTTTATACCTAGTATTAGGTTTTTCTTTTTTATCTTTAATCTACGCATTCTTTATAGGTAAAAAAGTCCTTTCTTATCCGCAAGGAACTGAAAAGATGCAACAAATCTCTCAGGCAATAGCTGCTGGTTCAGATGCATATTTAAAAAGACAATTTTCAACAATTCTTATACCCTTAATTTTATTATTTATTCTTCTTGCAGTATTTTTTAATATTTATTCTGCAGCAGCATTTTTGTTTGGAGCTATTTTATCTGGATTAGTCGGTTATTTTGGAATGTATGTTGCTGTAAGGGGAAATGTTAGAACTGCCCAAGCAGCAAAAACCTCTCTTTCTTCTGCCTTAACCTTATCCTTTCAGGGCGGACTGTTAAATGGGCTTGCTTTAGTAGGTTTTGGGCTTTTTGGTATTAGTGCAATTTTTCTTTCAGCTTATTTCTTATTTCAACCTCAAAACTCTTCAGATCTTTCAAAAATTTTTATAAATAATTTAATTTTAATGTTAACCTCATTTGGTTTGGGTGCAAATTTATTAGCACTTTTTATGAGAGTTGGAGGGGGAATATATACCAAAGCTGCAGATGTAGGTGCAGATTTAGTTGGAAAAATTGAGAAAAATATTCCTGAGGATGATCCAAGAAACCCAGCTGTAATAGCGGATAATGTAGGTGATAATGTTGGAGATTGTGCCGGTATGGCTGCAGATGTTTTTGAATCTTATACTGTATCAGTAATTGCAGCTATTATCCTGGGCGTGATTGTGGCAGGTCCTATTGGGGCTATCTTGCCTTTGGTTTTATATATGGTTGGAATTTTATCCTCTGTTTTAGGAACATTTTTTGTAAAATTAAAATCAGAACAAGATTCACCTTCAGATGCACTTTTTAGAGGATTTTTTATTTCTGTTGCAATCTCTATAGTCCTTTCATTTTTAGTTTCTTATTATCTAATAGGGCAGGAATTTCTAAAAGTTTTTTTACCGGTCTTTATAGGGCTTGTATCTACCGCATTAATTGCTCTTCTAACTGATTACTTTACAGGAACAAAATACAGCCCAGTGAAGGAAATTTATAAAGCCTCTTCTACTGGTGCAGGAACAAACATTATTACTGGGTTAGGAATAGGTCTAAAATCTTCAGTAGCAATGGCATTGCTAATATCAATTGCAATATTTTTTGGTTATGTCATATATGGTTTTTATGGAGTTTCTTTGGTAGGTATAGGAATACTTCTTTTAAGTGGGTTTTTGATGGCTATGGATACTTTTGGTCCAATTTCAGATAATGCTGGAGGAATTAGCGAAATGGCCAATATGGAAAAAGAAGTACAAAAAAAACTTGCCAAATTAGATGCATTGGGAAACACCACCAAAGCCCTTACCAAAGGCTTTGCTATTGGCTCTGCTGCCTTGGCAGCAACCTCTTTATTTTCTACTTATATCTCGGAGGCAAGTTTGCAAGCAATCAATGTTTCAAATCCAATTGTTTTTATAGGAATAATTTTAGGAGCTTCCATTCCATTTTTGTTTTCTTCCCTTACAATGCTTTCAGTTGGAAAAGCAGCTTATGAGATTGTAAAAGAAGTAAGAGATCAATTTAAAGATGGTTTAATTTTATTAGGAAAGAAAAGTCCAAACTATGCAAAATGCGTCGATATCTCCACTCAGGCAGCAATAAAAGAATTAATTTTTCCAGCCATTTTAGCATTAGGTTCTCCTGTTTTGGTTGGTTTCTTATTTGGTTTAGAAGCTTTGGGTGGATTTTTAGTAGGCGCAATTTCTTCTGGATTACTCATGGCAGTGTTTATGGCAAATACTGGTGCTGCTTGGGACAATGCCAAAAAATTAATAGAAGAAGAAGGAAAAAAAGGTACAGAATTGCACAAAGCAGCAGTAGTTGGAGATACAGTTGGAGACCCATTTAAAGATACTTCTGGTCCTGCAATAAACCCATTGTTAAAAGTAGCAAATATAGTTTCAATCTTAGTAGCCAGTCTTTTAGCTGGTAAAGGTATTGGGCTAATATAAAAAAACATTTTTTTATTTTTTGTTTTTTTTAGGGATTGAAACAAAAAATCTTATCCATTACCTTTTTATCTATTTAATTTTATAATTAAAAAGTATGGATAAAAAAATGATTTATTTTGCAGAGATAGATAAAAAATGGCAAAAAGCATGGGAAGAAAAAAAGATTTTTGAGTCAAATCCTATAAACAAAGAAAAGTTTTATCTCACTGCAGCCTACCCTTATCCAAATTCTCCTCAACATATTGGGCATGCAAGAACATATACTATAGCAGATGTAGTTGCAAGATTTCAAAGAATGCAAAGAAAAAATGTTCTTTTTCCTATGGCTTTTCATGTAACTGGAACTCCAATTTTTGGGATGGCAAAAAGAATTGAAAAGAACGACAAAGAAATGATAGAAATATTTGAAAAAATCTACAATATCGAAAAAGAAAAAATTTCCCAGTTTACTGATCCAAAAAAACTTGTTTATTATTTCTCTTCTGAAATAGAGAGTGGAATGAAAAAAATTGGCTATAGTATTGACTGGAGAAGAAAATTTTTTACTTTTGATAAACATTACAATAAATTTATAGAATGGCAATTTAAAAAACTTCATCAATTAGGTCTTCTTGAAAAAGGGCATCATCCAGTACCTTGGTGTCCTGCAGAAAATCAGGCAATTGGAGCACATGATACAAGAGGAGATATTGAACCAAAAATAGAGGAAGTTATTATAATCTTTTTTTATGAACCACAAGAGGATATTTATTTTCCTACAGCTACCTATAGACCAGATACATTGGTTGCGGTTACCAATATTTGGATAAATCCATCTTATGAGCATGTAATTGTAGAATGGAACAAGAAAAAATTTATACTCTCTAAAAAAGCTGCACAATTGCTAAAAGAACAGATTGATATAAAGATAATCGGAACTACAGATGTAACAAAATATCTTGATAAATATGTTTTAAACCCATTAACAAAAGAAAAAGTACCAATACTACCTGCTAAATTTGTAAAAGAAGAAGTTGGAACTGGTATAGTTATGTCTGTACCTGCCCATGCTCCCTTTGATTATGTTGCACTAAAAAATCTTGATCAAGCAATCAAGGAAAAAATCAAAATAATTTCTGCTCTAAAAACTCAAGAATATGGGGATAAACCAGCAGTTAGATTAGTAGAAGAATATGGTATAGTAGATGAAAATGATCCAAAATTAGAAGAAATAACAAAAGAAATTTATAGTAAAGAAGCCCATGAAGGAATAATGGTTTTTAGAGGTTTTGAAAATTTGTCTGCATCAGAAGGAAAAGAAAAAATAAAACAAATACTATTAGAACAAAATAACGGAATTTTAATTTATACCCTTGCTAATGCTCCAATATATTCCAGAGCAGGAAATCCATGCACTGTAAAAATTGTTAAAGACCAATGGTTTATAAACTATTCAAAAAAAGATTGGAAAAAAAAGGCTTTAATAGCCTTAAGCGAAATGAAAATAATTCCAGAAAAACTAAGGAAAGAATTTGAATATACTATTGAATGGTTGGATAAAAAAGCATGCACAAGGAAAAAAGGTTTTGGAACTATTTTTCCATTTGATAAATCTCAAGTGATTGAGGCTCTTTCAGATTCCACCATCTATATGGCCTATTATACAATTTCGCATATAACAAAAGAATTAAACCCAGAGGAACTTTCTGAAGAATTTTTTGATTATGTTTTTCTTTCAAAAGACTCTAAAGAAAAAAAAGAATTTTGGGATAAATGTAGAGAAGAATTTCACTACTGGTATCCATTAGATAGTAGACATAGCGCAATTGACCTTGTTCACAATCACTTAACATTTTTCATTTTTAATCATGTAGCAATATTGGATAAAAAAAACTGGCCAAAACAAATCGTTGCAAATGCGCTTGTAACAATGGATGGAAAAAAAATGTCAAAATCATTTGGAAATATCCTCCCACTCTCAAAAGCACTTGAGAATTATGGTGCAGATTTAATAAGGTTTAGTGTAACTGCAACTGCTGAAATAGATATGGACTCTGATTTTTCCTTAGCAGTAGTGGAAGGGGCAAAACAAAGGCTTATGTTTTATTATAACATTTTAGAAAAATTTAAGGACCAAAAACCAGAAAAAAAAGTTATGGACCAGGCAACAAAAATATTTTATTCAAAATTTCATAAAAAAGTTAAAGAATGTAAAGAACATTATGCCAACCTTGAACTAAAATCGATAGCTCAGAAAATCTTTTATGAAGAGGTAGATGATATAAATCAATATTTAAATGATTCAGATTCACCTTATTTAAGAGAATTTTTAGAATATTGGGCTTTAATCATCTGTCCGATTATGCCTCATACAGCCGAAGAATTTTGGCACCAGCTTGGGCAAAAATATCACTTAAAAGATAGTGATTTTGCATCATTAGCATTTTATCCAGAACATGATGAAACTCAAATTGACGAAGAATTAGAAAAACAGGAAGATTATATCAAAGCAGTTATTAAAGACAGCCAAGAAATAAAAAAATTAGCTAAAATAGAACCAAAAAAAATAATTTTTATAATTGCTGGAAAATACAAATATGATATTGTAGAAATCATAAAAGAAAAAAAAGAGGAAAAGGAAGTGTTAAGGGAAATTATGCAAAAAAAGGAATTTGAAAAATACAAAAAAAATCTTTTTGAAATTACAAAAAAAATGCTAAAAAATATTGGGAAATATGTTGGTTATGGCCTCTCTGCACAAAAAGAAAAAGAGTATTTAGAAAAAATGAAAAACAAAATTCAAAAACAGCTCTCTTGTCAATATGTTGAAATTTTGGAAGAGGAGAATGCTCCAGAAGAATTTGCAAGAAAGGCAATTTTAGCACTTCCAGCAAAACCAGCAATAATCTTTATATAGGGTAAAAAATGGAAGTTAATAATTTGGCAGATTTTGTTAAAAAAGTTTTAAAAAGCCAAAAAAACTTATCCTCCTACGATCTAATTGGTTCAATTGCAGTGTTAGAACTCCCATCAGAGCTACAAAAACATAAAAAAGAAATTGCAAATTTTTTGCTCAAAAAAAATAAACATATTAAAACAGTAGCCTTGCGTCAGAAAGGAAGAACAAAAAAATTTAGAATAAAAAAAATAAAAGTTATTGCTGGAGAAAAAACATCAAAAACAATTAATACAGAATCTGGATGTAAATTTTTAATGGATTTAAATAAAGTTTATTATACCCCCAGGTTTTCTGAAGAAAGATTAAGAATTGCAAGACAAATAGAAAAAAATGAAAGGGTGTTAGTTCTTTTCTCAGGTATTTGTCCCTACCCTATAGTTATTGAAAAAAAATCTTCTCCTGAATCAATAACTGCAATTGAACTAAATAAATTTGCACATAAATTTGCAATCAAAAATATTGAAATAAATAAATGCAAAAAAATAATAGCAATTAATAATGATGTAAAAAAGGAATTAAAAAAAACTATTTATAAAAACTCTTTTCACAGAATAATTATGCCTCATCCAACAAATGCATTAAATTATTTTTCTCAAGCATTAAAATGTTTAAAAAAGCAAGGAATAATTCATATCTATTTATTTCAAAAAGAGAAAGAAGATTTTAATGATTTGTTTAAGAAAGTACAAAAAAAAGTTAAAAAAACAAAATTAAAACTCTTTAATGCAAAAAGAGTTAGGCCATATTCAAAAAATTTAGTACAGGTAGTATTAGACATAAAAGTTAAAAAGTAACAGTTCAAATTAATCAATATGAAAAAGGCTCAAGCAAGCATTGAATATATATTTAGTTTAATTGTCTTTCTTCTTATCGTGATCGGTGCTTTTGAAATGTGGTTTCAAACACAAGGAAAAATAACCGATTTAAAAGAAAGGTTTGAATTAGAAGCAATTTCAAAACAAATAGGGTCTGGTTTTTTTCTAGTTTCTAATATCAGAGAAAATATTAGTCTAACCATAGAACCAAACGCAGAGAATATAAAATATATCCAATTAACATCTAATGAACTTTTTTTATATAATGAAGAAAGCTTAAAGAATATTTTTGGAATTTACTCTTTAAACATAACTCCTTTACAAAAATCAAAAATTAAAAAAATGGTGATCAGTTATTATGGTCAAAACATTACTGTTTCCTAAACATAAAAAAAAGGGCCAGATGCAAATTGCAGATCTTATTATTTCTTTAGCTATTTTTTTGATTTTATTTTCATTTTTATATTTTCAACTCAATAAAAATTTAGAGAAAAAAGAAAGAGAACTAGTTGTACTAAAAGCAAACAATATAGCTTCTAGCCTTTTGGACGATTTAGTTTATAGTTATGGTATACCTACAAATTGGGCTGCAGCTTCTTTAGAGCCAAACAACAGCTTGTTTAAGGCAATAGGATGCGCTCAAAGTTTTGGAGAAATTGATGAATATAAACTCTATAGGCTAAATCAAATATTTAACAATAGTTATACTAAGAAAAAATTGCAATTAGGGGAGTTTGATGCAGATATCTTTGTTAGTTATTTAAACAACACACCAGTTATTTATATTGGAAATTTTTCATCAAAAAGCGAACCATTAGCCGTAAAAAAAACTTTTGCATTATACAATAATTCAATAGTTCAGGTTAGGGTAAGGGTATGGGACTAAAGGCTCAAATGTTTAGTTTAGAGATTTTATTTGCATCTGTTATCTTATTTTTGATATTTGTGTTAATCGGGAATTTAGATCAACAACAAACCAATAATTATCTTTTAGAAAAAAAAGAACTTATAAAAAGGTATTCTCTTGATTATTCTCTCTCTCTTATAAAAACAAATAAAATTATTGAAGGAATTGAAACAAGAAATTATAGTTATATAAAAAACCTATCAAGTTTTTTGGGGTTATGTACTTTCATTGAAATATATAATCAAACAAAAAATATTAGTAATTTAATTTTTAGTTATAGTAAAAATTGTTCTATAAACAGAGAAGAAAACAATAAGATACAAAAAATATTTTTTGATATGTCAAAAAACGGAACAAATGAAAATTTTTATGTAATTGAAATAGATTTTTATGAGGAAGGAAAATGAAAGGTCTTGTTTACTCTCTTACAATATATATTTTAATCATCTTAATTTTTGAAATTCTTATCTTTTCTTTTAGTCAAAAACAATTAATAATGAATCAAAAGATGGAAGAAAACTATCAAAAAGAATTTATACAACATTTGGACGAGCTTACTCAGCTT
>JBKBMW010000029.1:0-9880 GCA_046295675.1 Candidatus Anstonellaceae archaeon | reverse complement strand
AAAGTTTTTTATTAATAAAACATCTTATAAGCGAAGCCCATAGGTTTGCATTAACTTATAGCCGTAAATTGAAAAGAAAAAAATTTTTGCTTAAAAATTTTTAAAGTTTTAATTCTTTTAAAAGAAGGATTAGTTGAGGCAATTTAGAAATGTTTATAATTGGCTTTTCAACTCTTTCCCAATCATCTTCTAATCTTGGACAAGCAGTAGTAATAAAGGCATCAAAAAAATTAAAATCTTTTAATGCTTCAAAATTTATTTCAGAAGAAATTAAAATGAAAACATTTTTTTTAAATTTTGATAAAATTTTTTTTGCTAATTGGGCTGCCTTGAGGTTATATTGCCCTGATTTAATTGAAACCAAAATTCCTATGTTTTTAGCTTGTGCAGTGGCAATTAGCATTCCTTGTTGCTGTTTTTGTTTTTTAGATAGTTTATCATCAAGAAAATAGGATTGGTGAATAAAGGGATTTATTATAAGGATTGGCTTTGAAGAAGAAATACCTAAAGGATGGAATTCGCCACCGCCAACATATAAAAATAAATCTACTTTAGAAGCAAGATTATCTGCAGCAAGGGTATCGCACCCAAGCACTTGAGCTGGATATTTTGTTAATTTGCCCTTAGATACAAAAACTTTAAAACCATTTAACTGAAGAATTTTTTTAAATTCTTTGATTTGATGAATATGGGAGATAGTTGTTATTAACCCTATTTTTTTAAAATTCTTTATTTTTTTAATTTCATTTTCGAAAAATTTTAAGTCTACATTTATTGGAAAAAGTTTATATTCTACTACAATATCTTTTACTTCGTGAAACTGGCAATGACCATAATGGATGAGTTTTTTTGCCTTGATTTTTCTTGCTTCCTCTAAAGCTAAATCACATGCTCCCCAACAAGGAGAAGCTGAAATAAAAACTTCATATCCCTTTTTTTGATATTTTTCTGCTTCTTTTTTTGCATATTGTTTTAAACCCTCTGGAAACTGTAACAAAACTCTCATAGAAATCAAAAATAAAGTTGTTGTTTTATGTTTTTAACTTTATCTTCTTCTCTTGGAGAAAGAGAAAACAGCTGCTCTAAAAGTGTCCCATAATGTTATTAGTATGCCAAAAAGAGATATCAGATTTAGATAATTCAATTGGGCTGGGAGTCTAAGAAAAGTAAATATAATTGGAAGAAGAAGAAATGTGAATAAAAAGAAAAGCAATAATAAAAAGTTTCTAAAAATTCTTTTAATAATTCTTTCTTCATAAACAGTTTTTCTAGAAAAAACCGATATGATAGCATCAAAAAATAAGATTGTTTGTTGAAGTAATGGTAATAGAATAGGTAAAAATAATACAAATGTTAAAAATAATAAGAAATAAGATAATGAGATAGCGAATGTACCTATTTGGAAAGTGATATTTCCAAAGAATTTGAAAACTAAAAAAATAAGAGAAAGAAGAACTGCGTAGTTTTGCAGATAGGAAATAATTGTAAAAAAAATTTTTCTTGCCTGAAGAAAATATGGCCCTTTTCCTTCAAATTCTGAGAGAATATCAAGTACATAGTTTTTTAAGTTAAGCAAATAAGAGGTAAAACCAACTCTTGAAAAAATTCTTGAACCAAAGAGAAAGATAGGTGGAACATATTTAATTAAAAAAGAAGAAAAAATTGCTGATAAAAACAAAATAGAAGAAAAAAATGAAACAAAATCAAAGGAGGAGAAAACCTTTAATTCTTTTCCTATAACCAAACTAAACTCTGAAATTGTTGCAAACATTGCTCCTGCAAAAAGAGCATTTTTTGAAGTATAACCACTCAAATAGGTGCTAAATGAAATAGCTAAAAATGCAGTTAAAGAAAATAATAAGGAAGCAATTAAAATTTCACCAAAGTTATAAATCACAAAAGATGGAGAAATCAAAAGACCAAGAGATAAGAAAAAGTATGATGCAAATGCATAAGAGAACGGAAAGATAACTTTTTGTGCTGTTTTTTTTATAGGTAATGAGGCAATTAAACTTCCTGCTAAAAATGCACCAATGGCTGGAGAAAGTCCAATTATTCCAGCCAAAATTGAAAAGATAGCAGTTATACCCAAAATTAAAAGAATTATATTATCTTCTTCTATATGCGAATAGAAATATTTTATAAATTTTTCAAGCAAGCGATTAAATACAGAATAAACAACAGCTAAAATTACCAAGGAAAAAAAAATTGGAAGAAGTAGAAGAAATAGATTTTGTGAAGCATCAAAATTAGCAAATTCTCCAAAGATTTTATTTTTTATAGAATAAAGAATAGTAAGAAGAGTAATTGCAACTATATCTTGCACTATGAGAATGAAAACAGGAATTGAAAAGTCCAACCCTTTAATTTTAGAACAACTTTTTAGATGGTTTGCAAAAACAGCAGTAGAGGAGAATGTGAAAGCAAAGGCAAAAAAAATGCTTAAGAAAGGGTCATTTAAAAGAAATAATCCTATCTCATAGCCAACTATAAATAAAAATAAAAAGGAAAGAAAATAAGAAAATAAAATTTTTACAAAAGAACCGATTAGATTTCCTATTGAAAATTCCAATCCTATTGAGAAGAGAAGAAGATAGATTCCAAATTCTGCTAAAATTTTAATAGTTTCATTATCTGAAACAAATCCAAAAAAATTTGGACCAATTAGCATTCCTATAACCAATAAACCTACAATTGTTGGTTGTTTCCATCTATTTGATAAAAGGCCTCCTAAAAATGAGAAAATTGAAACAAGACCAAATGAGAAAAAAAACTCTTCTAGTAAGCTTGACATAGATACACAACATTTAAATTTATAAATTAAAGATTAGTGTTTTTGGATTTTTTGTTTGAGAGGTTCAAATTTTCTAGATTTGAAAGGCGTTTAAGAAGAACCTTTAGCTCTGCAGATGCTACAATTTTTCTTGTTCTCTCTATTGCATCAGGATTAACAGAAATAGAGGTTATTCCGAATTCTACTAATTTTTCTGCAAATTCTGGATAAACGGAAGGAGCCTGACCACAAAGAGAACAAGTAACTCCATATTTATTACAAATTTTAATAACTCGCTCTATTGATTTTAGCACAGCTGCATTTCTTTCATCAAACTCATCTGCTAGAGTTGAATTATCTCTATCCACTCCTAAAAGAAGTTGAGTTAAATCATTCGTACCGATTGAAACCCCATCAATTCCTTCTTTGCAGAAATCTTCAATAAGGATAACTGTGGAAGGAACTTCGACCATTATCCAAAGTTTGAAATCTCGTGTTTTGTGAATTCCATTTTGTTTTAATAAATCATTTATTGCTCTGATTTCTCCAATGCGCCTAACAAAAGGAAGCATAAGCCAAAGATTTTTCATTCCAAATTCTTCTCTTACTTTTTTGATTGCTTGAAGCTCCATAGAAAAAACTTCTGGTTCTTTTATATATCTTGCACATCCCCGATAACCCATCATTGGATTTTCTTCTTTTGGTTCATATTCTTCCCCTCCTTCCAGATTTTTATATTCGTTGGTTTTAAAGTCAGTTGCTCTATAGACTACTGGACGTGGATAAAAAGCAGCAGCAAATATTTTTAGTTTTTCTGCCAATTTATCTATAAACTCCTGCTGTCTCCCTAATGCAATAATTTTTTTTGGATGTATTCCGATGTCTGCTATCATAAATTCTGCTCTCAATAACCCAACTCCGTCACATGGAAGCTTTGAAACTTTTTCTGCTAAATCAGCCTCTGCTAAATTGACATAAATTTTTGTTCCTGTTGGAACATATGACTCTGAAGATAGAGAAGATTGCGCTATCTGGTTTTTACTTTCAACTTCGCTTTTTTCAAATTCAACATCTCCATCATAAATCTTTCCTCTCAAGGCATCAACTGAAATAAATTGATTCTCATTAAGGATGGAGGTTGCATTTTTTGTTCCTACAATACATGGAACTCCAAGTTCTCTTGAAACAATTGCTGCATGACAAGTCATTCCGCCGCTGTTTGTTATTATTGCTGCTGCTTTTTTCATTGCTGGAACAAAATCTGGAGAGGTCATTTCTGTTACCAAAATATCGCCTTTTTCTACTTTGGAAATTTCTTTAATGGAATGCAAAATTTTGACTTTTCCTTTTGCAAATCCTGGAGAGGCACCAAGGCCAGATAGGATAACCTTCCCTTTATAGAATGTTGAGGAGGTGGAGGCTTGAGAAGATACTGATTCCTTTGTAGAAGAAACACTTGGCTCTAATCCAGAAAATACCCCTCCTTTAAATTTTTGAATTGTTGCTTCTGAAAGAGTGGTTATTGGTCTTGATTGAACAATATAAATTATTCCTTCTTCTACTGCCCATTCTATATCTTGAGGAAATCCATAGTGCTTTTCTATCTTATGACCTATTTTAGCTAACTCTATGATTTGCTCATTTGTAAGCTTCTGTGCTTCTTGCATGTCTTCATCTACATCAACTTTTTCATTTTTTCCATTTACATAAGCCAATGCCCATGTTTGTCTAGAAATATATTTTTGAGTTATGCTATAATTTTGTTTATTTACTAGATAATGATCAGGCTCCACTTGCCCAGAAACAACAACCTCGCCCAAACCATAGGCAGCATCAATAGAGATAAGATTTATATCTTGAGAAATTGGATCAACCGAAAAAAGCACTCCTGCAACCTCTGATTGGACCATTTCTTGTACCACTGCGCAAAGTCCAACTTTGAGATGGTCAAAATGATTTTGAATTCTATAGTAAATTGACCTTGCTTCAAACAATGAAGCCCAACAATCTTTTACTGCTTGTAAAACATCCATTTCCCCAGAAACATTCAAAAAAGTTGCTTGTTGACCTGCAAAAGAAGCCTGAGGTAGATCTTCAGCTGTTGCTGAGGAACGGACTGCTACATAAACTTCTCTTCCTTTTCTTTTGCATAATTCTTTATAAGAGAGAATAATATCGGATTTAATTGATTCGGGAATAGCAGAAGATAAGATTTTTGTTTTAATGGTTTGAGAGGTTTTAAGCAGTTTATCATAGTCTTCTTCATTCAAGTTATCTAACATATCCTTTATAAATTCTTGGAGTTGATTGTATTCTAAGAATTTGAAGTATGCCTCTACAGTTACACAAAAACCATCTGGGATTGGAAAACCTGCCTTTTTCATTTCACCTAAATTTGCGCCTTTTCCACCGACTAATGGCAAAGAAAACTTATCTATTTCATCAAACCATAAAATATTTTTTCTTTGAGCCATAATAATCACAAAAATAAAAAAGAAGAGAAGATTTAAATTATTTCTCTATAGAGAAATTTTAATGGAATTTGCCATACCAAAAAAGATGGTCTTTATCAAATGGATCTAATTCTATTGTTTGAAGTGTTCTAAAACCTCCTTTTTCCAATTGTTTTATTGTTTCTTGATAAACCTCTTTTGGATTTTTTAAAACATCAATAGATTGAGATTTGATACATAAAAAGGCGTCTCCACCTTGTCTTAAAAATAATTGAGCATTTTTGATTAAGATTTCTGCTTGGTTTGGCTGGGCAACATCTTGATAGATAATATCTACTTTTAAATCCGTTGGTTCTTCAAAATATTTTTCAGGATGAAAAGCATCCGCAAAAATTGGAATAATGTTTTCTCTTTTTTGACATAATAAAAGCAAATCTCGCATTGGTCTTTGAGCAAACTCGACAGCAAAAATCTCACCATTGACAATTACATCTGAAAGATGAGATACAGTAGTTCCAGTAGATGCTCCAAGATATAATAATTTAGAATTCTTTTTAAAAGGAAAAATTTTCAAACCCTTTTTTATTGCAGCTGCTAGCTTTGATTTATAAAAGTCCCATTCCCTATATTCTTCATTATTAACTTTGATTAATTTTTCTCCATAAACTCTTATACCTGGAACTAAATTTTTTGTTGCTAAGCTGTTATTTATTTTATACACTCCTTCAAAGAGCTCTATTTTTTTCATAATAAAATCTTGATTAAAAAATTTAAAAACATAAGAGATTGTTAGTGATATACGAATGGAGGCCGTGGAGGAAGAGTATAAATTTTTTTGTTTTTTGCTAATTTTAAAAATAGTTTATGGATATTACTTCCATATTGAAGGGCTTTTTTCTGTCGTGATAAAACCAAATATGGGACTTGGAGTATTTTAGCTATTTTTCTTAAAACAGGCTTAGAAAGGTGAGGGTTTATATGATAATTCAATGGGATTGATTTTACTTGCCTTACAAAGGTTTTATCTAAAAAAGGAAAAATTGCCTTGATTTTAAATAGATTTGCAACTTTTTTTATTCTTAATATGTCTCTTTTTGGAAGGGTTTCTAATTCCATATTAAGAAGTTGTTCTAAATTTTTCCCTTCCTCTAAAGCAATAAAATATTTTTTATATCCAACAAAAAGCTCTTCTGCTCCACTGCCAAAAATAACTGCATTACAACCAAGTTCTTGTGCTTTTTTACAAATAAAAAAAACACTAATCATTATTTCCATATCAATTAGTGTTCCTGTCTTTATCTTCCATATTTTCTTATAAACTTGCAAAATTTTCTTTTTATTCAAAAAACAAATTTTTAAAGGAAGGCTAAGTTCTTTTGAAATTTTTTTTGCATAAAATAAATCTTGGCTTTGATTATCAGCTGCTAAAGTAATTAGGATTGGTTTATAAAATTTTTTTGCACAAACTGCTAGAGTTGTTGAATCTAATCCTCCAGAAAAAGCAATTGCTGGCTTTAGTTTAGAGACTTTTTTGATACAAGAAAGAAGAAGGAGAACTAATTTTTTAATAACCAAAGAAGATAATTTCTTCATATAAATCATAATTAAAAATACTGAAAGAATTTATTTTTGATTTAAAGCCAAGAGAAGAGAGGCTAAAGAAAGGGGATCAAAAATTGAGCCAGAGCATTTCTCTGCAAGTACAATTTTTTGGTCATTTACTATACAATTTATTTGATTGAGTTCAATATTAGTACAAGCAGAAGAAACATCTATATTGTTCTGTAGAAGTGTATTCAAAGTTTCTTTATTAACCAAACATCTTGCTTCTTTTCCTTTTAAAGATTTGGAAAAATCATCTTCATTTCCCTCTCCAATTGGAGTAAAAGAATCCAATCTCAAAATAGCTTTGCATTCATTTTCACTCTGTTTTATTTCCAAATGATAAGAGATATTATATTGTTTTGTGGAATAATTAAATAAAGTAGTTTGGGAAAGAATTATTGGTTTAGAAGAATTACAAGCATCAACAACAGTCAAAGCATTTAGTTGACTAATATCGTTCAAAATTACTGGCTCTTGGCTCTCTTCTTCTAAATCTTCTAAAGGCTGAATGTTTTTATCAGAATTTGTAGCAGAGCTAAAACCTTGTAATAAGAAAAATAAAAATCCACTAACTATAAAAAACCCAATAAGAATCACGATTAAAAAAAGAAAAATAAAAAATTTTAGATTGAAAAAATTTTCCTTTTTTTTATCTTTTAATTCCATAGGACTTCTCCATAATTAAGTGGCTCAAACGACCTAAATTATTCGGGCTCGGTGGGATTTGAACCCACGACTTTCTGGTAACTTTGACCGTTTATGCAAGTTTGCATAAGTGTCTTAAAAGCCAGACACTCTAGCCAAGCTGAGTTACGAGCCCATAAACTAATAATGTATAAATAACAATTTATTTGAATAGATTTTTAATTATTTAGTTTTTGCTTTTTGAAGTGTAATTATTTAATTAAAAACCAGCTGATAAAAAAACCACCATTTTCTAAATTCTTTTGATCATCTGTACTGAGTTCAAATTCTTTAGTATAGTTTAAATTTAAATCAGGATTTGAACTAATATCTACAATTAATTTACTTCCTTCCAATTTAAAAGAAATATTGACAAGTAAAGATTGCGCATTTTTATTATAGGTGCCGATTTTTGTTTGTTTGTTATTTTCTGTTCCAACCCCATAATAGATTTCCCCATTATCAAAACGGATTTCAAAATTTCCTCCTTCCAGTTTAATTCCACACGGGACAGATGGATGTAAGAATAAAGAAAAAGTTTTTTCGTTCAATTCTTTTTTAGAAATTATATAGGTATCATCAAAAAAGAAATTACTTGGTTTATTAAAATAAGAACTTAAAATTTCGCCCAAATCCTTTTTTGAAAGAGTGAAGTTATTAGTTTGTTCTTCCTCATACACTTTTTGAAGAAGTTGAGAAGGCGTTGAAAATGTTTGTATTTTTATTTGTTCTATTATAGAATTTCTTAACCTATCTTGCTGGTTGAGTGGTGTTTCTTCAACTGACTTTTTTACTTCTATTGTTGGAGTAGAACCTTTCTTGATGAAATTATATGCTGGCTTAACCAATGTGTTCCAACCAATAATAAGTCCAATTGCTGTGAAAAATGCTGCACTATTTGGATGCCTATAGGTATAGGATGCAGTTTTATCCAGTTTAGATTTAACTACTTCTGGTTTAGCAGGATGATTTTTACTCTTATAAATATTTTTTATCTCCTCTGAAATATTTTTTGAGTAATAATTTAAAATATGCTGGCTCTTTATTTTTACTGAGTTAATAGGTATATTAAAATCTAAAAGCAATTCCCCGATTCTTGCATCTGCTTTTAGAGTAAAATCAGAGAATTTTAAATTGCCTAATTTAGCAGAGATTACACCAATTTTATCAACTGAACTATCCTTTAGTCGCTCAAGCTTCAAAATATCCTCCTTAAATTGCTTAAGTTCACTATCAAAGTATTTTTCAAATTTTCCAAAATGTTTGTTATAAATGTCTAAAAAAGAATTGTTTTGTTGATTTTTTAGATCATTTAAAAAGTTTTGTTTTGCTTCTTTAAAAGCATTTTCTAATTGTGGATTAATACTCTGTAAGATTTCTCCTTTAATAGAGGCATATTGCTCTTTTCCCATCCCTTTTATTAAAACATCATCAAATATTTTTGCTATGTTTTTTTGGTCTTTGCTCTTAAAGAAAATATAAATTGATGACCCTCTCTTATAAAGAAAGGAAAAACCTAACCATAAAGGAATGACAGCAGCTCCAGAAATTAAGTTTTCAAAGTTAAGTTCAGGCAAGAAGGCAGCCATATTTATATATACGCCATTTTTTGTAACAACCTGCCCTTCATTAAGAGAGAGAAGCTCATCTAATGACCTTTTTTCTCCAGTGATATCTTTAGCTTTAGTTTCTTGAACAGCAAAAGACTTTTGGTTAGAATAAAACAACCTTTCTTTTATTAGCTCTACCAAAATATCTTCATAGTTTTTGGAAGGATAAAGTATTTTTCTTTCATCTGCTTCTTTAAATAAGTTTTGCCATAATTCCAAGGAGGACTTATAATTTTTTATTTTTGAGGCATCAATTAAATAAAGAGAATAAATTGTTTCTCCATTTTCGTTAGTTGAGATTAAACCACTTTTTTCTAAGGCAGGTTTATAATAATAAAAGCGTTCATCAAAATAATTTTTATTTTTTTCATATACTTTCTGCTCATTTGGATCTTTAAACTCGTTGTTTTGTGTATTTAAAAATACTTTGTATCTTATATTTTCGCTTGTTAAAATGATATTTGAGATCTCTTTTTCAGTCTTGGCATTAACAGCTTCTATATTGTATTTTTTGGATTCTGATTGTTCTAGTATTTGTTCATCTAGTTTAGACAAAGAAAAGTATGCTCCCAAGTTAGATGAAACATGAACTACATAGGAAAATAATTTAGGAGTAACATTTTTCAAATTATGAAATGCCTCGACTAAAGGCCCTAGATAGAATTTTACAAATTCATCAGATTCGGTTAAATTTTTTCCAGTAAGCTTGTTTATTTCTTTAATTGTAAGCTCTAAAACTTGTTTTTTACTCATTC
>JBKBMW010000028.1:0-10985 GCA_046295675.1 Candidatus Anstonellaceae archaeon | reverse complement strand
CCCTTCAAAACGAGGAGTATTTATCACAAAGCCGTACATTATTAGAAGAATATTTAAAAAACTATACTCTCAAAAAAGAGTCTGATCTTTTAATCTTATCAATAAAAAACAACACTGCCATGTTTGCAAAAAAGCCCATAATCAAAGAAAAGGAAACCCAACTTGAAAATATTACAGAAAAATCAAATGCATCTATTTCAGAAGAACAAAAGAGAGAGGAAGATTATCTTGCTATAGAACAACAGCAGTCAAACCCAAAAGTTTCATTAACACAAGCTCAAGCAGAATTTGAAACCCAAAAGGAAATTTATACTTCTATCTCTAAAAATCTAGATCTTCTTTTAGTTTTAATAGCTTTATTGATTGTATTGTATTCCTTAGGGTCACTAATTATCCCAAGAGTTTTGGGTTCTATAAAGCAGGATTTTTCAAACCAAAAAGATAAAGAAAGTAAAGAAAGAAAACTTTTTTCAGAAGTGTTTAAAAACTTCAAAAAAAACAAGCAAAGGACTTTAGAAGATTTATAATTCCTTGTTGGTTTTCAACCTTTCAATTTCTTAACCAAATTCTCATACATGTCTTTAGTCATTGCTGCTAAATCATAATGATGCTTCCATCCCCAATCTTTTCTAGCAGCACTATCATCAATTGTTTTTGGCCAAGAATCTGCTATTTTTTGTCTTTCATCTGGAACATAATCTATTTCAAAGTCAATATATTTTTTTAACTCTGTTTCCAATTCCTTTGCTTTAAATGAAATCGCTGCTAAATTATAACTTGTTCTAATCTTTATTTTCTCTTCTGGTACGCTCATAAGCTCCAATATTGCCCTAATTGCATCTGGCATATACATCATTGGTAAAATAGTATCTTCCTTAACAAAACATTTATAATGCCCTTTTTGTATTGCCTCATAAAAAATCGCAACTGCATAATCAGTAGTTCCTCCTCCAGGGGGAGTTTTCCAAGATATTAATCCAGGAAACCTTACTGATCGTACATCTACTTTATACTTATGATTATAATAATTACACAAGAGCTCCCCTGCAACTTTTGTTACCCCATACATTGTATTTGGTTCTAAAATAGTTTTTTGAGGTGTATTTTCTTTTGGAGTGGTTGGTCCAAATGCTGCAATTGAAGATGGCCAAAAAACCTTAATCTTTTTTTCTTTTGCAATATCCAAGACATATTTTAAAGAAGACATATTTATCTTCCAAGCTAAATCAGGGTTTTTTTCTCCAGTTGCAGAAAGTAAGCTTACAAGATGATAAATCTCACCTACCTCGTTTGTTTCTACAACTCTTTTAAGCCCTTCAAAATCAGTTGCATCCATCTTAATAAATTTAAATTTGTTTTCTTTTTGTTCAGGTTCATTTATATCTAACCCAATTATATTTTTTTCACCATACTTTTTTGTTAATGCCTCTATTAATTCTGACCCTATTTGGCCACTTGACCCAGTTATCAACACCCTTGTCAATCTAATCACCTGACTCTATTCCACTTTTTTTTATCTGAACGCCATATCCTTCTATTTTTAAGTATTTAATTCTTTCCAAAACTTCTTGAGCATATCTTTTTTTATGTTTTTTATGTCCATTATATCGTTCTAAAATAGTTTTATAATTATTAGGTTCAAATTCTATAACCTTTTTTTTACCATTTTTAACGCTTAATCTTTTACTTTGCAATATTAAGCTTGCAAGCACAAATTGTGTGGGTATATCTGTGGGGACATCTTTTTTAAAGGCATTAAAAAGCTTTGAATAAAGTATATTTCTCTTATCTTGGTTATTTAGGATTTCAATCTCTTTAAAATTTGTCATTATATTAAAAAATCTTTCTCCTAGGTCCAAATATGTGGAGAGTGTAATCTGAAAAGGTCCCCTTCCATCTGTTTTTTTTGGAGGATTGATAAGGTTTGATTCTTGGGTTGCAATTCCAAGCATTAACTCTGCTTCTATTAAAAAAACCTTTTCATTTATTACGGCTATTACAACATAGTCCATTATTGTTTGGTCGCTAACTTCCCCTTTAACATAACTAAGTTTCTTTTTATCCCCTACTTCTTTCCCTCTACTTTCCTTTAATTTATTATAAATAAAAAAAATTCTGTCTTTATTTTTTTCAATTATATCTTTTGCTTTGTCTTGATCCATCCCAACAAGTTCTAAATAATTTTTAACTTTTTGACTAAAAAAAACTACCAACTCTTTATTTTTTTCTATTTTAGTATTTACTTTTTCCTTCTTTTTTTCTCCTTCAAAAAACATCAAACCAACTCTAAAATAGCTTTGAGTTTTTCTTCCAAATCCCTTTGTTTGTATGTTTCAATTGTAATTCTTATATAATCTTCTGTTCCAGATGGTCTAACCAATATCCACCCCCAATCTTCAAAAGCTCTTAGCCCATCTATCTTAATTTTTGTTTCAAAAGGCCAATTTTTTTCAATTTTTTTCATCAATATTTTTTTTTCAGAAGCATTTGCAGGAATTTTTAATCTCTTTATCGGATAGGAAGGATAAAAATTTTTTAATTTTGCCAAACTCCCTCGTCTTGCAAATATCTCACAAAATAAAATAGCTGTGGCAAGCCCATCTGGAGAATTTACCCCTCCTTTATAAATATACTCTCCACAAGGTTCTCCTCCAAAAACAGCCCCTGTTTGAAACATTTTTTGTGCAATCATCCTGCTTCCTACAGCAGTGAGATAAAGTTTTGCTTTCTTTTTCTTAATTATTTCTGTTAGCAATAAAGAAGATTCAATTGTAGAAACAATTTTTTTTGTTTTTGCTTTTTCTAATTCATATTCGGAGGCAATAGCTAACTGAATATCCAATCCAAGCATTTTTCCATTTTCATCTAAAATTATGGTTCTATCTGCATCTCCATCATGAGCAATAGCAAAATCAAATTCTTCTTCTACCCCATCTAAAATATTTTTTAAATTTTCCTCGTTTGGTTCTATTCCTCTATCAGGTACCATTTGCGGAGAACAATTTTTTTTGATTACCTCTACACCAAAGCTTTCCAAAACATAAGTGCTTGCATAAGATCCAGCAAGATTTGCACAATCTACCAAAACCTTAATTTTTTTTCTTTTTATTTTCTGAAAATCAAAAATTTTTTTTAGCAATTTGATATGCTCTTTTAAAGCTTCCCAAGAAACATCTAAAACTTTTTTTGCTTTTTTCCAATTTTTTACCTCTTTTGTTTTTTGACTAAGAAATTTTGCTTCAATCTTTTTTTCTAAGATTTTTGTTGCTTCCTTTCCCTTATAAAAAATTTTAAAGCCATTGTACTCTAACGGATTATGGGAAGCTGTTATATTAACTCCAAAAGCATTCAATTTTTTTGTATAATTACATAAAGTTGGACTTGGGCATATTCCTAAGTAATACACTTCCACTCCAGAGCCCAAGAGTGAGCTACTTAATGCCTTTGCAAGCATCTGACCAGTTTGTCTTCCATCATATCCAACTACTATCTTTTTTGAAAACTCTGCCAATACCTGCCCAAGATTTAATGCAAATTTTGTATCAAGTATTTTTGGAGATATATCTCTTATTCCTGAAGTTCCAAAAAGTTTCATGTTTTAATTTTGAAGTATAATTTATTAATTTTATCTTTTTTTAGTATTATTGGTGATACTATTAAAGGTCAAGCAGCAGCAGAGTATTTGGTGCTCTTAGGTGTTGTTCTTATAATCTCTTTAATTGGAATTTTACTTTTAGGGGGATTTTCTGATTCAACAGCCACAGCAATGGAAACCGAATCAAAAACATATTGGAGTTCCACTCGTCCTTTCTCTATTGTTGAATGGGTGCAATCCAATTCTACCCTTTATTTAAATATAAAAAATATTGAAACAAAGCGTGTGATATTAAAACAAGTAGTTGTAGGTAATTTAACTTATGATCTTGGGGCAGGTTGGACATTTGGACCAAATTCTCAGAAAACTATTTCTATCTCAGGTTTAACTTCTTGTAGTCAAACCTACGATTATTTTAGTTATCCCATAACCTTTTATTACGATACCCTTGATATATCTAATCTCTCTCAAAAAGGTCTAAAGCCATTAGCAGGAAGATGCCTCTACTAGAGTATTCCTTTTATTTTTTTCTAACGAATATTTTATATGGAACAATCAAGGGGTTTTATTTTATTTAGAAAGGAAGGAGAAAACTACTATTTTTTACTTCTACATTATAAGGCAGGCCATTGGGATTTTCCACGAGGACATATTGAAGAAGGAGAGGATGATTTTTCAACTGCAATAAGAGAACTAAAAGAAGAAACTGGGATTGATGAGATTGATTTGATAGAAGGTTTTTCCTATTCCTACTCCTATTTGTTTTCAAACAATAAAAAACAAAAACAAGTTAATTTAATGCTTGCAAGAACAAATCAGAAAACAGTTAAACTTTCTTCTGAGCATATTGGGGCAAGATGGCTAAATTATCAAAATGCATTAAATCTATTAACTTATGAAAACCCAAAAATTGCTCTTCAACAAGCAAAAAAATTTTTAGAGAATAAACAAATTTAGCTTTTTTTACCCTCTAAAATTTTCTTTTTAATTTCCAAAGCCTCTATTGTAGAATTAAGCAAAACTACAAGCTCTTCAAAAAAAGGATAAATCCCATAAGCAATTTTTAGACATATTTTGGCATTTTCTAAATAATCTTGAATTTCTTTCGTATTACCTTTTCCATAAACAGCCCAATTGAGATAGTTCACAGCACCTATATAATACGCTCTAGCGTCTATTTGTTTTACAATTACAAAATTCTCATCCATTGTCTCCATCAATCTAGCGTTTTCTCTAAAATAGAATTCATTATCAGGCCATCTAAATACCTTTGACACAATTGCCATATTTAGAAGCATTTTTACCAAATAGGCATCGGTATTTATTTCCTTTTTTTCTACCATCTCTTTTTGATTAAGTTCTATTGCTTTAATAGCATATTTTTCTGCATCAGCATATTTTCGCATTGCCAACATTTGTATTGCTATTTCACTAAATTGATCTGATTGCAAGCCCCCAAGTCTAATATCCTCTAAACCAAATATACCCCACTTTTCTTTTTCTTTTGCTAAAATAAATTCCTCCAAACTTTTTATTACTCCATTTCCTGGATAGTATCCATTTGTACTTGTTATTGTTTCTTCCATTAAAATAAAAACTTCATCAAACAAATTTTTATAAGATCTTTCAACATTATATAAATACTTTATTGCGTCCTCTTTTTTCTGTTCATCTATTTTTTCCTTTGCTAAAATCAAATTTGAAAAAGGATCAAATAAAAAATTTGAATTTAGAAAGTAAAGAATATCCTCTGCATTTTTTTTGTTTCCAATTAAATTTTCATACTCATATCTTAACAAAAGTGCTTTGTAAAGCCCTTGTTCATCGTAAAAACAGTTTTCTAAACTTTCCTTAAAAAGTTCCCCATAATAATCTACTCCAGTTTCACCTAAAGCTATCAAATCCTTCAGAATCTCATATGAAAAAAAAGCACTATAAAAATAACTTTCTGTATTTTTTGGCTCGCTTCTTAAATATTTTAAGACAACTCCCAAAGCTTCCTCTTTTTTGCCAAGTAAAAAATATTTTTTTGCAAGGTTTAACGCATCCTCCCATTTTTTTGAAATGTTTTTATTTTCAAAATCCGGGCGGATTAAATTCTCCCCATCTAATTTTGGCAAAAAAAACCATCTTGCATCAGAAGGCTTCATTTTAATGTCATTCTGTTTTACTCTAAAGTTCATAATTATATTTCATCTTTTTAGTTTATAAACTTTTCCTTGTTTTTATTCACAAAACCACAAATCTTAAAAATTAAAAAAAAAGAAAAATATTTTAGCTTATTTGGAGTTTACCACTCTCCAAACTGTAGTGTGTGACACCCCACAAATCCTTGCTATTTTTCTCAATGGAAGAGTGGTTGTCCAATAAAGCTTTAAAATATCCTTCTTTTTAGAAGGGCCGGGTTTATCTTCGCTGCCAACTAAATAAACCTTCTTGCTTTTAGAACCAACATTTATGAGGGAAAATTTTAATACTGTTGAAAGAGTTGCCAGAACTAAAGCTATACCTGTATCCATTTTGTATTTTTTCTTCCATGTTTTCCCTCCTTTTTATTAGTAGTTATCTTTATAGTTGTTAAAAAATAAAAACCTTTGTCACAACTTAAAAAGCATTTGACATTTTTTTTTGACTTTTTCAACAATTTCCTTCTTAGCACAAATCAAAAGGTTAGCCCTTTTAGCAGAAGTTTTAATTAAAGAAGCTGTTAATGGGGAGAGAACTTTAAAAGGATAAATCTTATTGTTTCCATCTTCTGCTTTGAGCGTTATAGTAGAAGAAAAACTCTCTGGGAAAATAGCCAATGCATCTGAACCAAATTCCTCTTCAAGTTCTGCAATCAATTTTGTTTTGGCAAATTCTTTTTGTTTTTTATTTAGTTTTTCCCAGCTTTGTACAAAGGCCCGCTTGAATAATTTTCTTTTTAAAATGGAATCTACAAAAGTTCTAGAGCTTTCATTATTTCTAAGATCAAAAAGTAATTCTAAATCTCCAAATTTTTTTAATTCTTCCAAGCCTATTTCTTTATTTTTAATTGCAAGTTCTAATGCTTTTTGAAACATTGCCCGTGCTATTCTAATAGCATGATGATAATAAACTGTGTGAAACATAGAAAACCTTGCTAAAATAACTGATTCGGCAGCTTCTATCCCTCCAAATTCAATAATTGGTTCACCTACCCATTTTGTAGTAGAGATTACTCTTTCCCACTCAATTATTCCGTAAGCTACTCCAGTATAATAAGCATCTCTTAACAAATAATCCAATCTATCTGCTCCAACATCAAAGGAAATTAGCTTCCCAATGTCTTTTCCATCTAATAAACCCAACAACTTTTTTTTATTAAACCCATTATCTTCCACAATCTCTATAATATCGGAATTTAAAACAAACTCTTTTGTTAAATCTTCATGATTTAATTTAAGATTTTTTATCAAAACAGCCTCTGAATCATGCGAAAAACCCAAGTGTCCAAGGTCATGAAGTAAAGCAACAAGTCTTAACAAATACCTCTCTTCTTTTTTTAAATCTAGTGCTATTGCAAATTTTTGTGCTAAAAAAAGAGACCCAAGAGAATGCTCAAATCTTGTATGATGGGCTCCTGGATAAACCAGATAACTTAATCCAACCTGTTTTATATTCCTTAATCTCTGAAAAATCTCCAAGTCAATTATTTTTGCTTCATGTTCAAACAAATCAATTTCTCCATGGATTGGATCTCTTATTGTTATCTTTTTTTCATTCATAAAAATCACTTTTAGGCTTTCTGCCAGGAGCCCTTTACTTTTTCAAATACCAATCCATCCTCTGCCAAAAAAAGCAAAATTGCATATAGCCCTTCTCTTGGCATTTTTAACTTTTCCTCTAAATATTCTATTGTTTTTGGTTCTTTTTCAATCAATTCTAAAATCCGTGTTTTATTCTCTTCTATAAATGAGGGTAAGATGCAATAAATTTTTTTATCAAAACCCTTTTTTGTTTTTGCTTCTAAGGTCTGCAGCCTTTTATTATTGACCTCAATAAACCTTTTTGCTGAATTTAAATCAAGAAAAAAGGCATATCCAAATTTTTCCAAATGCTCTATACTATCCTCTTTAAAAGATGTTTTTTGTTTTTGATAAAACATTTGATTAATATTATAAACTCCAGATGGATATTTTTGACTTTTATACAATTGCACAGCGCCTATTTTTCTCAATGAGTCCAATACCTCTTTTTCCTTCTGGCTAAAAATTTTTTGAATATAATCATATGTCCTAGCTGAAAAGGTAATTTTTGAAAGTTTTTGCAGAACTGCAATCTGTTCTTCATTTAAGGTTTTTTGTGTTGCCTTTTTTATAATCTCCTTTTGAGGGCTTTGGTTTAGTGTTATTTTTTTATTAAGTTCACTAAAACTAAGTGATGCATTTTGGTTTAATAAAACAAAAACATCTTTAGACAAAAAGATGCCATCAATTTCTATCTGCTCCTCATCTACAAAATTAGAAAAGTCTTCTTTTGGAAGAAATACCCATATTCCATTTTCCTGTTTTTTTATTTTCAATTTCATTTTTATCACAAAATCAATTTTTTTTCTTCCACTTCACCATCTGGTTTTTTTTCTTCAAATATTTTTGCTTCAAAAGTATAAACCCTTGCAGATGGGCTTAAATACATCTCAGGTGGTAAAAAAGCTTTTTGACATACCATCTCTAAAAATTTTTTTTGATTAAGGCGATAATCTACTGCCACTTGAGGTAAAAGCAACCCTTTATGCCCTCCATATTCAATTATCAACCCATGTCCAGGAATTTTTATTTTTGATTCCCTATATTCTGGTTTTCCTTCTATTAATTTAGGTTTACTAAGTATACTAACCTCAAAAACAATTCTATCTAATTCCTCTACTCTTATCTGTGGAAATCGCAAATCTTCAGTTGCTGCATATATTGCAGCTTCGACCACTCCTTCTCCTAATGGTTTTGTTGGAAGTGGAAAACCAATACATCCTCTTAGCTCTAATTCAGGATAAGAATTTATAGTAACAAAAATTCCTTTTAACTGGTCAAAAACACCACCACTTAAAGGCTCTACTTTATATGATTTTTTTAAATATGTACTCACTGCCTCTCGTGCTTTTTTTACTAATAATCTTCCTTCATTCAAATTAGGTAAATCCATATCCTTCTTACTCAGAAAATATATAAAACCTTGACTTTTCCAAACTTTATTGAAACTTTTTAAACTCTAAAAACAAAATATTTAATGTGGAATTGGAGGATCAAATAATCAAAGTCAAAAAACCAAATCAAAACCTTCTTTATAATTTAGAAAAAACCTATAGTGAAATAGTGCAAAATTTTAATTATACTCTAGTGCAATCTCCTCTTTTTTTATGTTTTAAAAAACCAGAAAGTCAAATAGGTATTGAAATCCAATTTGGCGGAGAAAAAGCTATTTTGGAGAGTTTGGAAAAACTTGTAAAATCAGATTCAGACATCTGTTTTCTAATTACCTCTTCAAAAACTCCAGGCCCAAGTTTAAACCAAATAAAAACCATGCTTTTAACAAAGTTTTCGATAAAAAACCAAAAATATGTTATTGTAGATATCGAAACAGGAAGGGCAATAAAAATAGACGAAGCAATCAAAAAGTTTTTTTCAGTAGTAAATCGTCCTGATTGGGCAAAAGCTCCCCCTCCGCCTCCCCCACCTCTATTCAAAAAATCAAAAAAGGTTAAATAAAGTCTAATAGCCACAATTAAAAACTCACAATTAAAAACTTTTTCTAACATTAATATTTTAAGTAATAATTACAGAAAGGGATAATTGTGGGCAGTATAAAATTTCTTTTGATTTTATTTCTAATATTTGGATTTTCTTTTTCAGTTATTTTAGCAAATGAGATAAAAACAACTACTATCTCAGACTTTTTGATTACAAAAAATTGTATAATCGAATTAGAAGAATCAATAAATCCAAATACAGGAGCAAAGCTAACAAAGGTTTCTTCCCTCTTCACTATTGAATTAACAAATTCCAAGTCAGCAAAACAAAAAGTTGTTTTAGAGCAAGACATTTCTTATCTGCCCTCTAGTATAAAGCCAACTTTTAATATTAATCCAACTTCAACTCCAGGTAATTATGTTTCTTGGGATTTAGGAGCAATGGATATTGGTCAGACTCAAACAATAAAGATTTTAGTTCCATCTAAGGTTTCTTGTGACCGTTTTTTTAAGGATAATAGTCTATTTCTTAATTATAAAAAACCAGCAGCTGTTTTACAAGCTTCACCCTCTGTTCAAAAAGGAGATTTTATAGAAGTTAGTTTAAAAGACCCTCAAAATAAGCCTTTAAAAAATGTTTTGGTTGTAGTTATAAAACCAAGCCAATTAAAATTTGAGTACCTAACCAATCAGGATGGAAAAATTCGCATTCTTGCAGATGAGAGTGGTGTTTATTCTTATCAAGTTTATGATTATGAAGTAAACACCTTTACTACCAAAGTTTTAGAGTCTATTCCACAACAAAATTTAACCCAAAATGAGAAATCGCAAACAAAAGAAGAATTTGATTTTTCAATAATTTTTAATTTTGTTGGAATTATTTTTGTTTTAGGAGCAATTTTAGGAGTCTATCTTCTCTTTAGACATTTAAACCAAAACAAAGAAGAAGAGGTACATGTTCCAGAGGCTTATGCAGAAAATTTAGAAGGTTCATTAGCCAAAAAATTTAGAGAAGAATATGAAGAAAAAATAAAAGGAAAAGGAGCAGATTACAATGAAGAAGAAAAAAAGCAAGAAGAGGAGGACTTTGATAAAAAAACCACCGAACTTATTTCAAAAAGAAAAGTCCATTCTCTTTTCCAGCAGGAAAAAGAACCAGATAAATTAGAGCAAATCTTAAAAGCAGAAGAATTCCAATCAGAAGAACTTTCAAAAGAGAGTGAAGAAAAAATAGAAAAAGAAGAATTAGACGAGGACGAAATAGATGAAGAGGCTATTAAAAAAACAATTGCAGAGTTGGAGCAATTAAGAGAAGAACTAAAACAAAAACAAAAATCTATGCAATCTCTCCCCCCAGAAAGTGCTATTGTTTATGAACAAAAAGAGTTAGAAAAGCCATCTAAAAAAACATCATCTAAGAAACAAAAAGAAAAAGAAAGAGAGTCTAAAAAAACAGCTCTCAAAAAAGAAAGCACAAAACCATTCAAAGGAGATGAAGATGATATTGAAACTCAAATAGAGCAGCTTCTTTTAGAAACTGAAACAGAAACAAAGAAAGGCAAATCAAAAGAAGAAAAAAAGCCAAAGAAAAGAGCAAAAAGAAAAACTTAAAATTCTTTTTCCGTTTGTTTTAAAAACCTTAACTATTAAATACAAAATACAATCTTTTTGAGGCTGGTTCAAAAT
>JBKBMW010000027.1:0-11011 GCA_046295675.1 Candidatus Anstonellaceae archaeon | reverse complement strand
AAAAAAAATTAATATTTTAAATAGAATCTTTATTGCAGGTAGTGTTGAGGAAAAAAAGCAGTCTGCAAAATTACTATTTAATTATTATCTAAGTAAAGGTGAAATTAGTAAAGCTCTTGGATTCGAGGATTATGTTGATAAAGCTCTAACAGATAAAATAAAGATTTATAGTTATAGAAACCAAAGCTCACTTATACTAATTGTAGAAGATAAGGGTTTTCCTTTGGAACAAATAAGCAACTCTCAAATCAATCTAAGTGGTTTTTATCAGTTCTTGAATTATTATAATGAAATAACAAATTGCAATACCACTCTCAATTCTACTGAAATAAATCAAAGTGGTTTGAAGTTGATAACAAATTTTGACATAAACTATTCGCAAAATAACTCAAATCCTAATTATGATCAAATAAAAATAATTTTAGCTCCAAATATTAACTTACAAAAAATAAAAATGGATATAAATTGCTCTGCCCCTTCAAATGCTAGTACTATAAATTACGTGGACTGGCAAACAACTGGAACAGAAATCTTTTCAAATATAACTTTTTTCGATGAAACTAATGAGCATAACAATGGGGTTTACTTTTCCTTAAATAATCAAAATAATTTTTCTGCAACTTACCTTGATTCCTCATCCTATAAAATCTATTCAGTGCATTTGGATTATATTCCTTCTGCCTCTCAAATCATATTTTGGTCTGATCCAAACTCAACATATATTACTCCTTATACAAAACAAAATATAAGCTGTAAATTCAAATTTGAAGCAGAATTAAACAGCACAGCTTATGGAGAAGTAAAATCCTACCTTCCTGCTTTATTAAACCTAAGTTGTAAAAATATAAATTATGTTGGTTATCCTACTATTTTTAGAAAGTAGTTTAATGGCGATGAATTTTGGAGTTTAAAAGAGAACTAATCCGAAAAACTTCAGGATAATTAAAATCCAATGCATTTATTTCAAAACCTTGTCCTCCAGCAGTATTTATTGAAAGGGTTGCAATATTAAACAATCTTTGAATAAAACTTCTTTTTAGAGAAAAATCTGTTATGTTTTTTAATGGAATTGTATTTACTGAATGATGTAAAATTCCATATTCATAAATAACCTTTTCCTCATCTACAATTAAAGAAGTGTTTAAATAATACAAATAGGAATAAACCCAACTAGCAATACCTGAAATTACTGCCATACCAAAGAAAAAAAGAAACACTACCCAATCAATTGAATGGATAAAAGCAAACAAAAAAATAGCAGCCAAAATTATGATAAATGAAATTAAAAGTAAAAGAAAAAAATTAGATATAAAAAAAAAGATTAAATGTGGTTTTGCCACTATTCTTGCCATAAAGAAAATAAACACAAAAGTTTTAAATTTCTTTCAGTGTGATTTTTTTATGCTTCAAACAAAAATAGATGAATTTCTAGCCTTGCTTAAAACCGAAAGCTCTCTTACAAAATTAGCATCAAAATTAAATATTCCTTTTTCTTCTGTTCTAGCTATAGCAAATGCATTAGAGCAAGCAGGCTTGATTCAAATAACCTACCCAATAAATATCTTAGAGCCACCAAAGGCTTCTTTTCTAGGCTATCCACATATAGATAAAAAAGAAACAAACGAAGAAGAAGATAAAACAAAAAATATAATAGCTGAATATACATTCAAAGCAGACCAGGTACCAGTTAGTGTAAGTATTCTTGATTTTGCCCAGTATAAACTTTATTCTATCTCTTTGATAGAACTCTCGCCAGGAACTAAAATTTTTTTGGATCAAATAAAAGAAAATTTAGTAAAAGAGGTCCCTGCAGAAGCATCTGAAGTAGCTGATGTTGAAAAAATGCTTGCAATTAAAGGAAGGTTTCATGAAAAAATAAAGCAGTATATTGCCCAATTCAGCCTTGGCCCAGAAGTTAGTGATATCCTGTCTGGATTACTCTTACATAGAATGTTTGGGCTTGGGGAGTTAGACCTAATAAACAAAGACGATATGTTGGAAGAAATTGCTATAAATAATTCTAAAGATTCTGTTGCTGTTTATCATAGAAAATATGGCTGGCTTAAAACAAATATTTATATGCCTGATGAAAATGCAATTTTTAATTATGCTTCCCAAATAGCCAGAAGAGTAGGAAGACAAATCGCAACTTTAACGCCGATTTTGGATGCTAGACTGGAAACAGGAGATAGGGTATGCGCAACTCTTAATCCAATATCCTCTCATGGAAATACAATAACTATAAGAAGATTTGCAAGGGTACCATGGACTATAATAAGCCTGATTTCTGAGCCAGCTCATACCATGAACTATGAAATGACTGCTATGCTTTGGCAGGCTTTTCACTATGAGATGAACTTGATGGTAGTTGGAGGAACAGCCTCTGGAAAAACCTCTGCTCTAAATGCTCTTGCCTCATTTATACCTCCAAATCAAAGAATAATAACTATAGAAGATACTCGTGAACTTATGCTTCCAAAACATCAATGGAATTGGATTCCATTACTTACAAGGCTTCCAAATCCAGAAGGGCAAGGAGAGGTAACGATGCTGGACCTAATAATAACTTCTCTAAGAATGAGACCAGATAGAATACTAGTTGGTGAGATTAGAAAGCAGCGAGAGGCAGAGGTTGCCTTTGAGGCAATGCATACTGGGCATTCAGTATATAGCACTTTTCATGCTGATACTGCTGCTCAAGCCATCAGAAGGCTTACCACTCCCCCAATTAGCCTTCCTGCAAGTGATTTAGATACTATGCATCTGTTGGTTGTTCAATTTAGAGACAGAAGGCGAAATCTTCGAAGAACTTTAGAAATCGCAGAAATCCCAGAAGGTACTGGGGAAGGGATTTTAGAACCAAACATTGTATATAGGTGGAGGCCAAGGACAGATACCTGGGAAAAAGTTGGGGAGCCTATAAGATTTTATAAGGAGCTTAATCTGCACACCGGTATGACAAAAGAACAGATAGAAAAAGATAACAAAAAAAGACAAACAATACTAAGATGGATGGTAGAAAACAAGATTACACAAATCGATGAGGTTGGAAAAATATTTTCTCTTTATTATTCAAACCCAGAAGAAATCTATGAAATTGCTCTCAATAACCTTAACAGAAAACAAAAAGATAAATTAAACAAAACACAACAATAAAAAATTTTAAAAAAAGGTATGAAAATGAAAACCATCGGCTTTATGTTTTTACCTGAAAATGTAATCAAAGAGGCCGGGCTAAGGTTTAAGGGTTTTGGGCAAAAAGTGGTTCAGACCATGCCTGGATTAAAATATGATTTATCAAATGCACATATTGAAATAGAAGCAGAGAGCTATGTTGTTGGTTCATTTCTTTCTGCACTAATTCTTGGTATTTTTTCATTAATTTTTTTAATTATAGTCAGCCAGCTGCGTGGTTTTGAATTCCCGTTAAATATTCTGCTCCCTTTTTTTGGTTTTCTTTTAACAACAATCTTTTTCTTTGCTCTTAATCTGTATTATCCAAAAATTACATCCAAATCAGTTGCTGCTAAAATCGATAGGGGATTAATCTTTGCCTCTAGGGATATGCTTATACAAATAAGCTCTGGAATACCTCTCTATCAAACAATAGAAAATGTTGCTGAAGGGGATTATGATCAGGTTTCAGTAGAATTTAAAAAGGTTTCAAAACAAGCTGCTAGCGGGAAAGCACTTATAGCAGCTTTGGAAGAAATGGCAATACAAAATCAATCAAAATACCTAAAAAAAATGTGTTGGCAATTAGTTACTGCAATCAGATCAGGAACAAACCTCACAACTACATTAAAAGGTATAATTAAAATGTTGGTAGATGACCAATTAAAACAAATAAAAGCATACAATGCAGAGCTTAATTTTATTGTTTTGATATATCTACTTGCAGCTGCTGTTCTTCCAACTGTTGGTAGCACGGTTCTTGTAATTTTTTCAGTTTTTGGAGTGCTTGGAATTACTCCGTCAGTCTATTTGACATTAATTGTTATCTCGGTTATTGTTCAGATGATTATTATAGGTTATGTTTATGTTAGAAGACCAAAAATGTATGGCTAGAGGGACCTAATCGATGAAAAAAATAATTTTAAGTAAAAAATTTATTGAAACAAAACCAAAAGAATCAAACACTCGCCTAGCAAAATTGCTTACTTATGCTGGGATTTCAGAACCTCCTCAGCTATGGCTTGGTTTTAGAATAACCACTGCATTAGTATTTGGCTTTGTGGTTGCATTAATTCCAGTGGTGTTGTCCTATCTTCTAAAAACTGATCTTGGTTTTGGCTATCCTAACAATTTTAAAATAGTATATATGATTGGTTATATGCTCTTCTTTTTTATAATTGCATTTCTCTTTATTCTAACTTTATTTTATCTTCACTTATACTATTTAATTCATGACACAACAAAAAGAGTTGAGGAGGTATTGCCGGATTTTCTTTTAATGGTAGCAGCAAACATGCATGCTGGGCTTACCCCATTTGCAGCTTTTCAAGCTGCTGCAAGACCAGAATTTGGGCCATTGGAGCGAGAAGTAAAAAAAGTTGCAGCATACTCTTTGGGAACAGAAAGTTTTACAGATGCTCTCAATGCTCTTACAAACAATATTGATTCAAATGTTTTAAGAAGAACTATTGCTTTTTTTGAAAATGGGCTCAAGTCTGGAGGAAAATTGGCCAATTTACTTGAGACTGCTGCTGAAGAAATAAGGGATTTAGATGAATTAAAAAAAGAAACTGTTCTAAATACAAAAACCTATACTATCTTCTTGGTTTTTATTTTAATAATCGGGCTTCCAGTTTTACTTGGGATTTCAACAGAATTTTTATCCATCTTTACAAGCTTGCAAGCTGGATTAAAGACCAATTCTTCCAGTTCTACACAAACAATAAGTGGAATGATATCTCCTAATCTTGGATTAACTTCTGAATTTGTCAATACTGCAGCACTTGGGCTAATTTTTGTTACCTCTTTGTTGGTTTCTATTTTTATTGGAGTTATAGCAGAAGGAAAAATTCTTTATGGAATAAAATATATGCCTCTACTTGCAATTGGAGCTTATGCAGTTTATTTTGTTATAAAAACATTGTTGCATGGTTTTTTAAGTGCATTTTTTTAACTCTTTAATTTAAAATCAAAAAAAAAGAAAAATTAACAAAGTTATAATGCTATTTTAAGTCCAAGCTCCTTTTTTAGTTCCCTATACCTATTTCTTATAGTTACTTCAGTTACACCTGCAACATCTGCAACTTCTTTTTGTGTTCTTCGTTCATCACATATTGCAGAGGCAATATATACTGCTGCAGCTGCAACACCTGTTGGGCCTCTCCCAGAAATCAATCCTTTGTTTATAGCTTTTCTTAAAAGTTTAATTGCTTTTTCCTGTACCTGTCCAGATAACTTTAGAGCAGCTGTAAATTTTGGAACATATTGGGCAGGATCAGTTAATGGGATATCAAGTTTTAATTCCCTTCTAACAAATCTGTAAGCTCGTCCAATCTCTTTTTTTTCAATCCCAGAAACTTTAGATAATTCCTCCAAAGTCCTAGGATTTCCCTGCAAACGACAGGTTGCATAAATCACAGCAGCAACCACTGATTCTATCAATCTTCCTCTAATAAGCTCGGCTTTAATGCATTTTCTATAAAGTAATGCAGCAGATTCTCTCACTGAATCTGGCAATCCTAAATAGGAAGCAATTCTATCTAACTCCGATAGTGCTATTGCTAGATTTCTTTCCATGGAAGTAGCAATCGAGGCTCGTTTATGCCATTTTCTCATTCTATAAAGTTGAGCTTGTTTTTTAGGCGAAATTTTTGCACCTCTAATATCTCGATTATACTGATCAATCTCAGTTACTAATCCTTTGTTTGGTCTCATATACTTTATAGGAGCTCCACCTCTGGCTCGTTTTTCTCTTTGCTCAGAATCAAAAGATCTCCATTCTGGCCGATGATCTTCAATATTTTCTTCTATTACTACCCCACACTGGGCGCAAACTATCTCTCCTTTAGCATAATCTTTTATTATTTTTTTACTTCCACATTCAGGACATTTAGTGCTAGTCATTCTTTACACCTCTATTGTTCAATAATTAGTTGTAGTAAACAATAGATTAGACAGATATATAAATGTTTCGCATTTATAAATCGTCGATAAAGTCCCTTTTTACTCTCGTAAAAAGATTTTTAAACCTGTTCTTTGCTTTTAAATGGGCCCAAGGAGAATTGAACTCCTATCTCCTGCACGTCAAGCAGGTATCGTAACCGTTGGACCATGGGCCCATTTTTTTTATATTATTTTCTTTTTTATATTTTATATTTTATATTAATATTCCCCTATTCCTATTTAACCCTTATTTCAATAACCAAAAAGAAAAAAGAAAATAAAAAACTTTTTGCACTTATTTAAATTTTCCTAAATTTGTTTGATTTTCATTCCTTTGTAAAAATCAAAAGATTTTCTGGTTTTTTAAACACATTACCGAGTTTTACTGCAGCAATTACTTTAGCTCCTTTCTGAGATGCTAGTTCTGCTACTCTTTTTGTTACAAGTCCATCAAATACTAAAGAAAAAACTTTTTCCTGATTTTCCAATGTTTTAATTATATCTCTAACTGGAATTTCACAAAGTAATGTTTGATTATCGGAGTATATTCTTGCCTTTAGAGTCCCATCTAATTTATTAAGTTCTTCCAAATATTTTTGTTTAAGTTCTTCTTGATCAAAATCTTGGGTTTCTGTTGATGGCTTTGCTAAAACCTCCAAGTTTTCTATTTTTTCTATATCCTCTATCCCATCAATTTTTCCTTCTATTTTTTCTTCTTCCATTGCTTTCAAATCAAAGGGTTCTTCTTTTTTTTGTTCTATTGTTTTTTGTTCTATATCATTGCTTGTAGGTGGACTTGCCACTACTGGTCCAACTGACTGTGGTCTATATCCTCTTTTTTGATAAGCATAGTTTTGTTTTGGTTGTCTAAAACCTTCCTTATGTTCTTCATGTTTGTAATATGTATTATTTCCTTCCTTTTCTATAAAGACCATCCTTTGCTCAAATGGAACTTTTGCTCTTAAGCATTTAATAATCTCTTTTCTTGTTAGTTCCTCAACCTCTTTTCCTGCAGGTGCTCTTGCAACATAGTCAATATCTCCAATTCTAGAAAGTTCAGCCAATATTATATCCCCTCCTCTATCTCCATCTAAAAACACAGTAACTTCTTTTTCCTTTGTTAGATCAATTATCGTTTTTGATACATTTGCTCCCCCTATCCCAATAACATTTGAAATATCGTTTTTTAACAGGTTTAAAACATCTGCTCTTCCTTCCACTATTATAATGTTGTCTCTTTGTTCAATATTTGGACCTGCTGGTAATTTTTCTGGACCATAATAAGAAAGCTCGGCTGTTTTTACTTCTGCTCTAACCTGCTCAGAAATTTCTCTAGATTCAGGAATCTCCTCTGCCAAAACTGTCTTAAGCAACTCCTTTGCTCTTTCAACTATTGTATTTCTTTTTAAGTTTCTTGTATCCTCTATTTTTTCAACCTTTATCTTTGCCTCGCATGGTCCTACTCTATCCACAGTTTCCAAAGAAGCAGCTAAAATAGAAGTTTCTACCATATCTAAAGAAGAAGGAATTTTTATTGAGCCTACGGATTTTCCTCCTTTAGGTGTAAGCTCTACCACTATTCTTCCAATTCTTCCGTTTTTTTGTAATTCTCTTAAATCTAGTTCATCTCCAATTAACCCTTCTGTTTGACCAAAAATAGCCCCAACTACATCTGGTTTTTCTACTAACCCATCTATTTCGCAATAAGCATGTACAATATACTTTACTGTATCTATATATGTTTTTGCCATTTTCTCACCTTTTTAAGAAGCTTAAATACCGAAAATGGCTCTAATCCTGAAGGTTGAGAAGCAATTCTCTCTTATTGCCAAAAACAAACAAATTAAAAACAAAGCTTACTTTTTCAATAAACATAAATTCAACCTAAAAGCATTAACAACCTTATTTTCGGTATATAAGCATTCATTTTCTTTTTAGCCATGCGCTGTTGACCACATCTTCATCTATTTTTATCTGAGTGCCATCCACGCATGGCTCTATTAATTAATATAAACCTTAGAGTTTAAAAGCGTTTAGATTTTCTTGCCTTTTGCTTTGCTTTTTTCTGCTCACTTTCAAAATATCTAAGATCTTCAAAACTTTTCTTTGGAAGTTTCTTAGTAGCTTTCATTTCTTTTTCTTTTTGTTTATTTTCTTCAATCAATGCACCAAGTGGTTGTTGTTTTAAATCCAAATTTTTATAAAATGCAATTATTCTGCTCAATGCAGATGGAATTTGAAACAAAATATGGTCAAAAACCGTTTTATCCATCTCATCTACAGAATAAATCTCAAAAACCTGTGTTTTTATTCCGCAGCTTTCCAATATAGCTTTTTGAATAAGTTTTTTTGAAGCAAATCCTACCTTTTGTTCATGCACTGCACTTCCACCATAAGTACAGATAACTAATGCAACCTTGTCCTTAAGCAAGCCGACCAGCTTTTTATTTTCAAATCTAAATGCAAAATTTGGTAAAAATACCCTATCTACAAATCCCTTTAATATTGCTGGTGGAGAAGACCACCAAACTGGGTAAAGAAATATATAAATGTCTGAGGTTTTTAATTCCTGTTGAATTTTTGCTATGTCATAACTTATATGTTGTCCGTATTTGCTATATTCCTCGTCATGAAGAACAGGATTAAAATTTTCAGAATATAAATCAATAACCTTATATTCTACATTCTGTTTTTGTAATGCTTGCTCTAATACTGATAGAATTTTTTGTCCATGAGGAGCATTTTGGGGATAAGAATATATTACTATAACTTTTAGCATTTTTTCTACCTTCGTTTAATTTCTTTTTATTTTTATTTCTATTTTCTTAATATATTTTAAATAAAGATTTCTTTATATTTTTATTCTTTTTTGTTATTTTAGTGATTTGTATGAAAAAAAAGACAGTAAAAAAATATGAAGTGAGTTTAAACAAAGAGGATGAACAAAAAAAGGGAAAAGGGCTTTTCAATATTGCTATAGGCTTACTTTTAGTAGCTTATGGCTTTGGAGTTATACCCTTTTCTATCTTGGTCACTGTTCTGGGAGCATTACTATCTCTAAAAGGTTTGGTTCAATTCCTAAAATAACTCTATCAAAACTCATTTCATCAGGCTATTCATCATACTATTGAAAAAAGTAGTCAGTTAGATCTTTATGAGCAACCATTTTGATTTAGACTCAAATTTAAATAAAGAAAAGTTTCTTTCTGCCTCAAAAGCTCTAAACTTTGTTAAAGATGGAATGGTGATAGGGCTTGGCACTGGTTCTACTGCAGATATTTTTATTTCCCTTTTAGGGCAAAAAGTAGTAGAGGAAAAACTTTCAATCCAATGCATTGCTACCTCTTCAAGAACTAAAAACAATGCAAGCAATGTTGGTTTAAATGTGGTTTCATTAGACGATGTAAAATCTGTTGATTTGGCAGTAGATGGGGCTGATATGGTAGATAAAAACAAAAATTTAATTAAAGGATATGGTGGAGCATTAGTAAGAGAAAAAATAGTTGCCTATGCTTCAAAAAAATTTGTTGTAATTATAGATAGTTCAAAACTCTCTCCTTCTGGTTTTTTGAACAAAGAGGTCCCGATTGAGTATGTTCCATTTGCTCACTCATTAGTTTTAGCTCATCTAAAAAAACTTGGGGCAAAAAAAATTTCTGAAAGATTAGAAGGTTCTCAAAAATTTGTTTCTGATAATCAAAATTGGTTGTTTGATGTTTATTTTGGAGAAATAAAAAATCCAGATAAACTAGAAGAAGAAATAAATAAAATTCCTGGAATTGTGGAAAATGGTATTTTTTCACAAAAAAAACCTATAATAATTTGTGCTGGTAAAGAGATTTAAAATTAGATTATTTTAGTTATTCTTCTTTTATTTGTAAAAATCTTTACAAACCTTTATAAACTTACAAATACAAATATTGTTATAATTAATATTATCAAGTGGTTTTTATGTCTTACAAATTATTTGGTCTTTATCCAAAACCAAAAAGATTTCCAATAGTGCAAAAACTCCCAAAAAAACCATATCTAACTAATGAGGAAACCAAATTATTATTATCAAAAAAAGTCATCATAGAAGAAAAAATGGATGGTAAACCTGCATTAATAATAGGAGAAAACTATATTCTTTTTTGTGAGGATTTAAAGCAAAAGCATTCAATTCATTATCATATCCCTGCTAGGTTTGCTATTTTTGATATACTTGATAAAAAAAGAAATTATCTTGTAGATTTAAACACTAAAATAGAAATTTACAAGGAAATCAAGTTTATGGGGTATTATCAAAAGACGCCATTTCTTTTATATCCAAACAATAAAAAAATATATCCTGATTCTCTTTTTTTAATTCCGATTTTAGAAAGCGGTTTTTTCAAAATGGAAGAATTGCCAAATTTAATTGGCTATTCTCATTATGCAAAAGACCCAAAAGTTTACATGGAAGGAATAGTGGTAAAAACCTATTTTTCTTCTTTTTTATCTGAATCAAATAGGGCAGGCAAAATAGTAAGACAGGAATTTAGTAATCAAATCAGCATTCATTATAGAAGAAAAAAAGCAGAGTATAATATTATTGATCCAAATAAAAAAGAATACAATAATTATTTAATTAGATATTAATTTTAATTATCATAAAAGAATAAATCAATATTCGGTAATCACCATTACATTCTTTCCATATTTTTCTTTTATTTTTTTGGATAAAACAGCTATATCTGAATCTGAAGTTATTATAACTGTTGTTCTACTACCTTGATATTCTTTTATAAGTGCTATTATCTCTATATCTCCAGCTCCCAATCGTTCATTTCCTTTATTATCTTTAGCCAACTGAGCCCGGAATTCATTTATTTCTTTATTATCTAAATTAGCTCGTTCTATGGTTATATAACCT
>JBKBMW010000026.1:0-11064 GCA_046295675.1 Candidatus Anstonellaceae archaeon | reverse complement strand
ATTTAGAATAGATGCACATGGAGAATCAAGCGATTTGATATCAGAAGAAGAAAAGGATTCTGAAGGAATAATTTCGATGGAAGTACAAAAGGAGGCAAAGGCAACATTTTTAATTGAATATCTTGATGATATTACTAGGGCATGCCCTGATAATCAGCCACTTACAATTTATTTAGAAAAGGAAAGGCCAATAAAAATTGAATACGAAACAATGGATGCTAAATTAACTTATTATCTTGCCCCAAGGATTGAGCAGGAATAGGAATAAAAACAATTTTTATTTTACAACTAAATATCCTTTCTTTTTTTAATTTTTCTGACTCCATATTTCTTACGATATTATTCTGATTTCGGTTTATTTGAATTTGGTTGGTTTTTGGGTTTCATTTTAGAGCTTACGTTCTTTTTTAGTACGCAAGTATTCTTTTTTTCCTTTATTTATATGTTTCTCAATGCTTTTAATTACTTTATTTTCTGTTTTTTCAAGATCATCGACATTTCTAAAATTTACAGATTTATTTAAATAACCAATAATTTCTTTCTTCAACAAATTTTTATTAATGAAAAAAGTGTTCTCTTTTGATATTTCATATAGTCTTAACAAGAAATCGAAACTAATAAATCCAATTTTATATCCATTACTTTCTACTTCTTCTTTATTTTTTATATTTAAACTACCATTATTAAACTTTTTTAATATTGTTTTATCAACAATAAAAATCCCCGTGTCTGTTTTTGGAAGATTTTTTTTAGCAGGAAAATTTTTAAGATAATCTGTCATTTTTCTAAATTCCGACCTTTGGATTTTTAAGTGCTTTTAAATTAAGTGCTTTTAAAATAATCGTTTAATAAATAATTGTTTAATACTAAATAGAGGATTGAGGCTATCTTTTTAAATCTTCTTAAAAAAATCTGAATATGACAAAAATAAAAAAAATATATGGAATAGAAGTATTGGATAGTAGGGCAAACCCAACTCTAATGACAATAGTTGAACTTGAAAATGGAATAAAAGCAAAGGCATATGCACCTTCAGGGGCTTCTAAAGGAAACAAGGAAGCAATCGAGATAAGAGATGGAGAAAAAAGACTAAATGGTTTAGGAATAAAAAAAGCTATTAAAAATATAGAACTTATATCTAAAAAACTAAAAGGTAATGAAATAACAGAACAAGAAAAAATAGATCAAACCTTAATAGAATTAGATGGAACTACTAATATGGCAAGACTTGGTGCAAATACCACTGTTTCTGTTTCTTTAGCTTGTATTAAAGCAGCAGCATTAAGTAAGAAAAAAGAAGTATATCAACTTTTTGGTTGTAAAATCCTTCCCATTCCTTTTATGAATGTAATAAATGGAGGAGTACATGCTGGAAATGAGCTTTCAATTCAAGAGTTTATGATTGTACCAAAAAATTTTAAAAAATTTAATGATGCTCTTTGGGCTGGAGTAGAAGTATATCATATCCTTAAAAATTTAATAAAACAAAAATATGGAAAAAATGCAACAAATTTAGGTGATGAAGGTGGATTTGCCCCTCCATTAAAAAATACAAAACAAGCCATTGAGCTTTTAGAATCTTCTATAGAGGAAAGTGGATACAAAAACAAGATATTTATAGGATTGGATGCTGCAGCAAACTCCTTTTTTAATCAAAAAGAACAAAAATATTTTATAGATGGAAAAAAGATGGATTCTTCTGAACTTTTGGAATTTTGGATTGAACTGATAAAATCGCATAAAATAATTTCAATAGAAGACCCTTTTGAGGAAAATTCTTCTTTTTATTTTGCTGAATTAAAAAAAAGGATAAAAAATTGTCAGGTAGTTGCAGATGACTTAACTGTGTCAAACTTGAAATTAGTAAAAAGAGCTATTGCACAAAATGCTTTGCACACTCTATTGCTAAAAGTCAATCAGATAGGAACATTGAGTCAGGCTATTGAAACTGCAAAATACTGCATAGATAAAAACATAAAAGTTATGATTAGCCACAGATCAGGAGAAACCGAAGATAATGTTTTGGCAGATTTAGGAGTTGGACTAGGATTTGGAATGATAAAAACTGGAGCACCTGCCAGAGGGGAAAGAACTGCAAAATATAACCGCTTATTAGAGATAGAAAATCAGCTTGGAAAAAATGCAAAATTTTCAAAGGTTATTTAGTTTTAGATCTTGTTCCTTTTTTCTTTCTTGTTTTTGGAGTTTCTTTATTTTCTTTTGGTTTAATCGTCTTTTTTTCTTCTTGTTCTTGCTTTTCTCCTATAACATCTTGCTCTTTTTTTATTTCTTTTTGATTTTGTTGGATTTCTTCTGAAATTGTTTCTGGTTGTTCTTCTTCATTTTCTTCTTTTTGTTTTTTTGATTCCTCATCTAAAAATTGAGAACACAAAACTTCAAATTCATCCAAATCAGGTTTAAACTCATCATAAGAAGAGATTTTATTTGAAGACATTGCAAGCTCTCTTGCAAGTAACCAAAAAATAAGACTTAAAGATTTTCTTCCTTTGTTGTTGCATGGGATAATCCAATCTATAAAAAAAGTGAAGTTATCCGTATCACACAGACCAATAGTAGGAATTCCTAAATTACCGCATTCAATAACTGCTTGTCTTTCTCCTTTTGGGTCACAAATGATAACAAGCTCAGGTTCTATAAAATCTTTTCTTCCTATATTTGTCATTCTTCCTGGAATAAATCTACCACAAATTGCATTTATAGAAGTTAATTTTTCAAAAGCTTTTGCAGTCATTGAAGAATAAGTTCTAGAAGCAATCACATAAACTTTTTTTGGATCATATTTTGAGATAATCTTTGCAGCTATTTTTAATCTCTCATCAATAACTCTAAGATCCAAAACATAAAGACCATCACTTCTTTTTTTGAAAATAAATTTTTGCATATCTATAGTACGAATTTTCGTACCTATATGTATACCACTTTCTAAATATTTTTCTTGTTTAATCAACAAACTATCAGACATTCCATCACCACTTTGTTAGCATAATTTTTTAAACAGACTTGGGGCCACCGAGATTTGAACTCGGATAACCAGCACCCCAAGCTGGCAGGATAGCCAGGTTACCTCATGGCCCCAACCGATTTAAAATTTGTCATATTTTATTAGTTCTTCTGATACCTCCACATGTGATAAAAACATTCTTCTGCAGCAAATTCTTCTCACTTTTAGATCATTTAAGATATCTGCTGGCTTCTCACCTTTGTTTAGTCTGTTTTGATACTCTTCCCATAATTGTGCTATTGGGGCACCACAACTAAAACACCTTACTGGAAAATACATTTTCTCACCTTTATCTATAAGATTTTTGGAATCTTGCCCTAGCTTTTGGACCCTTATATTTCTTTGGCTCCACTCTTCTGACATCTTCTACAAATAAAGTTCTGTTTTCAGCTAAAAGTTTTTCTTTTAATCCAGGTTGATAGGAAACTAGTGCTTTTGCTATTGCAATCGCAGCTGCTTGGGCTTGACCCATTTGTCCACCTCCTCTTGCATTTATAGAAATATCGAGCTTGGAGGCAAGATTATCTCCTACAACAACCAAAGGCTCTAAGATTATATTTTTTATATATTTGTTTTCAAGTGCATCTAAGGAAAGCGAATTAAACCTTATTGTACCCTTTCCTTCTTTTAGTCTTACCCGCACTATACTTTCTTTTCTTTTTCCTCGTGCAAAGAACACAACTTCCTTTTTTCCTTTTCTTCCCATTTAACTCACCTAATTATTATAACCAAAAGCCTGACAAATCTTTTTTAATGTAGTGGATTTAAAAAGAGACTGCTTGGTTAATTTTGGATCAATACTTTTTGAAGCATCTATTCCTATAGGAACTTCGTCATAAACTTTCAATCTTTTAAGTGCAAGTTTGGATCTAGAAGTTTTTTTTGGTAGCATGCCTCGAACCATCTTTTTAAATAGTAGATAAGGTACTCTTGGAAATTTTTCATTGTGTTCAGGATTTCTTTTATCTGTAAGGCTTCTGCGTATTTTTAATTTTTCGATATTGGATTTTTGCGAACCACTTATTACTAAAGAAGAAGCATTTATTACTATAATTTCTTCACCTTCTAACAATTCTTTTGCTATTTTTGAAGCCAGCCTTCCGGCAATTTGATCTTTTCCATTGTAAATTTTCATTTTTTTCACCTAACTAAAAAAATTTTTTTGTTTTGTTTAAGCATTTCATTTAATTTTGAAAATTCTAGAATTTGGCAAGAGGATTTAATTAAAGCCTCCAGTGCACTTTTAGAATAACCAAGTGCACAAATTGTTATAGGTTTTGTTAATTTTCCAGCCCCTAGTACTTTATCTGGAACAACAAAAATTCCGTCTTCTTTTGTTTTTGAAGCTATAACTTCTATTTTGGAAAGGTTTACACCTTTTTTTGCTCTTCTTGATCTAAAAACCAATTCGAAAATTTTTTTCTTAACTAAAGTATTTTCTTCTTCTTTTTGCTTTTTATTTTTGTTTTTAATTTTTTCCATATTCATGCTTTCACCTTGTTAAAATGCAGGGGGTGAGATTTGAACTCACGAACCCCTAAGGGACCAGCCCCTCAAGCTGGCGCATTTGACCAGGCTTTGCTACCCCTGCGCCATTTTTTTTGTTTTCAAAATATTTTAGATTTTTCATATAAACCACTATTCTTCTTTGGTTTTTAGATTATCTAAAGCATCTAAAAATTCATTACAATGATTAGTAATGGTATTAAAAGTTTTTTCAAGCATTTTAATTGGTTCCATTTGCCCAAAGCTTTCTAAAAAGAATTTAAATTCGTCATTTTTTTCAGAAGAAATCTCATAACTGCAAAGTCCAGCCTGCCATTTTGCATGTTTTCTTCCAATTCCTAAAACAGCTTTTGCCTCTAATCTAATGCTTTGGTTTTCTTTTAAAACCACTAAAGGAATATTATCAAATACAACCTTAATATTGGAATCAGATGGTTTAAGATGCGAGGATAGAACTTTTGCAGGTCCCTCAACTTCCAAAGTAAAAATAAATTCATCATCTTTTTTTGGAGTACCTTTAAAAGTCAATGGAATAAGCCCTATTCTGTGTGCTAAATATTCGTCAAATAGAATGGATGAATTTTCATAAATGGTTATTGAATCAAATGCAAAAACTTCTAATTCACTCATAGCATATCTTCGTAGAGTATTTGCAAGTTGGGGATAAACACCTGAAACTACAAAATATAATCTATTATCTTCTTTATCAGTTATAGATAACTTCATATTAACACCCCTTGTTCTTTTTTTTTACACCCTTCTTCCTCTTCTTCCTCCTGGGCGTTTGGTGCTGTCAGTTGGAATTGGAGTAACATCTTCAATTCTTCCTACTCTTATCCCTTGTCTTGCAATGGTTCTAACTACTGCTTGAGCTCCTGCACCTGGAGTTCTGGACTTATTTCCTCCTGGTGCCCTGATTCTAATATGCAAACCTCCAAAACCTTTTTGTTTTGCTTCATTTACTGCTTTAATAGTTGCTTGCATTGCAGCATAAGGCTTTCCTTCTTCCCTATCTGCTTTTACAATCATTCCTCCGGAAGCTTTTGCTATAGTTTCTGCTCCAGAAAGATCAGTGATTGTAATAATTGTATCATTTTTTGAAGAATAAACATGACAGATCCCCCATTTAATTGGGCCTTTTGGTTTAGCAATTGTTTGTGGTTGACTTTCTTGAACCTTTTGCTCGTTAATAACATTTTGACTTTGGTCTGGATTTTTTAAGCTTGTTTGTTCTTGTGATTCTTTTTTGTTTGGTTCTTTTTGCTCATTTTTTGTTTCTTTTTCGTTTTTTTCAACCATAATTATCACCATAAAACTTCTTTAGTTTTCTTTTTTTTCACCTGTTTGGTCTTTTTTTTCTTGTTGTGATTGAGAAGAAGAAACAGGTAAACTTATATCTATTGGTTTAAAATAAGTGATTGTTGGTTCCTCTTGAGCAGTTACAAAATAGGAGGGAATAGTAACTCTTCTTCCGTTTACTGCAATAAACCCATGGACAATTAATTGTCTTGCCTGTTTCTGCGTTCTTGCAAGACCTTTTCTTAAAACAATGGTTTGAAGCCTTCGTTCCAAAAAGTCCCTTACCGAAAGAGCAAGAATATCTTCCAAAACAGTTGTTTTTTTGGCAATACCGAGTTTTTTTAATTTTGATATTAGAGCTTGACCTTTCTTTTCCCCAATCTCCCCTAATGAAAGAAGCTTTCTAGCAGTTCTTCGCAGTTTCTTTAATCTTGTTGCACTAATCCAAAGTTCAGTGGTGTTTTTTAGACCATACTCTTTTTTTAATAAAGACTCTTCTTCTATTCTTTCTTTATTCCAAATTTTTCTTGGAGTTTCAGCTATTGAAACAAGTTTTCTTGGGTCTCCCATTTTCTCACCTTATTTTTTTTCTTTTGTGGTTGCTTGTGTATTTTTACTTTCTTCTTGTTTTTGCGCTGCAGCAGTAGCTTGAGCTGATTTGACTGCTTTTCTTAACACTCCAACTGTCATTCCTTTTCTTCCAGTAGTTCTTGTTCTCTGGCCCCTAACCTTTTTTGCATAGGTATGTCTAAATCCCCTCCATGTTTGAGAATCTTTATGATGTTGGATATCTTGCTGAATTGCAAAAACCAAATCATTTCCAAGAAGATGCCTTGGTTGATTTAAGGTATATTCTTTTTGTCTATTTAACATAAAAGCAGGAATATCAAATTCAGTCGGATGAGCCAGAATATGTTCAAGGCGCTGTATTTGTTCTTCATTTAGCTCACCCAACATGGTCGTCTTTTTTAGATTCATATCTTTTAAAATAATATCAGAAAAAAGTTTTGCTAAAGAATGGCCAATCCCTTTGATGGTTCTTAAAGCTTGAAAAATAGTGAGTTTACCCTTTATATCCTTTCCTGCTATTCTAACTACTCCCCTAATCTCTTTTCCTTCTAAGGACTTAATGATTTCTTCTTCTTTTTTCTTAACAGTTTGTTTTTGTTTTTTTGGTTTTTTAACACCCATTCCCATACTATCACCAGAATTTTACGCCGAGGATGGGATTTGAACCCATAAGCCCTTGCGGGCACACGCTTGCTAGCATCAAAACTCCAGGCGTGCGCACTACCAGGTTATGCGACCTCGGCATTGGTTAATACTATTTTTAATAAAGCAATTTTTTCCTCCTTTTTTGCAATTGCTATTTCCTGACTTGATTTTAAAGCTATTGCAATTGCTAAAAAATTTTTGTTTTTATCCAGAATGGACAAATATTGCCCAGCTACAAAAAAGCCTTCAACAGTAGCCACATCGGATCTTGCCAGAGGCAAACCCCGACATACTGATTCATAGGCTTTTTGTTCAATTATAATACTAGGCAATAAAATAATTTTGTTGGGAGGATTTATTAATCTTTTTATTTCCTTTCCATCACCTGTTTTTAAGTAATAATGATAGGCATCAATTAAATCATAGAGATTAGAGCAATCATATTCAGATACAAAACCAAAAGAGGTTCTTCTTAATTCTACTAATTTTCCTTCTCCAAAAAATTTTCCAACTTCTTGACAAAGTTTACGAATATAAGTGCCTGCTTGGACTTTTGCTTGAAATAAAATCTTTTTTCCTTGATTTTCCAAAACTATGAAAGAATAGACTTTTCTTATTCTCTCTTTTTTTGCTACTGCAGATTCTAGAGGTGGAATTTGTTTAATCGTTCCAACAAAATGATTAAAAACCTTTTGTATCTCTTCTATAGAAGAAGGCTGGAGTTTTACTTTCATCACACCCACATATGTTTTTTCTTCTTTTGCTAAAAATCTTAATAATCTTGTAGCTTTGTTTAAAGCAATTATTAAAACTCCAGATGCTTGCGGATCTAGTGTTCCTTGCTGTCCAACTTTTTTTAAATTCAAAAATTTTTTTATATATGCAGTAATCTCATGGGAAGATGGACCGCGAGGTTTATCCAAAAATATAAAACCGCAATTGAAAAGTTTTTTTAATTCTTCATCCATAAAAAATCAAAAAAATAATTATGTTGATAAAGTAATATTGGTTGGTTCAAGATGCGTTATTGCACACTTTCTTTCTTTTTTTCTTATTGGACTTTTTATCATTACAAAATTTTTGTCAATGATTTTTGTTATGATTACTTTTTGACCTGCATCTCTTCCTGTTAGTTTAATACAAATTCTTCCTTCTTTTATTGCACTCATAAACTCAACCTCCAAATTTTTTATATTCAGAAACTATTTTTGAAGCTATTTTAGCAGGACTTGATTTGTTTGCATCAATAATTAAATTAAAATTTTTATGATTCGTTATATCAATGTTGTAGATTTTTTTGTATCTTAGAATATTGTCTTTATCTCTTTTCTTTATATGAATAAGAGCTTTTTTAAAACTAATTCCTTCTCTTTTTGCCAATCTCAAAGCCCTGGTAGAAAAGGATACTTCTAACCATACCCTAAAAAGATTTCCTTTTAAAATCCATGGCCCAAGCCATGTACTTACTACACACTTTTGTTTTTTTGCTAGTTTTATTAATTCTTTATCAAAATTTTTATCAATACTGAAGTTTTTGTTTGCTTTTTTTTGAAATTCTAACAAGCTTAAGTTGTTGGCTTTTGCAAGGTCCTTAAAAGTAGGGGCTATTAACTTATAGCTTAATTTCTTTGCAACTAATCTTCCTACTGTGGTTTTTCCACTCCCTGCTAAACCAGAGATTGCTATAATTTTTTTTATCTTTTTTACCATAACTTTATTCCTTATTTTTTTGTAATTTTTCTAAATTTAAAAATTTGTGATAAAACAACGGGATTTGATCCAAAGTTATTTGATTTGAAGATAAAAGTGCCCTATATTTTATTACTTCCCTGGATTGAGAAGAAGTAAGAATTCCTCCAAATGGCCGATTTGGCTTTTTATAAGACTTTGCCAAATTTTTAGAAGAACAGGTTGCAACTAATCTTTTTCCATTTAATGCAGAAAAATGTTTTTTTGTTTTTTTTCTCTTTTTTATTAAAATTGAGATTTTTTTAGATGGAGTTTTTCTTTTTAAGATTCTTGTAGATTTGGAAGCTCTTTTATTTTGCAACATAACAACCCCCTCTTGTTAAGTTTTCTCTTGTTGATTTAAAACCTCTACTTTCTTTTTATTAAAAAAAACACTGCTTAGATCAATTGGTTTTATATCAATAGGAAATTTTATATTTAATTTATTTAAAATTTTTCTTATTAGCATCACGCTTAAAGAAACGCCTATAACAGAAAGCCAAAACCATCCAATAGGTCCAAAAGTATCTCTCCAATTTGGAAATCTATCAAAATTCTGTATAAAGATAGGTAAGGAGAAAGGAAGTTTTATAACAAATGATGGAAAGGTTGATTTTAACCAACCAGATAGAATAATAATTAGTGGAATAACAAAAATTAAAGGCTTTAATTGTATAAGGGAAAGAGAAAAAAGTTCTGGTAGAAATTTATCATATTCTTTTGAAAGTTCTTCTAATTTTTGTTGATTTTTTTCTTTTGTTGCTTGCGAGATTTGCTGCTGAAGTTCTTTTGATCTCTGGTTTATAGCTTTTATTTTTTCTTTATCTACTAAAAGCCTTACCAAAATCTCATAGAAAAAAAAATAAAAGAATGCTATTATTAAAATTATAAAAGCTGGTTCAAAAGAAAGGTTAAACATATAAAACTACTCCAATAGTTCAAGAAACCTTTTTTTTGAATCTTCCAATTTATTATCTAGGTTTTTTATAATTGAAACAGGTGCACCGCTTATGACTGAATAAGCTGCTAAATAAGCCATATTTAATTGCTCATGCTCTATAATGCTTTCTTTACTTTGAAAATCTCTTTCTCTTCCTTGGTCAATCTGTCTTCTTTTTAAAATATCATCAATTGGAGCAGTAATAAGAATAAGTTTTTCTACTTGTAGTTTTTTCAATAAATTAAAAGGTAAGCCTGGAAGATAACCGTTATTGGTATGGATAGAGCAATGCGTATCTAAAATTAAATTTTTTTCTTTTCTTTTAGCAAGGTAGTCGCCAACTTTTTTCTGTAGTTTTTCTTGTTTTTTTTCATCTAGTTTTCGTATTTCATCCCGACTAGAAATTCCAAATTCGTTTTTAGCTAATTCGAACATTAAACTTCCATAGTTTATTATTTCCCAACCTTTAGTTGATGCCTCTTGGATAATAGTGGTTTTTCCAACTCCAGGCAAACCAACAACAATTATCATATTCTCACCTTCTTTTAAAAAAACTTGAAAACAAAAAGCTTTGATCGAAAAGATTTAATCTTTCCATGCTTTGATAGAATTGATTCAAAATAGAAACAGTTAGTAAAATCCCAGTTCCTGTACCTAATGCCCCAATAAGATCAGCCAACCCTGCTAAAAGCCCAACACTTACAGAGCCTATAAAAACTAATGGTGAGATATATCTCTCCAGTACAGAAGTTAAAATTCTAATATCTCTTCTATAACCTGGGATTTGATAGCCATAAGAATCTATTTGCTTTGCTAGATTTTCTGGGGTCATTCCTTGCAATTCCACCCAAAGAAATCCAAATATTACACAAAGAAAAACTAAAAATAAAAGATAAACAAGAATATGAATAATTTCAGGAATTTGAAAAACTGGAGTGGAAAAAGTAAAGTAGGAACTCACTTGTGCAAAATAACTTTGCTCAAAATTATGATGAACTGGAGTAATAAGATATAAAAAGCCATCTACAAATCTTGCAGAATTCCCTTGCGGTTCTGCCCTTCCAATTATGTTTATTAAATCAATTCCACCTTGACAGGCATAAGCTTTATCAGCTATATTTGGATCAAGAGTTCCACCTATACAAAGATTTTGATTTACCAATAGCATTGCAAGAAATTGTGTGTTTGCCAAAAAAGCTACTGCTAAAATAACAGGAATATTAGATAGATAGAAAAATTTTAAAGGGATAGAACTTGCTCCACCATAACCATGAGAAATTGGAATTTCTATTTTTAATCCTTCAAAATAAATTACAATCAAAAGCACCAAAAGAGTTGAAAAAATAGGTAGTAT
>JBKBMW010000025.1:0-11828 GCA_046295675.1 Candidatus Anstonellaceae archaeon | reverse complement strand
TATAGCAACTCCAAAAGCAAAGTTTGTTGGTGTAACAATGCGAGATATCAAAGATTATGATTTTTTAAAGAATCTTACCATTGCGGCTAAAGAAGTGGATTTAAAGCGAGCAGAAGAAATGTCAGAATATAGTTGGATTAAAAAACATAAAGAATGGGTAGAAGAACTAAAAATAGTTCTAAAAACAAAAAAGAAATTAGAGCAAGATGCTCTTCAAGGCCCAGGCTTATCCTTTGTAGGAAAATATCTTAAAGAAAAAATTGAACAAAAAAAATTTTTGCCTTAAATTTTTTACTTTTTAGTTAAGGCTTTTATTTCTATTTATTTTTAATAATTATGATAAAGATGGTATTTGTTTCTTCTTCAATTACATTAGCAGTTAAGGCAAATGAATTTTTGGATTTATTAGTTTCAACCAAGTCTGCTGATTCTACAACTTTGCAAACTTTAGAAGAATTCAAAACCAAAATGCTTGAACTTGGTTTTAATGCTCCATTTACAACTATACTCTTAAAAACACAGAAAGAGATTTTATCTAATCCAGTTGCAGAATTTAGTGACCAAAGAAAACAAAAAAGCTATATATACTATCTGGCCTCTTTTAAGAAATTTACACTAAACAGAGTTGCAGTAGCTTATTCTGCCCATAAATTCAAAAATGCTTTTGAGCTACTCGGATATAATTATCTTTCTGAGTTTCTTCCTTTGGCTGGAGAGTATAAATTAAAACTTACTGATGTTTATGCTCTTGAAGCTTATCTTCATCTACAAAGCCTTTTTCAATCAAAAAAAGTTATAATCCCATCTGCATCTAAGCTTGTGAACTTTGATAAAAATTATAAAATATTTAGTAGAAAACCAAGCTTGTTAAAAAATTATTCTTCTAGGGTTGCTTTGTTTTGTGCTGTCTCTCTTTTTGCATCTAAAAAAGCAAAAGAAGAATTATCTCAAAATGTGAATGAGGAAATTTTAAAATATAACTCCATTCTAAAAGGTTTTGGTTATAGTGAAGATTTTGTACCTTCTGATTTTTTGAAATATCCAAAACTTTTGCAACAATTAGAAAGCGAAGGATTTATATATAAAAACAAAAGCAATCTTTTTTTGTCCCCAGAATTAGAAGCTTCTTTAAACAAAAGAAGAATAGAGAAAAAAAAGAAAACTTTTTTTTATTCTTCCCAAATTCTATTAAACCTTTTATTTGATTATTATCTTACAACTAACTATTCTACACGAATTAATAGCCTAATTTCTTTTTCAGTTTCACCAACTCCAACAAAAGAGCAACTTGAAGTTTTAAACGAATTGGTTACTCCTGATTGGATTATAAAAAATCCAGCAGAATTTTTAGAAGAAAAATTTTTATTTGAAAAAAACAAACTTCCTTTAAATCAAAAAATTTTTGGAGTGGCATTTTTGTCCATTAAAGAAGGTTTAAAACCAGAATTTCTTTCTAATAAATATCAAATCGATTTAGAAGAATTAAAAAAAGCAATTGAGCTTATAAAAAACTTGGAAAAAGAGGATTCTAAACTATCAATGTTTTTTGAAGGCTTAAAAGATAAAGATAAATCTACTGAGCAGTGAGAAAATGCTTGTTCTAAAAGGAAAGAGAGATGAAATCTACAAATTAATAAACTCGGCTAGCGAATTAGAAAATGAAATTAGACTTGCTACAAAACCATCAAAAAAATTATTTTTTTATATCCTACAAAAATTCAAAAATCTTGAAGTAATTCACATTTCAGAAGGTATTTTTAAAACCATTCCTAATAAAATTATAAATGCACTTTCTTATGCAAAAATCAAAATCAAGCTTTTAAAAATACCAAAAGGAAGACCTGAAAAATTTTCCTCTACACTAAAAAAACAAGCCTTAGAACTAATAAAAAAGAAATACAAAGCAAAAGAAATTGCTAAAATTACTTCCTTACCATTAACTACTATTTTTATGCTTAAAAAAAAGAAAAAAAATAAAAAAGATTAAAACATAGCTTTTTCTTTTTTTATACCATTTTTTTCACACATCTTTTCAATAGGGCAAATCTTGCATAGAGGCTTTTTTGCCTTGCAATATCTCCTTCCATGTGCTATCATCAAATTTGTATAAATTCCCCAATATTTTTTTGGTATAATTTTGACAAGATCTTTTTCTATCTTAAAAGGGTTTTCTTTTATTTTCGTAATCCCAATTCTATAAGAAACCCTTTTACAATGAGTGTCCACAGCAATTCCTTCATGTTTGTTAAATCCAAAAGAAAGTATTATATTGGCGGTTTTTCTTCCAACCCCTGGCAAACTTAAAAGATCTTCTATGTTAGAAGGTACTTTACTGTTAAAATCTTTTAGAAGCTTTTTAGAAGTAGAAATAATATATTTTGTTTTTTGTTTATAATACCCTGTTGGTTTTATTATTTTTTCAATATCTTTATTTTTTGCTTTTGCTAATTTTATTGGACTATTATAAACCTTAAACAATTTTTTTGTTGTTCTATTTACTTGTTCATCGGTAGTTTGTGCAGATAAAATTACTGCTATTAAAAGCTCAAAATTATTTTTATATTTCAATTTAGTTTTTACTTTTCCATACTCTTTTAATAAAAAGCTTAAAATTTTTTTTGCAAAGTTTTTTCTATTCTTCAAATTCTCCATCTAAAATTTCCACTCCATCCTTTTGCACTAGTAAAGTATGTTCAAATTGGGAAACAAGTCCTTCTTTTGCTTCCTTTAATACTGGATAGGGGTGAAGGCATCCTTCTTCCACCAACTCTTTCAAAGAAGCATTAAGCATTATTTTCGATTTTAATAAATCTCCAAGCCATCTCTTGGCAAAAGGAAGTGAAAGATATTTCCTTAGAAGTTTTGCTAACAACTCTCGGCTTGAACGCATACGAAGTTTTCCATTTCCAACTACTGAATAAATTTCTATTTTAGGGGTTTCTACCACTCTTCCAACACCATCAGTAGCAAATGGTTCGATTGCAACTATGTCTCCTTCTTTAAAATAATACTCATTTTTCTTTGCTATGTTTGGAACATCAATTCCAGCATGTAGATTATACTGTTCAATCATATGGCCTGTAAGATTTTCTATCGGTCTAAATCCATACTCCTTGATTTTTTCTTCAATTTTTTTTCCAAGGTCTCCATCTCCAACTCCTTCCTTTAGAGTTTTAGTTGCAACTTCCAATGCTTCTTTGCTTGCCTTAAGAAGTTTTTCATTTTTTCCAGAAAGATCAATTGTAATTGCGTTATCCACTATGCAACCATCTACAGAAACTCCAAAATCAACTTTTATTAAATCATTTTCCCCAATAACTTTTTCTTCCTCAAGATTTGGAGTATAATGTGCTGCTATCTCATTTATAGAGATATTCACTGGAAAGCCTGGAGTTGCTTTTTCATCGGTAATCATTTTTTCAATTGTTTCTGCAATATCTAATACCGTCTCTCCAGGATTGATTAAATTTTGCAGGTGTTTTCTTATTTTTGAAGTAATCTTCCCTGCCTCTCTAAACTTTTCTAACTTTTTCTCCTTATTCTCTTCTATATCCTCTATTTCTTGTGAATAATCACTTAAATTATTTTCCTCCACCATTTTTTTACCTCTTTAGTATTTTCAAAATATCAGCAAAATTTTTAATTACATTCTTCTTATCACTATTATTAAAATCTTTGCCTAAATACTTTTTGTTATAAACCTTTATTATTCTTATAGATGCTTTTTTAGCATAGCTTAAATCCTTTATTGGATGGTCTCCTATCAAAAGAACCTCTTGAGGAGTTAGCTTTAATTCCTTCAAGACTTTTTTATAAAAACTAATAGATTTTTTTTCTGTAATAAAAAAGCCATCAAAATATTTTTTTATTCCCAGTCTTAGAATTTTTTCCCATTGCTTTTTTTTCAGCCCTTCACTCACTAAATAAAGTCTGTATCTTTTTTTTAAAAATGAAAGAGTTTTTTTCACATTTTTAAATGTTTTGATTTTTTGCTTGGTTTTATGATAAGCCATTATTCCGGCTGCAATTATTTTTTCCTTATATGTGGCATTTTTTTCTATTTTTTCTATTAATCTATCAAAATGAAATAAATAATTCGAGCCATATTTTTCTATTATATTATTCAATTCCTTTTTTGCTTTGTATATGGAACTATTCAAACCCTCCTTTATCATATTTTTAATTGCATTTTCTCTTGCTAAGTTAGAATAATAAGTACTTGGATAAAGAGTATCGTCTAAATCAATCAAAATAGCCTTAAGCATTTCTTTGGTCATAATTCTTTTTTTTTCTTTTCAAATTAAAAAAGCTTTTTTAATTAGAGGTGGATTTGGTACACCGACAAAGCGGCTCCAACCCACCTCCCACTTCCCCCTTTTTAGGGATTATATTATAGAACAAAAAAATTTAAAAGGATTTTTTCATTATTCTTTTTTACTATTAACTTCCAATTATTGTTATCTTAACTGACAAGTGTGGCTTTTATTTTGCATTCTCTTCCTCATTTATATCTAAAATTGCCTTTGCAATATCCATATTTGAATTTTTTAGAGCTTCTATTGCTTTTTCTTTACTACAGCCGGTTTTCTCCATCACAAGTTTAATATCTTCTTCTAACATATTTGGTTCTTTTCTTGTTTTGCCAGAAATCTGATAACTTTTTTGGCCTTTAAAATTAATTTCTATAACCTGCGGATTTTCAATTATTATCTTGGTTGTAGGAGTAAAAATTACCACCTCTTTGGACTCTATTTCATTACTTTCCATTCCAAACTGACGGAGCATTCTTTCTATTTGCTTTGGATCCATATTTGGCGGTATCATCTATTTTCACCCTTTCTATTTTTATATCAAATAAAAGAAAAGAAAACTTATAAATAATTGTTTTTAAATACTTTTATGCTCAAACCAGTTTCCAAGGTTGGCAATATCATCATTTGCCCAATATGTAAAACTCAAAATTTTTCAAATGCAAAGTCTTGCATTAATTGTGGTTATATTTTCGAAACTGCTCTTATAAAAAAGAAGGGAAAGCATTCTAAAAAAATTGAACAAACACAAGCTCAACCTGAGCAAAAAGAAAAAAGCTCCACTACTTCCTACAATATTCTTCAATCAGAAAAGCCACTAAAAGAAGCAGATAATAAGTTAATCTGCCCAATATGTAAAACAGAATTTAACTCTTACCTATTAAGATGCCCAAAATGTGGCTACAAAATAAAAAAATAAAATAAAAAAAGAAAAAATTTATTAGTTAGGAGTTATTTAGTCGTTATTATTTAACTATCATCACTTTATCAACTACTTTACCTGTTATTGGGTCAACTGCTATATATCCACCTACAGGAACTCCTTCTAGATCTACCTTACCGTTATTAACTTCTTTCTTTATTTGTTGTCCGTTTTCCATATTTACCAAAATGATCTCTTTTAGAACTTGGTCAAGAGGTTCAGGTATGGCTAAGTAATTATTTGCAGGATTTGGATATAAATATGTTTGATTTCTTTTTTCATTTATTCCCAATGGAGGTTGATCTTCTTTTCCTTTTGTTGTATCTCTTTTTACAAATAATTCTGTTACAAATCGCTGCACATATTGAGGAATTTTATATTCTTTATCTCCTATTACTGTTCCTCTTTTAGTAGATGGGTGTTTGATTAAACCTTTAATATTGCCAGTGGAATCTTCCTCTAATGGTTTATCGCTAACTACAACCCCTAAAGCTCTGCCTTTGTAAAAGATATACTTCTCTTTCAAAGTCGAATCAGGAATATTTGCCTCTATTACAAAATATTTTCCTTCTACATAGGCATTATATGTTATATACTTTCCATTTTTATCTTTGTCTATAATTCTAATAGCTTTCACTTTTATCAAAGTATCTTTAGTTGTAGTGGAATCTATTTGCTTTCTTTCTTTATAATATATAGCATTATTTATTACATATATTGTATCTACATTTAAAGAATCAAACTTCTGGTCCTTTCCAATTCTAAAGAATTTTCCATTAGTACTTACCATTGTGGCTGGTATTTTTAGAGAATCTATATTTAGTTCTACACTATCTGCCCTAACTACAGTTTCCTTTCCTCCATCACTTAGTCCTAAATTCTTCAAAGTTAAAATAGTTGTTATTGTGTCTGTTCGATTATCGACTTTATTTAGATCTGTTTTGGTTATCTTTACACTATCTCCTTTACTTATTTCTTTGCTGATTTTTTGCCCATATTTATTTATAGCAATGCTATCAACAAAAATTTTTTCTCCTATTTTATTATTAGAACTATATATCTCTACTGTATCTCCCCCTGTTATAGCTTTTTGTTTAGTTATTTGATAACTAAGTGGAACATAGAGGGTGTCTTGAGCTTTTAAAGGAGTAAATGCCATAATAGCTGCAGCCACACTTGTCAAAACACCATATTTAAAGAATAAATTTTTCGGAGAATTGCTTTGTTTGTTTTCATTTTTTATTTTTTCCATCTTCATTTCATCAACCTCTTTTTACTCTTTTCTATAACATATTATGTATAAAAAGATTTAAAAAGCTTTGTTTTTATTTTTGGTTAAAAGTGGTATTAAAAACTCATCTCATACCTCAAAAAAGCAATTAGCCCTCCAAAAGCCTCCAACTCTTTTCCAGCATCAAAATACGAAGAAAAAATATAGATTTTAACTGCTTTTTTTTCAGCTTCTAATAAAAGTTCCTTTATATCTTTGTTATTGCTTAAAAGACTATCCAAAACAACCAATCTTTCTATTGCATTTAGTTCAAGGGCTATTTTTATATTCTTATATCCATAAGCTATTTTTTGAGAATTTTTTGCCAAAAGAGTTTTAAATTCCTCCATCAAGCTTAATTCAAAGGAAACTTGCTGTTGTTTTATTACTTTGTCTACCACTCCCTTTTTTAGAAGTTCCACCACTCCTGATTTTTCTGCATAAGAACAATGTTCTAAAATTACTTTTTTAGCTAATTTGCTTTTTTTGGTTTTTAAAAATTCTACAAAATTTTTGGCTTCAAAGCCTGGCCCTGCAATCAATATCTCTCCATCCAGCTCTAACAGTTTTTCTTCCAATTGTTGATAAATTTTTTGTTTTTCTTTTTCAAAGCTTTTTTGGTCAAGTTTTTTGCTTCTATGGTATTCAATTTCCCAATTATATTCTACACCAAAGCCTAAAATAGTGCTTAAAAGAGCTTTTTTTTCATCCATTAAAAGTATAAAGAGCCTTGGCATATTGGTTTTTTCTATTGCCTCTTTTATTCGGTCCAAATGATATTTCTGCCAATTTTTTATTATTGTAATTGGAAATCCTGTTTGTACATCTAAGGTATGGTAAGCCCCAAGTTGAACATATTCTAATGGTGAGCCATCTAAAATTTTTCCAGAAATTCTAAGATGAGCATTGGATTTTGAAAATTCTATTCGTTCAACCTTTAGTTTAATTTTTACCTTCTTTTTTTCAATTTCTGTTTGTTCATTTGGTCTAAAAGAGCGAAAACTTATTCCTTCAACCTCGTCCTCTTTTTCCACAATATTGCTCAAATGCCACAAATCCTCCAAATTCTCTGCAAGCAAAGTAATTAGATTTTGGGCTTTATCTTGCTTTAAAATCCGCATGTTTATCTCAAATATTTTATATTTCTAAGATTTTAAATCTGCTACTCTCCTTTTATAAATTTTTCAACCATCTCCCTTGCAACACTATCTGGGTATTGCTCTGGTGGATGCTTCATAAAGTAAGCTGATGGGCCCTTTAGCACTCCACCAATCTCTCTATCTAAAGCTATTTGTGCACATCTTATTGCATCTATTGAAATTCCTGCAGAGTTTGCTTTATCATCTACTTCCAATCGCAGTTCTATATTAAATGGGACATTCGCCCACATTCGCCCCTCAATTCTAATAAAACCTAATTTCGTATTTGATAAAAATGGAATAAAATCTGATGGACCAATATAAATCTTATCTTGAGGAAGTTTTCTTTTTAATTGGCTTTGCACTGCCTCAGTTTTTGAAATTTTTTTACTCTTTAATCTTTCCTGCTCTTTCATATTCAAAAAATCAGTATTGCCCCCTACATTTATTTGATAAGTTTTGTCTATTATAGCTCCTCTATCATCCACTAATTTTGCTAATGTTCTATGCACTATGGTTGATCCAATTTGAGCCTTAATATCATCTCCAATAATTGGAAGATTTGCTTGTTTGAATTTTTTTTCCCATTCTGGATCAGAGGCAATAAATTCAGGGATTGCATTAATAAATGCACATTGTGTGTCCAATGCCATCTGTGCCCAATATCTAGAGGCTTTAGCTGCTCCTACTGGTAAATATGATAATATTATCCTTGCCCCACTTTCTTCCAAACTCTGTTTTATCTCTTTTTCTAAAATCTCCATTGGTCTATTTTTTATAGGCTTCACTCTTTCTAATACATAAAGTCCTACTCCATCTAATACTGGGGCTTCTTTTACTATAACAGAAGTCTTTGGCATTTTTGATTTTTCAATCCATCTCACTTCATTTGGTGGAGCATAGGTAGCTTCATTTAAATTTTTATTCACTTTTTTTGAATCAACATCATAAGCCGCAACAAATTCAATATCTTCTAATTTATATCCTCCTAAAACCGGATGCATCAGACCAGCCGTTTCATCCACTCCATGCTCTTTATAATATTGTATGCCTTGATAAAGCCCAGCAAAGCAGTTTCCAACTCCAACAACAGCAACTTTAATTTTTTTCCCCATTCCTATTGCACCTTTTTCATTTGTTTTTATTTATTTTATTATATTATAAACACATTATCATAATATTTATATATATGTTATAATATTTATACTTGTATAAATACTTAAATAATATAAAACTTTGGTTTTTTATTTTTTTTGATTAACATGAACATAAAAGTTTTTCTAAAGCCAAACTCAAAAAAACAAAAGATTGAAAAAATCGCAGAAAATGAGTTCAGGGTCTTTGTAAAAAGTCCAGCTGTTGAAAATAAAGCAAATCTTGAACTTCTTGAGCTTTTGGGAGATTATTTCAAAGTTTCAAAATCAAAAATTTTTATTTTACATGGTTTAAAATCAAAAAATAAAATTATCAATATCTTAGATTTACCTAAATTAAAATAAAATTAGTTGTAGATATATGAAAAAACTAAATCTAAAAAAAATTTTTTTTCTTTGTAGAAAAATTCCAAAGGGAAGAGTTTCTACATATTCTGAACTTGCAAAGGCAGTTGGATATAGCAATGCTATTAGAGCTGTTGCAAATGCACTTAGAAAATCTCCTTGTGCACCTAAAGTTCCTTGCCATAGAATTGTAAGAGCAAATGCTTTTGTTGGTGGTTATAAACTCGGTGAAAAATTAAAAATAAAACTTCTAAAAAGAGAAGGCATAAAAATAAAAAATAAAAAAATTTTGGATTTTAACAAAGTTGTTTATTTTTTTAGTAATAAAAAATTACCAAAACTTTTAAATTGAAATTAAGTAAAATAACTATACAAAACTTTTTAGTAGTCTAGTGGTCCGAATGCCAAAAATAGCAATAATAGATCGCGAAAAATGTTTAAAGGAAAAATGTGGCTATATTTGCCAAAAGGTATGCCCTGGAGTATTGATGGGTCAGGACACTGTTGTTGTAGATAAAGATGGCTATCCAATAATTTCAGAAATTTTATGTACAGGTTGTGGGATTTGTCCAAAAAAATGTCCAGCAAATTGCATCACTATTATAAATCTGGTAGAAGAGATTGGTAAACCAATTTATCAATACGGAGTAAATATGTTTAGATTATATGGAATTGCATTACCAAAAGAGGAAGGAGTGGTTGGGTTTTTGGGCAAAAATGGGATTGGTAAGTCTACAGCATTGCATCTTTTAGCAGGAGTAATTCTACCAAATTTTGGGGAATATTCAAAAGTATGGACTTATGATGAAATTTTAAAAAATCTAAGCATAACTCAACAACAATATTTTAAATCATTAAATGGAAAAACCATAAAAATTTCTCTCAAACCTCAAAATATTGAAAAAATAAAAGAAGTTTTTAGAGGAACAGCTAAAGAATTACTACTGAATTTGGCAGATGAAGAAAAAATAAAACAAGTTGTAGAGCTATTTGAGTTAGAAAAAATTCTACATTCTAAAGTTGGAAATCTATCTGGGGGAGAACTACAAAAACTTGCTATTGCAGCAGCTTACATAAAAGAAGCAGATATCTATTACTTTGATGAACCAGCTTCATATTTAGATATCGAACAGAGATTGAAAATCTCCAAAATAATTAAATCCTTGGGCCAGAAAAAAAGAGTAATAGTTGTAGAACATGATTTAGCTTTATTTGATTATCTTGTAGATTTTGTATATATCTTTTTTGGGCAGGAAAATGCATATGGTATTATCTCAAATATAAAAAATTCCAGAGTTGGTATAAATCAATATTTAGATGGATTTTTGAAAGAAGAGAATACTCGCTTCAGAGATTATGAAATAAAATTTCAAAAAACTGCTATTGAACAACCAAGAGACAAAGTTTTGTTTTCTTATCCAAGTTTTGAGAAGAAAATCGGTAATTTTCAATTAAAAGCAGAAGAAGGAAAACTTTATCAAGGAGAGGTAATTGGTATCATTGGAAAAAATGCTTTAGGAAAAACTCTTTTTGCAGAAATCTTGGCAGGAAAAACAAAGCCAAGCAACAAAGTTGAGTTTGAAAAAACCTTAAAAATCTCCTATAAGCCTCAGTATATTCAACCTATTGAAGGAATAACTGTAATGGATTACATTACCAAAAATAAAGTTATGGGGGGATTTTTCGAGGATATATGCAGTAAGTTAAACATCAATTCATTAGCAGAAAAAGATTTAAGCCAGCTTTCAGGTGGGGAGCTTCAAAGAGTGGAAATAGCAAAAACACTTTCTATAGATGCAGATATTTATTTGTTAGATGAACCTTCTGCTTTTTTGGATGTTGAACAGCGCCTCAATCTCGCCTCTATTATTCAAAGGCTTGTTTCAAATTCTTCAAAAGCCTGCTTTGTAATTGACCATGATTTAATTTTACTTGATGCAATAGCAAATCGTTTAATTGTTTTTGAAGGAGAAAGTTCAAAGAGTGGTTATGCTTTAATGCCTCAAAGCAAAAAGGATGGGTTTAACAAATTCCTTAAAGGTATTGGGATAACTTTAAGAAGAGATAAAGATACATTTAGGCCAAAAATCAATAAACCAAATTCAAGATTAGATGAGGAACAAAAAGAAAAAAATGCTTATTATTATGTAGAGGAATAAAAATGCTTGATAGAATAGGCTCCATAGCCATTTTTGATAAAACAAAACTTTCAAAACAAAAAGCAATTGATTTTATTTTAAAGCACTATAAAAATAGGATAAACTCAATCTATTCTATTTCTTCAAAGACTTCTAGCAAATTCAGAATAAAAAAACATACCTATGTATGGGGAGAAAAAAATACAATCACCATCCATAAAGAAAACAAGACACTCTTTAAATTAGATATAAACAAAGTATTCTTTTCCCCAAGAATGGCTTTTGAGAGGATGAGAATTGCAAAGCAGGTTAAAAAAAATGAAAATGTTTTAGTTTTATTTGCAGGAATCGGCCCTTTCCCGATAATCATTTCAAAATATAGTAATGCAAAAAAAATTATTGGTATTGAACTAAACAAAGATGCATATAATTTTTTTTTGGAAAATATTAAATTAAACAAATGCATAAATGTTGAACCAGTCTATGGTGATGTAAAAAAGGTTTTAAAATCAAAAAAGTTTTTTAATTGGGCTGATAGGATTGTAATGCC
>JBKBMW010000024.1:0-12128 GCA_046295675.1 Candidatus Anstonellaceae archaeon | reverse complement strand
TACCATTGGGTATTTGAAAGAACATTTTAAAAATTACTTTGGTGATGGTTCAAAATTCGGTGTTTCTATAAATTTTGTTGAAGAAAACGAGAGTTTAAATACTGCTGGTTCTATTCTTCCTTTAAAGGAAGAGGTGAATGAAACTTTTTTAACCATGATGGGAGACCACCTTACAAATATAAACCTAAAAAAATTGATTGATTTTCATAAAAAAAATTCATCACTAGGCTCAATTGTTTTAAAGAAAATAGAACAAAAATTAGATTATGGCTTGGTCAATTTTGATGAACAACTAAATATTTATAGGTTTTTAGAAAAACCATCTGTTAGTCATTATATAAATACAGGAATTTATGTTTTTGAACCAGAGATTTTTGAGTATATAAAGGAAAAGGAAGATTTTGCTTTAGATGTTTTTCCAAGAATTTTGAGTAGTAAAAAGAGATTAAAAGCATACCTTACAGATGAGTTTTGGGTAGATGTTGGAAACACCCACGAATATGAAAAAATAAACCAAATAATATCCATTGTGGAGGGATTTAGCCCTTCGATTTAATTTGTTTATAAAAACCTTTTGCCACAGAATTTATCTATTTAAAGAATATGAAAGCACTAAAATTCCAGATGGAGAATAAATTTTTAATTTAAAATTAGTTATATTTGTTTCTTTAAGCTCTTCTTTTATCCCTCTGATTGATAAACTAAAAGATATAAAATCATTTTTATCGAGGATGGTTTTTCTTATATTTGCTCTCAATAATTTTTCAACAAAAGAAGGTAGTTTGGAAAAGGCTTGATCAAATAGAGGTAGTGGTTGGGAATAAGTATTTGAATGTAAACGAATTTCTCCGATTTTTTCCCCCAAAAATTTTGAAAAAAATTTGGATTTGCTTACTGAATTCACATAAGCATCTATAAATCGTATATTACCTGTAAGATTTTTCATTTTCAATATAATGTTCTTATTTGCAATTTCTCTATTTATCATCCATACTCCCTCTTCCACACCAAAAGCAATAGCATTTAAAATGTTTAAACTAATCCATAAATTCCTGTGGTTTTGGAACTTCTAATGGTAAGCCCTTCCTTTTTCTTATAGATTGAATGGTTTTTTCCACCAATTCTTTTGGTAGGTTTTCATAGCCCTCATATTCTTGATAAGGAATTGCTCTTCCCTGTGTTGCTGATCTAAGAGCATCAGAAAAACCAAACATCTCGCTAACAGCAATTTTTGCAACCACAGTTGCTTGTTCCCCCTCTTGTTGGATGTCTAAAACCTGGCCTCTTCTTCCTTGAACAAGAGTGATTACTTCTGATAGATATTCCTGTGGGATTAAAATAGTAACTCTTTGTTTTGGCTCTTGTAAGGTCATACCTGCCATCAAAAGCCCAGCATAGATAGGCCTTCTTGTAGCTGGTACAATTTGAGCAGGACCTCGATGTACAGGATCCTCATGAATTAATGCATCTACTAATCTTACCTTTGTGCCCACTACTTTTTCCCATGCAAGTGGACCTTTATTCATTGCATCCTCAAAACCTTGAATTACCATTTCCATGATTTCGTTTAGATACTGAATACCTCTGGTATCATTTATTAAAACATTTTTGTTGTAAATATCCACTACTGATTTGGCATGCTCTCTAGGCATTTTGCATTCTACAAGTTTTTCTACTAATTGCTTTCCTTTTGGTCTTCCTTCAGGAATTTCTCCATTTATTATAGCCTCAAAAACTTCTCGCTCTAATGGTTCTACTATAAAATAAAGCTTTGTGTGTTTATTTGGTGATTTTCCTTCTATTGCTTGAGTTATTTTTCCAGTTAATATTTCATGATAAACTACTATAGGGGGAGAGGTAACAATTTCAATTCCTTTTTCTTTTACTATTTTATATTCAATAATTTCTAAATGAAGTTCCCCCATTCCCGAGATAAGATGCTCGCCTGTTTCTTGATTTAATTCTACTTTTAAAGTAGGATCTTCTTTAGCTAATGCCCTTAAAGCATTAATCAATTTTGCCAAATCTTTTGAGTCTTTTGCTTCAATTGATTTTGTAACCACAGGTTCAGAATAATGCTTGATTTGTTCAAAGGGTTCAACTGGTCCGGTGGAAACTGTTTCTCCAACATAGACATCTTTTAGTCCAACGATTCCTACAATATTTCCAGCAATAACATTATCTACCATTACTCTGTCTGGGCCCATATAGATTGCAACCTGCTGGACTTTCTCTTCTCGAAATTTTGAAGCTAAATGAAGCATATCGGATTTTTTAACTTTTCCAGAAAACAATCTTACTATTGCTACCTCTCCTGCATGTGGATCGTTCACCACACCTATACATACTCCTATTGTTCTGTAATTTGGATCACAATTTAACAATGCCTTTCCATCTTCTGATTCAAGCTCTCCTTTCCAGATAGTTGGTATTCTATATTTTTGGGCGACATCAGGAGATGGAAGATGAGCTACAATCATTTCAAGAAGAACCTCATCTAAAGGGGATTTGCTCACCAACTCTTTTGTTTTTCCTTCTTTACACATGGCGATTATATCTGAAAATTTTATTCCAAATTTTTGCATGCCAACCAAAGAAAGAGCCCATTTTTGAAAAGCAGAGCCAAAGGCAATGTTGCCTTTTTTTACATCAATCTGCCAATCGTTTTTGAATTCTGGAGGAGAGTATTGACTTATAAGCTTGTTGACATAAGTAATAATTTTTAAAAGACGCTGTTGCATTTGTTGATCATCAAGTTTTAACTCATTTATTAGTCTGTCAATTTTGTTAATAAACACTGTTGGCTTAGCTTTTTCTTTTAATGCTTGGCGCAAGACAGTTTCGGTTTGGGGCATTACCCCCTCTACTGCATCCACTACAAGGATTATTCCATCTACTGCTCGCATTGCTCTTGTAACATGCCCTCCAAAGTCAACATGACCAGGAGTATCAATTAGATTAATCAAATAATCCATACCATTTAATTGAAATGCTAAAGAAATATTAGCTGCTTTAATAGTAATGCCCCTAGCTTGTTCCTGCTCGTCAAAATCCATTACTCTTTGCTCCCCGGCAGTTTCTTTTGAAATCAAACCTGCTCTTGCAACTAAGGAATCAGTTAAGGTAGTTTTTCCATGATCAACATGTGCACAAATAGCGATGTTTCGGACATTTTTTAAATTGCCCATCATTTTTTGTACTTCTTCCACTACATATTCTTTTCTTACCATAAAAAATCCTCTTTTTAAATTTTTTAAATTCTAAATTCTAACTTCCTCTAAGGAGTTGATAAAATATTTTTGAAAAAATATCTTTAAATAACTTCTCTTTTTATCTGCTAAAAGTTTTCTAATTTTATTTACAATTTGATTGATGATTTTTATTTATGTCAACTTCTTATTTTGTGATTCTTTTTAGTAAACTTTTTTATTCTTTTGAGTCTATTTTATTTAATTTAACTCTATAATTATATACTTAAGAGGTGAATTTATGCTTACTCGTTTAATTTTTTTTAGGCATGCAGTTGCATCTGGGAATAAGAAGCACCTTATGAATGGAAGTAAGATAGATTCTGAACTAACAAAAAAAGGAAGAGAACAAGCTAAAAAGATAGCCATGAATTTTTCTTTAAAACCAGATATCATCTTGTCCTCCCCTCTAAAAAGAGCAAGACAAACAGCCTATTATTTTGAGAAAAAATACAAACTTAAAGCAGAGATTGTAAAAGAATTAGAAGAACAGGATTTTGGTAAATGGTCTGGAAAAAATGCAACAAAAATAAAAAAATTATATCCGAAATTTTTTATGCCTTATTCTAATGGAGAATTAAGCAATTATGTTTATTTTCCTCCAGGTGGAGAAAGTTATTTTGAACTAAAAAAAAGAGTAAGAAAAATTTTTCAAAAAATAAAAAAGGAATATAAAGGAAAAGTTGTTTTTATATTTTGCCATGGGGTAGTAATGCTTGCTATTTTAGAAATAGTAACTAAAATAAAACCACCTAAACTTTTAACGCTTTCTCTAAAAAATGGAAGTTTTATAGATCTTCTTATAAAACAAAAATAATATTTAGTTTATTTTAAATCTACTCCTCTAAGCATTTCTTGAAGTGTTTGTCTTTTTCTTATAAGCTTAATCTTTTTACCATCCACTAAAATCTCTGGGGGTTGAGACATATTGCAATAATTGTTGCTCATTGAAAATCCATATGCCCCAGTAGTACAAATTACTACTTTGTCTCCTATTTTGAGATTTGCTGGAAGCAATCTATCCTTTGCAAAGTAATCTGAAGATTCGCAAGCCTGCCCAACCACATCCATCTTTAGTTGCCTGCCGTTTAATTTTCCATCTATATAAATATGATGATATGCATCATAAAGTGAAGGGCGCATTAAAATTGCCATAGAACCATATAAGCCAACTATCTTTTTTGAGTTTGAACTTTTTATATTCGTAATTTCACTGATTATGACCCCACTATTAGCAACAAGTATTCTTCCAGGTTCAAGGATTAAATCAGGAAATTCGCTATTTGGAGCTTTTATTTTATTTTCAAGGCATCCGTTTAAAAATTCTTTAGAAATTTTTTTGCCAAGATTTTCCATATCCAATTCTTTTTCATCTGGTCTATAGGGAACTCCAAAACCACCGCCAATATCTATAAATTCAAATTCTATTCCTAATTTAGAAGAAATTTTTCCTGCAACTCTAAGTTGTTCTTTGATTTGTTTTAGAAATGGTTCAATTTTTAGAGTATTTGAACCACTCATCATATGTAATCCAAATTTTTTTATGCCTTTCTTTTTTGCAAGTTTATATGCATTAAATATTTCTTTTTCATTAATTCCAAACTTTGAAGCCTTACCGCCAGTGATTATTTTTTTATGTCCACCAAGACCATTTTTTGGATTGTATCTAAAACTAACAACAATATTTTTTATTTCTTTTTTATTTGCAACCATCTCAAAAAGAGAAAGTGAATCAAAATTTGTTGATATGCTGTTTTTTATTGCATATTCCAACTCTGCTTTTGGATTGTTGTTGCCAGAATAAAGAATCTTTTCTTTTTGTATGCCGCTTAATTGAGCTATTTTTATTTCATTTAGATTTGAACAATCAGCACCTGCTCCTCTTTTTGCTAATAATTTTATAATGTGTGGATTGGAATTTGCCTTAATGGCAAAATAGATTCTTGTTTTAAATTTTTCATTTGAAAAAGCTCTTTTTAAGTTTTCATAATTCTTTATTATTTGATTTGCATCATACACATAAATAGGACCTGGTCCAAATTTTGAATAAAGCTCAGAGATATAGAAATTACCTATAAGTAGATTCTGAGAATTAGAAGACAAAGGTGGGAGTAGCATCAAGCATTCCTCATTAAAGAATCGTGCAATTTATTTACTATTTCATTTGTTTGAAATTCATCCACTACTATTGAAAGAGCAGGGCTTCTTTGTGCTTGAGAAAGAAGATGTACTTTGTAATTTCCTTCAAATATTATCTGGAAGGTTTTTTTCAAAAGAAGTGGAAAATCAAGGATATCTCCAACAACCGATATAAGTGAAACATCTTCATTAAATATTGCATTAGTATATCCTGCTTTTGTTATAATATTATATGCTTTTCTTCCATCTTCCCTGCTTGTGGTAAAGGAAAGTGATGTTTGAGCAGTTCCAATTATTTCTATATTTATATTCTCTTTTCCTATTTTTCCAAATACATCTGCTGCATAATTTGGTGCTTGTGCCATTTTGATATCCTCAATCGATAAAAGTGCAGTTTCTTTGTTTGCTATAGAAAAACCATCATAGCCATTTGGTTTTCTGCTGCTTATCCTTGTGCCATTTTTGTTTGGTTTATAAAAATTTTTTATAAAAGAGATGATAGAAGTATCTTCCAAAAGCTTTGCCACCCCTGGATGTATTATTTCACTTCCTGAATTTCCAAGCAGTTTTACCTCGTTATAATCCATCCAATATCTTAACTTGGCATTTTTTACTATTTTTGGATTTGCAGTCATGTACCCATCTACTTCCTTAAAAAAATAGATCTCAGGTGCACCTAACATTTTTGCTAAAAAAGCAGCAGTATAATCAGTTCCACTTCTTCCAAAAAGTTTTATTTCTCCATTATCCACTCCATAATAACCAGCAACCACTGCATTTTTACCATTAAAAAGAGAATAGTTGAAATTTTTCCCATCTGCTACTGCCTCAAGATAACTTCCTTTTGCCCCTATCTGTATTTTTTCTGGAAGAAGTAATTTAAAGCCAGAGAGTTTGGAGAAAACATATGCAGAAAATTGTTCCCCAAAACATTTTATTGCTGCCTTTTGAGAATCAGAAAAAGAATGCTCCTGACTTATGTGTTTGAGTTTTTTATAAAGTTGATTATGCATTTGAGAACTTATTGAATCCTTGTAAATGCTCTCATGCAAGAGCTTGATTTTTTCAAAAGAGGAAAACTCATTATTAATAGCTTCAGTGCAAGCAGAATCGAGCATTTTAGTAATTCCTTTAGCTGCAGAGATTGCTACAACATTAAACTTTTGTTCTAAAGCCAAATGTGCAGCTCTTTCAAAAGCTTCTTTGTCTGGAAGTATTCCTCCACCTATTTTAGCAATTACTCTAAAGGAGTTGACCATATGAAAGTAATAGCATGCTTTATTAAAAAACTAAATGTTACAAATATAACAATTTATGATTTCTAAGAAAAAAGTATTTTATATATTTGTTACTAAATTTTTTGGGTTGCCTTCCAAAAAGGATTGGATATTTTCAGCCGATGTTTGTACAATCCTTTCCAAAGCTTCTTTGCTATTAAATGCATTGTGAGGAGTAATAATAACATTTTGATGCTCTCTTAACATATGGGTTATTACTACTGTGTGTAGATCGTGCTTTTTAGCATAATCTGCTTTTAGAAGTTCCTTTTCCTCTCTAATTGCATTTTCTTCTTCTAAAACATCCAATCCAACACCGGCAATTTTTTTAGATAAGATTGCATCTAAGAGTGCCTTTGAATCCACCAACCCCCCTCTTGCAGTATTAATGAGTATGGCTCCTGTTTTCATTTTTTCAAGAGTCTGTTTATTTATAATATGATGGGTTTGTTGAGTTAGGGGGGTATGAAGTGAAATAATATCAGAATGCTTAAGAAGATAATCCAAAGAAACTTTTTTACAATCAAGTAGATCTATTAAATTTTCGTCTACATATGGATCATATACGATTACGTTCATACCCAAAGCCTTTGCAACTTTTGCTACATGTGAACCTATCTTTCCAAATCCAATTAAACCAAGTGTTTTTCCAACAATATCAAAAGTTCGCAATCCATCTAAAGAAAAATTTCCTGCTCTTGTTCTGTCGATAGAGGGGATAATCTTTTTTGCTAAAGCCAGCATAAGAGCTATCGTATGCTCTGCAACTGTATGCGAACCATAGGTAGGTACATTGCAAACTACTATTTTTCTTTTTTTACATTCTTTAATATCGATATGATCAAAACCTGTTGAAAAGGTTGCTATCATCCTTAGTTTTGGCAATTTTGCTAATATGTCTTTTGTTATTTTGGAGTATATGAAAATTCCTAAAATTTCTATTTCTTTTATTTGCAAAAGATGTTTTTCCTCTAATGCTTCATTGAAAAATAAAAGCTTATGATTTGAAAAATATTTTTTCAGTATACTTTTTTCCCAACCTTCCAATTCAAAAAAAGCCATTTTTGTCATAAGACAAAAAGGAAAGTATAGTTTATAAATATATTTTTAAATTGGGTTTTGTTAACTTATTGTAGTTAAATATGTTCTATCATCTTGTTTATTTCTTCTATAATCAAAACCTAACCTAAAATAATATTTTCAACTTCCTTTTTTGCCTTCTCTAATTCTTCTTTGGCTTCTTTTTGCAACTGCTCAGCTTTTTGTATTCGTGATTTTACTTCTTCGGCTATTTTATTTTGAACTTCTAAAGGAGGGAGAGGGATTAATAAATCATTTATGGTATTTGCATTAAATTGGGGTTCCGCATCACCTTTAACCAAAATTTTAGCTTGGTTTTTAAAATTCTTGCTATTAAAATATCCTTTTTGTTTAATTTGTAATTTAAATATTCGGGATTGTAATCTAAATAAGCAATATCGTCTTTTTTTAAAAAAACCTTCTTCCTCAATATCAATTATTCTAATATAAACAAGACTTCCTTTATTTTTGCATTTTCTTTAAGCCCATATTGAAAATTTGCAATATTTCCCAATTTTTCTATCTTTGTAGATATAAGCATCTAATCTTCCCTCAATTTCATTGGAGTAAATTGTAAAACATTCCATATTGACCCTTATAAATGGTTCTCATAGCTTTTTTTAATTATATTCATTGCATATTCAATGTCTTCGTGATTTTCAATTTTGATTCTTAAGTCCCCTGTTCCCCAGTGCCCTACTTCAGAAACATCTACAAGTTTATTTTTATGGTCTTCAACTTCATCTTTAGAAATGTCTATATAAACCCATAAGCCCTTAGCTTGGATTACAACTTCGGCAAAATTTCTATCTAACTCATATGCAACATAGTGTTTTAATGCTTTTTCCTTGATTTTATCGTCTAATTTTAAGATTCTTTCTTGGAGTTCCTTAAATAATTCTTTTATTTTATCAGATTTTCCGCTTAAATGATCTTCAACAGTATACTCTTTATAGGTAACGTTGGTTTTCTTGGTCTTTTTGGCAGTTTCCTTCCTATTTGGAAGAACAACATTTTCAATAAATAAGACATCATTATCGTAAAGAATGTATTTTTTTAGTTCGATATTCTCTGAAATTCTATTTACTGCATATTTATCGTATTCATTATAAGATTGGGCAACTAAAATAAGTCTTGGTGCATCCCAATTAACTTTAACATTTTCCCCTAACTTTTTCTGAACTAAAATCTCAAAATCGCCTTTATGGTCCACAAGCCAATCAAGATAAAATAATCCTTGATTGATAACATTATCTTTTTCGCCCCATTTGTATTCAATAATAACTGGCGAATTGTTTTCGTCTAATCCCAATGTATCAATTCTTCCGCCATGCGTGGTTGAGTATTCACTAGCCAAAAACCTTATTCCAAGTATTTCTTCCAGATTATTCTCAAAAATCTTCTGTAATTGTTTCTCATTATTGAATTTCTTAATCTTTAACTTATATGCTTTTTCATTTTTTATTTGGAATAGCGCCATTTTTAAATCCCCCCATACTCCTTTGAATATTTCTCATAAAAATAGAATCATTATTATCATTATTCACTTTCTTACCTCCTCTTTAAGCTGTTCTTCCATCATTATTTCAATCTGACGCAATAATAATAAACCTTTATGTTTGCAGAAATTCTTTATACTTATCTTATAAGTCTGAATTTATTTTTAATGTAATGTTAAATCTCTGAGTTTATAGCTTCAGCAGTAAGAAAACTCTGCGAATTTTGCTTAGCAAACTGCCATTTATGGCTTTCCTTGCTAAACAATAAATGAACAGAACCTTAAATTCAAAAAAATCAATGAACATGAGATTAAAGCCCTCGGCGAGGATTGAACTCGCGACTTCCTGTTTACGAAACAGGCGCTCTACCACTGAGCTACGAGGGCAAACTGCCTAATGATTATTATTCATATGTCAATCTTTTTATTTTTACCACAATGTAAAAAAATCTCTTTTTTTTTTTCGTTTTTTGTCTATTAAAAAAAGATAGATTTAAAAACAAATTAATTTTTATTATATCGGTTAAAATGGCAGATATAGAGGAAAAACTAGTGGTTTGGGGACCATATTCAGGCTTGCATCCGAGAGGGTTTGGGGCTGGAAAATTGTTTGTCAATTGGCAGAGTGGGATTTATCCTCAAAGAAAAATTAACTCTTCTTCTTTGAGCCAAAAAACCTCAAAATTTGCAAAATTTACTTGTTTTGTGGAAAATAAACTTTAAACTTTAATAGCAAAGGATAGAAAAAATTTAGACTAATCTTTTTTCTACATCATCCCAATTTATTATTTTAAAGAAATTTTCTACAAAATCTGCCCTTCTATTTTCATAATCCAAATAATAAGAATGCTCCCAAACATCCAATACAAGAATTGGTTTTAGCCCTGCAAGATGCATTAGATTATGCTTTTCGATTTGTTGTATAAATAAGCTTTCTTTTCCATCAAAATATAAAGCCCCCCAACCTGAGCCTTCCACAGAATTAGATACTGCTGCAAACTGCTTTTTGAAACTTTCAAAAGAGAAAAAATTTTTTTCTATTAGAGTAGCAATTTTTCCTTCAGGTAAATTATTCTCTTTTGGTGGACGCATGTTTTTCCAAAATATTGTGTGTAATATATGACCATTTAGATTAAAAGAAAACGCCCTGCTTACTGCTGCAACATCAATTTCAATTTTTCCTTGGGCATGTAGAGCTAATTTCTCAGCAGCTGCATTTGCATTGTTTACATATGCTGCATGATGTTTTTGATGATGTAGTTTCATTATTCTTTCTGAGATAACTGGCTCTAATGCATTGTATTCATAATCTAATTTTGGAAGTTCAAATTTTTTTATTTCCATTTTCCTCCCTCTTTTTTATTTTTATATTTAGATTTATTTTCAAGAAACTTTATAAATGTTAAATATATAAAACTTTTTAAAATTTTTTTGATTAGAACAGTAGTTTTCAAATTTTACCAAAGGCTTTTCTTATATATCTTTTCTTATATATCTATATTATTACATAAATTACCATAATATTTATAAACTAGGACTAGAAAAATATATAGATATATAAAAAATAAAAATTGGGAGTGGAATAATGAACTTATTGAAACAAAATCGACCTAAAAAATTTAACCTTGAAAATCAACCTCATCAAAAGAAAAACATCATCTCAAGAACCCTTCAATTTTTTAAAAAGAAGGAAAGGTTGGAAAATTTTGAGAAAGAGCCTGTTGTTGAAAAGCCTCAAAATCAAAAAACAGCTAAGCATGAAGAAGAGGAGAGAATAGAGGAAAATATAATACATGAGGAACTAAACAAGAATAGGAAGATATTTTTAGGGAAACTAAATATAAATAAATTGGACTTTTTGATGAAAATAATCAAGACAGGTTTTTTGGTTGGAGGTTCTATATTGGGTATTTCTTTATTAAGTTATAATCCAGTACCATTAATAAAGGAAATCTCTTCTTATATGGTTGGAATTTCTGCTATTGCATATTTTGTGACCTCAAATATTGTAGCAAAAAAATCTAAAGGTTACGCCTTACTATCACCAAAAAAAATGAAGTTGAACTTATTGACGATATTAAGAAATGGATTAATTATTTCATTTCTTTATGGAGTATCCAATACACCATATATTTTATCAAAAATGTCTTTGGTAAAGGAGGTAAATGACTTAAAGGGCTTTTTGTTTGGAATCATTAAAAGCAGTTCTGAAATTTTATCAGGACCTTTCAAATTAGTGCCTCAGTTAATGGAGTTTATTAGAACTAACCCATTTGTGACATCTGTAGTCTCAATAAGTCTTGCCATCATCTTACATATTTGGGGGATAAAGGATTTAAGGAAAGAGATTGTAGAAGATAGTTTAAATTTGTCTAACAAGGAAAAACAGTAGAAAAAATATTAGCTTTGAACTTCAATGTCCTTTTCAATTTTTAAAATCTTTTTTTCTTTTGATTTTTTTATTTTTGTTATAATGAAAGAATTTAATGCCCCTAAAACCATTCCACCTATAAAAATAAGTCCACCAATGACAACTGCAAATGGTTTGTCTATTATCTCCTTGATATTTTTGTTCATTGCTCCAGCATAAACTGCTCCAATCAAAAAAACCATGCTTAGTGCAACTGGGGTTAGAAAAGCATAAACAGGATCGTATTTTTGTGGAATTTTTTTTATAGCAGGCTTTAGTTGAATATATTCTTCTCTCAATTCTTTTTTTAGTTTATTTGAAAAGTTTGAGTATAGAGAGCGTAGCTCAGGAGTAAATTTTGTTTCTTTGGCTTTAAGACAATAATTTTGATATTCTTCAAACTTTTTGAAAAATTCTTTTATTCTAAAAGATTGTGGTTTTTTGAAGCTATTAAAAGCTTTATTTATTTGCATACA
>JBKBMW010000023.1:0-13043 GCA_046295675.1 Candidatus Anstonellaceae archaeon | reverse complement strand
CTTTTTTGTTTTAGTAGTTTATGACCCTGAGCAGCCAATTTGATTTTTCTTCTTATATTAAGAAGCTCCATTCTTGTTGGGCTTAGATTTTCAGCCATAAATTCCCCTTTCTTTTACTTATTCTTTTATTTTTTTATTTATAAATTTTAATTCATTGCTCAGATTTGATTTTTTCATCTATTCTTTTTTCTATTTCGGAATAGGACAGATCTTTTTTTTCTTTTTCCCTTTGTTCAAAGAATTTCTTACCATATTTTTCAATATGCTCTTTTTTTACCCTATTTAGCTCTGATTCAGGGAGTATAGAAAGCAATTTCCATCCAATATTTAATGTTTGCTCCAAAGTTCTGTTTTCATTTTCTCCTTGCCTAACAAATTCGTCTTCAAATGCATCTGCAAATTGCAAATAAAGTTTATCCACATCAGTTAATGCTTCTGCCCCGACCACTGCTGCCAAGGAACGCAAATCTCTCCCAGTTGCATACGCTGCATAGAGCTGATCAGCAACCCCTTTGTGATCTTCTCGTGTTTTTCCAGGACCAATATTTGATCCCATTAACCTGGAAAGAGAGGGAAGTACATTTACTGGTGGATAAATTCCCTTTCTGTGAAGATCTCTGGATAGTACAATTTGTCCTTCAGTAATATAACCAGTTAAATCTGGAATTGGATGAGTGATGTCATCACCAGGCAAAGTTAGAATTGAAAATTGAGTAACTGTTCCTTTTCTTCCATGTATCCTTCCTGCTCTTTCATATATTGTTGCCAAATCTGTATACATGTATCCTGGATATCCTCTCCTACCAGGTACTTCTTCTCTTGCTGCTGCAATTTCTCTTAATGCTTCACAATAATTTGTCATATCTGTTAGAATAACCAATACGTGCATATCTTTTTCATAAGCAAGATATTCTGCTGTGGTAAGAGCAAGTCTTGGAGTGATGAGACGTTCTACTGATGGATCATTTGCTAAATTCAAAAACAGAACAGCTCTTGAAATAGCCCCTGTCTGTTTAAAGTCTTTGATAAAAAATGCTGCCTCTTCATGAGTAATTCCAATAGCTGCAAAAACTACTGCAAATGACTCTTTTTGTTTTGATACCACAGTAGCTTGTCTTGCAATCTGTACTGCTAATTGATTGTGTGGAAGACCAGAACCAGAGAAGATTGGGAGTTTCTGCCCTCTGATTAGAGTATTTAAACCATCAATAGTAGAGATTCCTGTTTGAATAAAATCAGAAGGAAAATCTCTTGAAGATGGATTTAGGGGATAACCATTTATATCAAGCTTTTTTTCTGGAGTGATTTCTGGCCCATTGTCCTTAACCCTTCCTAATCCATCAAAAACTCTTCCAAGCATTTCAGTAGAAACCCCAAGCATCATTGTTTGGCCTAAAAATCTTACCTTTGTATCAGTTAGATTTATTCCAGAAACAGGCCCAAAGACTTGAACCACTGCGCTATCTTTGGAGGATTCTAAAACCTGCCCATAACGCTTTTCTCCATTTGGCAAAGAAATTATTACAAGCTCGTTATACATTACATTTTTTACATTGGAGACAAAAACTAAAGGTCCTGCAATTTTTGAAATTGTTTTATATTCTTTCATAATATCACCAACTCATTTAAGAGAATCAAACTCAGCATCGATTTTATTAAAAAGAGCTTCAAGAGAGGAGAGATTTTTTTCCTCAATTTCTTTCATTCTTGAAATACTTTCTTTAATTGGCATAGAGGAGATTTTTTTGAATTGAATACCTGCGTTTAATGCATCTAAAGCTCGTTTATAGAAACGTAAGATAACTTTTAACATCAAATATTGTTTTTTTAGAGAGCAAAAAGTGTCTATTTCAGAATAGGCATTTTGTGCTAAGAAATACTCTCTTATCATTTTTGTTACAAATAAAACAAGTTGCTCTTTTTCTGGCAATGCATCTGGACCAACCAGTTGCACTACTTCTTGAAGCTCTGCTTCTTTTTGTAAGAGTGCCATTGCCTCTTTTCTATTTGCAGGCCAGTCAGAGGAAATATGGTGGGCAAACCATTTGTCCAAAATGTTTTGATACAGGGAGTATGATCTAAGCCAATTGAATGCAGGAAAATGCCTTCGCTGAGCCAAAGCTGCTTCTAAAGCTAAAAAGACTTTTGTTACTCTTAAAGTATTTTGAGAAACAGGTTCGTTAATATCTCCTCCAGGTGGAGAAACTGCCCCAATAATTGAGATAGAACCATATCTTTCATCAGAACCTAAACATTTCACTCTTCCTGCTCGCTCATAGAACTCTGCTAACTTTCTTGCTAAATATGCAGGATAGCCTTCTTCCCCAGGCATTTCTTCCAACCTTCCTCCTATTTCTCTCATTGCTTCTGCCCATCTTGAGGTTGAATCTGCCATTAAAGAAACATCATAACCCATGTCCCTGTAATATTCTGCAATAGTGATACCAGTATAAATTGATGCCTCTCTTGCAGCTACAGGCATATTGGAAGTGTTTGCAATTAGCACTGTTCTTTGCATTAAAGGTTTTCCAGATTTTGGATCAATCAAATGTGGAAATTCAGTTAATACATCGGTCATTTCATTGCCTCGCTCTCCACACCCGATATAAACAACTATTTGAGTATCAGACCACTTTGCAAATTGATGTTGAGCAACAGTTTTTCCTGATCCAAATGGGCCTGGAATTGCACATGTACCACCCTTTGCTAATGGGAAAAAGGTATCCACTACTCTCTGACCAGTGACCAATGGGATAGATGGCTCTAACTTTTCATCTACTGGTCTTGGGGACCTTACATTATGCTTGGTTAACATTTGTATAGAAAATTTTTTTCCTTCAGATTCAATTGTTGCAATTGTTTCAGTTATTGTAAATTTTCCTTTTTTGATTGAGGTTAACTCTCCAGAATAAGGAGATAGGATTTTATGTTCTATTAAATCTGTTTCTTGAACAGTACCTAAAATATCTCCCTTTTTAACTTTCGAACCTATTTTTAAAGTTGGTTTAAAATCCCATTTCTTTTCCCTATCTAATGCAGGTACAATTACTCCTCTCAATATAAATGGACTTGCTGTTTTCTGTGCAATTCCCTCTAATGGTCTTTGAATTCCATCATAAATTGAGGTTAAAAGCCCTGGACCAAGTTCAACTGAAAGGGGTTGCCCTGTTGATTCCACAGGCTCTCCTGGTTTTAGTCCAGAAGTATCTTCATAAACTTGTATGGTTGCAACATCTCCAACAATTCTAATAATTTCTCCAGTTAGTTTTTCCTCTCCTACAAAAACTATATCATACATGGAAGCTCCTAACATACCATCTGCTTGCACCACAGGACCAGAAATTTTTATTAGTTTTCCCATTTCATACACCTCATTTTTTATCAGAATTGAGAATATCAAAACCTAATGCTCGCTTGATAAGCTTTGCAAGTGAAACCTCTTCTTCTATTGGACCATCTTTTGAAGGGATGGAGACTATAATTGGCCGTGCACTAAGCTCTATTTTTCGCTTTGTTTTCCAATCCATTTCTTCTAAGAGCTTGTCAATTATAATTATAATACCTATGGATTTATCAGATAAAAGTTTGTTTAGTAAATCTTCTGCCTCTTTTGAAGAGTTTACAAGAAAGCCTTCTTTTACCCCACCTAACTTAAATCCAGTTAATGCAAATTCATCCCCGATTACAACAATTTTTCCTTGTTCCATTTTGTTTTTCACCATTATAAAACTATAAGCTGCTCCACTTCAGATTCTGCAAATCCATATTGCTTTGCTCTTAAGATTTTTCTAATATTATCCACTTCCTGCTCTTTGAAAAATAATGCTGCAACTAGGACAGCTAATGAGAGATTTGCCCCTCTAAAAACTTTAAGCCTTTTTTTTGCAAATTCTACTGAAATGAGCTTTTCGATATCTGAAAGATTTTTTGATTTTTTGTATTCTTCTATTGCCAATCCGACTGGAAGCAATCCAAGAAATGAACTTAAAATTGCAAATGTATCTTTTTTAGCAATTGCTTTCAACCAGCGAGAGATTGGAATATTTCCAGAAGGTAAAAGATATTGACGAATTTGATTTAAATCCAAATCCTCTTTTGCAAGCCTTAGGACTATTTGCAAGTTCTTTTCATCTGCAAATGAAGAGAGAAATGCTGAAAGCTGTTTTTCTTTTTTTGCTTGTTCAATCACCTGTTGTAAAATAATAAACTGATAAAAATCTAAACTTAAAAGCATCATGTCAAAAATAAAGAGATCTGAATCCATAACTTTGAATGCTTGTTTTAATGGCTGTGTAATAAATGGCACTTTGGAGGATAAAAAACCTTTTCCAAATTCCGTGATTTTTAGCTTTGAATAAAATTCCTCGCTGTTCTGAGATGTAAAAAGCTCTTCCAGTTCTTTTAACTGTAAGCTTCCAGCTAAAACGATATGAGGACGTATTTGATTCCAAGTATAGTTGTGTCTTTTTGCTGAAATTATTAGTTTAAGATTGTGCGAATCCCATTTGGATAAAAGAGCAAAGATTATTTTTTTATCTTTTTTTGGAGTGAATTGATAGATTTTATTGCAAAATTTTGCAAAGTTGTTACTAAGAGCAAAATCAATTAGTTGTTCTCCTTTGTAAGAAAGAGAAAGATCTAAAATTTCTTGTCTGTATTCTGTGCGATTTAAGGTCTCAATTATTGTATCAACAGAAGGCATTCGAATAAGTTCTGCTATTTGCTGAGAAGTGATTAATTTTGAAAACATTGCATGTGCCCTGGCATTTGCATATCCATAAACTAATGGAGCAAACTCTATTTTTGGAAAATAAATGCCCATTTTGCTCACTTTTATTTTTTACTTTTTCTTTGTTTGGTATAGGGAAAATTAAAGGGTTTTTCCAATTCTTTTTTTTCTTCTTTTTCTAAAAGAATTTGTCTTATTTGTGCTCTAAGAACAGGCTTTTTTTGCTCAAAGATTGATTCAAAGCTATAATCTACCACCACTTTTTCATCTTTTGATTGAGCAATTAAACCTCCCCTAATATCTCTGATTTGTCCAATTTTTAGGCCTAGTCCGGAAATAATTTTTGCATCTTTTTGATTTACAACAAAAACTGGGTTTGAAATCTCTAGTTCCTCTATTGCTAATGCTGCAAGTTTTTTTAGAAACTTTGGATAAGCCGGGCTTTTACTAAAAGCTACAAACTCATTCCAGATTTCCTTAAGCGCATTTTCTATTGCTTCTTCTCTAGCTTCTTGGACTATTCTATTGCTTTCATTCTGTGTTGAGGAAATCTTCTCCAGATGATAGTTTTTAGAAAGCTCCTTGGCTTGTTGCTCTGCAGATAGGATAAGATTTTTTCCTTGTTTTTTTGCTTCTAAAATTATAGAGGTTTGTTGTTTTTTTGCTTCTTCTAAGATTGATAATGCTTTATCCTTTGCTTCTTTTTCTATTTGATGAACAATTCCGCTCAAACTCATCGGGATCACAATATAGGATATTAAAACTTTTAGATTTTTTCTAGGATCAGAAAGACTGAGACAAATCCAAGTAAGACTATGATTTCGGGTAGAGCCATATAAACTATTAATCTAAAAGCTTCCTCGGGCTTTTCTGCCAACACACCCATAATGGAAGAACCAATTGAAGCCTGTGCCCAACCTGTTGCTAATGCAGAACCTGCCATTGCAATTCCTGCACCTAATGCCAATGCCCCTTCTTTGTTTAAAAAAAGGCTTTGCAAAACTTCTTGCGCCATATTTTACACCTCACATTTTTTAGCTCTTTAAAGAGCTTTTAGTATTAATATCACTATCAAACTCAATTTTGTCCAAAGTATATTTTCTTGATAATGTAAATGGTGAAAAAAGTTTTCCACCACCTTCAAAAAACTTTGTAAAAAATTCCAAGAAAGACAATCTTGCAGAATGCAAAAAGCCTTCAAACATTGCAATAAAAGTATTTACAAAATGAAACAGAGTATATAGCAAGAACATTAATACAAATGAAATTGCTCCCTCTATTGAAAAGGCTCCTACTGCTTTTGGAAATAAAAATTGGTTTATTGCCTCTGCTAAAATAAGTCCGGCTACCCCTACAGCGGTAATTCGTGAGAAGGACATTATATTAGAGATAAGCCCAGGGACTTCTACAATTCCTAAAGGACCTTCAAAAAAAATAAGCCCGACTATTCCAATAATAAATATTCCAACCCCATATAAAAGATATTGAGTGAATGATTCTCCTAAAAAAGAGGCGATCGTAATGGTAAAACCAATTTGAATTACAACCCAACAAAGCTTTGCAGCTGCATGTTTTTTTGAATGTTGCCAGGAGTTTATTGCACCTAAAATAAAACCAAGAATCATTAAAATCCAGCCAACTATGATAGAATATAAAAGCAACAATTGAACCGAATGTGTTCGATGCAAAATTGGAGTATATAACTTTTGACCTAGAAGATCCTTATGAGTAAAACCAAAATATTCGTCAAAAAGTATGCCAAAAAAAAGAGTTGGGATAGCCCCTATTAACCAGATTTTTCCAAGTGCTTCTAGAAGGCTACCTTTTGATGAGATTAAGAGGACAAATAACGATAGAATAGCTGAGAGCATTGCATAACCTGCATCTGCAACTATAAGGGCATAATTAAGAGGGATTGTTAAAAAAATTAATGCAGATGGATCAATTTCTTTTGCATTTGGAACATATAAAAATTTTAAAACATCTTCAAATGGCTTTATTATAGAGGGATTTTCTAAAAGAGTTGGACAATTTTGGTAATGATGCAATGATGGAGGAATAATTGAAATAGCAATTCTTCCTTCTAAAAATTTTAAAGTGGTGTTTTTAAACTTTTCAAATTCTGCTTCTTTTATCCATCCAGTTGCAAAAAAACAACTTTTTGAGGTCCCAAATTTTAATACTTCTCTTGCTAATTCTGCTTCTAAGTTGAGCGCTTCTTCTAACCGAACAATGGTTGCATAGTACTTCTCAGATAAAATCAATTTTCTATAAAGCAAGGATTTGATTTTATCATCAACTTCTACTGCTTTTAGTTCAAGGGATAACTTTGCTTGCTTTGGAGAAGAAGAGATATTTGGAATTTCCAGGAAAGTGGCTATATTTTCCAAAGGAGTTAAGTCTTTTCCTTTTTCAATAGCAATAAGAACTAGCAAATTATTTTTTATTGCTTTATCTTCAGTAAGAAGAAAACTGTAATTAGACGAGATTGCAGAAAGCCTTTCTTTTAGTTCCTTGATTTTGATATTTGAAACAGAAAGAAGATAATAATTTAGAGATTTTGGAAGTGAAGAAAAATTTATCTCAAAACCTTCTAAACGAGAATAAAAAAGAATTTGTTTTTTTAAATTTTCCTGCTCTTTGCTAAGTTCTTTTAAAGAGGTTTCGATTTCAAGTAATTCATCATTGATGTTTATTTCTTTTGCTTCTTGTAATGGATTTTTTTCCAATGCTTTTGGTTCTATTGGTCGTGGAATAAGATAATTTTTTGCAGTTCGAAGTTTTAAAAGCTGTTCGGAAAGCTCTTGATAAACTTCAAGAGTATAACCTTTGTTTATTCCGAGTTGTTTATAAGGAGTGTATTCCAGCTGTATAATGCCTAGTCTTCTCCAAAGGGCAAGGGCTGGATAGAGGTCCTGCAACAAACCAATCATCTTGATTTTTTGCATTTTTGCTGCTCTAAACATTTACTTGCCTCAGTATTTTTATTTTCTTTTTTTGAATCATTCGATTAAAATGTCAAGTAAGGAATGCAACTGCTCTTTTGTAAGGGAGAGTTTTTTTATTTTTTCTGCTTCTTTTTTAGCATTGGTTAAGATTTGAGATACTTTAGTTTCGGTTTTCTTTTTTTCTTTGGCAATAATCTGATTTTTTATTTTTATAGAATGTTCTGAAGAATCTGCAATAATTTTTGATGCCTCTAAGTTTGCTTGTTTTATAATTTCTTGAGCTTTTTTTGAAGTAGATTCTATTAAAAGAGATGCGTTTTTTTCTGCTTCTGAAACTTTTGATAGTTCATCTAAAAAAGAATGTGAACTTTTATCTTCAACATCTTCTTCTTGCATTCTATCCACCAAAACATCAGTAGCTAAAAAAATTTTGTTAATATATGCTAAGCATGAGTAAACAATTAATCAATTAATGATAGATATAAAGATATTAGTTATATAAATATTTTTAAAGTTATTGGATAAAAATAAAAAAAGTGTTTTTATGATAGAATACAAGGATTATCAACTTGTAAATAAGCTTGAGGAGACTGAAGATATTTATACGCTTACATTCAAACCACTTGTAGGCCAAATCCCTTATTTTAAAGCAGGCCAATTTTTTATGATTAAGATAGAAGAATTGGAAGCAAAACCAAATTTTAGACCATACTCTGCTCTTTTTCCTTATTCTGAAAATAACTTATCTTTTGGAATAAAAAAGCATGGTGTTTTTTCCTCAGCTTTATTAGGATTAAAAGAAAATGAGAATGTAAAGATTGCGGGGCCATATGGTCAATTTTTATTTGACGAAAGTATGCTACTATCAGTATTTATAGCTGGTGGGATAGGTATAACTCCATTTATATGTATGCTAAAAGAACTGGAATCAAAACAATACAAAAATAAAGTATATTTGTTTTATTCTAACAAAAGCAAAAAAGAGATTGCTTATAAGAATTTGCTTGATGAGATAAAGAAGAAAAATGAATTTTTTGAAGTTGTTTACACCCTTACACAAGAAAACTTAAAAGAATTTGAAAATGGTAGAATAAATATTGAGATGATTAAAAAACATTTGAATGAATGGGAAGAAGCTAAGTATTATATATGTGGGGGAAAGGAATTTGCACAGCAGCTTTCTTTAATGTTGGAGAATAATGGAATTAAAAAAGAAAAAATAGTGCTTGAGAAATGGTAGAATTATAAAATAGAAATTCCATTTTCATTGATAGAATAAGGATGCCATTGGACATCGAAAATATCAAAACCTTTTGCTAAAATTTTTGCATTTTCAAATTCGATTACCCCATCCATTAAATGTTCTATTCCAAACTCTTCCTGTTTAGAATGAACGTTTTTTTCCAAAGTAAAAAAAGCAGTAGCATGTAACTTTTTGAGTTTTCCTATCTCAAAACTAAGAAATTTAAAAAAAGAATTTGATTCTGTATTTTTTAGTACTGTAGAAAGAGAATGCCAACCAACAAAAAAGTTTTGTAAAGAAAATTCTTCTTGAATTTTAGAAAGCGATAGAGATAATTCTGAAAGAGCTGCTGGAGAGGAAACAAATTTAGTAGTTTTACTATCTTGTAGGTAAGGGGAATACTGCTTGGAGTATGCATCAATAAAAAAACATAAATTTGATTTTTCAAAATTTGTTATATCCCAACCTAAATTTTTCATTTTTGTTTGAAAATCTACAACACCAAAATCAGTTAAAACGAAAATAGTTGGGTTAGAGGAATTTAACTGCTCGTATAAAAATTGCATTAAAAAAAGTTTTTTTCCACAAAAAGGTGGCCCGTGTAACAGAACCATGCTTTCTTTTTTTATTCCACCACCAAGCAAGGCATCAAGACCAATAATAGAACTTCTTATTTTTGTTTTATCATCCATAAGATTATAAAAAACTTTAGATTTAAAAATACTTCTGAAAATTTTTAATTTGATGAACAGGAATTTTAGTTTTGAGAGGCAGTAAAGATTTAAAATCCTTAAGTTTTAAAATTAATTAATGTTAGCAGAAGAGATATTAGAAAGTCTTGAAGTAGTAGAATTAGAAAAATTGAAGATACATGAGCAGGTTATAGAGGAGAATCTTCTTGCTTTAAAGGAGACTATGCTTAATATAGGAAAGTTGATTGACCCGTTAATAATTGATAAAAAAGATAAAATAGTATTAGATGGTAATCATCGTCGCACAGTATTAGAACAATTAAAGACAGAATACGCTATATGCCAGGTGGTAGATTATTTTGATCCAAAGATAAAAATAGGGGGATGGTATATAGTAAACAAAAACACTGATTTTGATGGATTGGATGGAGAAAAGATAGAGTATGAAGAAGGGATTAGAAAAATAAATAATTATGAAGCCTATCTGATGGCAATGAAAAAGGATGAGGGAAAATTAAAATGTAAAATTTTTGAAAGCGAGCAAAGAAATTTTGAAGGAACGATCAAAGAACAAAAAAAGTTTTTTGAAGAGAAACTTGGAAAAGATATAACAAAAAACAACAACAATGACCTTGTTTTTATTGAGGATATACGGACAAACCTGTTTTTAGATAGAGGAGAAGTGGTGTTTGCAAGAAAAATTTTTACTAAAGAAGAAGTAATAAAGAATATATTGAATGGAAAAATTTTTCCTCCAAAAAGCACACGCCATCAAATACCTGGAAGAATTGTTAGATTAAACTTTCGCCTTGGTTATTTAAATGAAAGCAAGGAAAGCATTGAAATGCATTTGGTTGAGATGATAAAGAAAAGAGTTAGATATGGCTCTGCAAGGTATTACACAGAACCAGTGATAGTTTTATATTGAATAAATAAAAAAATAAAAATATGTTTGGTTGGGCAATTGCTAGTGGAAAGAAAATTGTGGCTATTGTTATAGCATTTGCACTTATTTATAGTATTGGTACAAATTACTACTCCAAGCAAATCTTAGATTTATTTTTTCTTTCTTTTTTAGTAGGTATGCTTTTACCAGATATAGATGTTTTAACCAATTTTTTAAAAAAATTTATCCATTCTTTTGCTATTTTTTTATTTGTATTTGGAGCAATACTTGTTGCTTTTTACCCTGCTTCGGTTTCAGTATCAAATAATCTTTGCCTTTCAATTACATCTGAAGTTGACAAAGGAATTACAACTTATTGTAATGTTTTTTTCTTAGGGCTTTTTTTAGTAGTTTTTTATATAGTTGCAAGGATGATAGTTGGCTTTGTTCCATCTGAAAATTTTATGCATTCCTACTTGATGCTTATAATATTTGCTTTTGCAGGCTATGTTTTTTTAATTTTTTTATTTGAACAGGAGATGGTAATTTTTTTAGATGCAATATTTTTTTGTGCTTATTTTATTCATCTAGCAATTGATGCTTCATATCATTATCATAAAAATTAGATATGATTTTAAAGTAATACTATTTTAAAGAATATCAAAATTTGTCAAATTCTTTTTATCTGTTGGTTGTATAATTAAATATTTTACTTCTGAATTTGAGGAACCTTTAAGACAGGAAAAAAGAAATTTTTCTAAATTTTCTTCTTTACCTTCAATAAAAATTTCTACTGAACCATCTATTAAATTTTTTGCCCATCCGACCAAAAAAAATTTTAGTGCTTGTTTTTTTGCCCAAGCCCTAAAAAAAACTCCCTGTACTTTGCCATAAACCAAGATTTTTAAAGCAGATATTGATTTATCGTATTTATCCATAAAAATAAAAATGTGTTTAAAATTTAGAAGATTTTATTTTTTTACCATTTTTAAAAATTAATTCCTCATTTAAATAAACTTCTCCTAAAAGATAGGCATAGATTGATTTATAATTTCCCTTAAGATAAATCTTGCCACCTTGCATTAAAAAACCAATATTATCGCCAGTATTTCCATGAACAACTATAGTTCCATTTTGCATTTTATAGCCCAGATTGTTTCCACTATCTCCAAAGATTTCAATATTTTTTGTATTTTGAAAACCAAGAAAATGTATTTTGGATTGAAAGCTATTTGTAAAAATTTTAAAATGTTGATATTCTGAGGAATTGATAAGTGCTGATAAAAACAAGCCAGCTTTAATTTTAAAAAATGGATCAGATTCAAAAAGATTTAATTGCTTAGAAAACTCTTCAATCTCATTTGAATTTGGCTTTATCTGGTTAACCAAATTAAAAGCTTTTTTATAGTATACATCTACATTGTTTAATTCGTTAAATCTAAAACTCATATATAAAGCTAATAATTGTATTCTATTATTTTTCTTATTTTCAATTTGATCACTTTCTGGTTTATGTTTTTTAAAGATAGAACTAACTGATTTGAAATAAGAGAAAATATTTGATTTATGGTTCTTTATTAAGTGTTGCATAATTGAATACCTTTTCTTTAACATTACAAAAGATATATAGATATGGAAATCTATTTAAAGATATGTTTTCTTTTTACTCCTTTAAACATACTAATGCCCAAGGTCTTTAACAAAAAATCCTATTAAAAACCCAATCCCCATTAACCAGGAAGCAGCCATAGAAAAAATTGGAAAAAAAACAACTGTTAAAGGAAATATTTTTAAAAATTTTATTGCATCATAAATTCCTACTAAAAAAGGGATTAAGAGGATAGGTGGAAAAAAAACTGCTAAAACACAAAGTAAAATTCGTAAATATTCCTTTGGTTCATTGGCCAGTTTAAGATAGGGCAAAAATGTCCTTCCATACCATAAATATCTTTTTATAAATAAGTTTAATGAAAAATCTTTTTGAAATCTTAAAAAATCTTCTTCTAAAAAAAGAGTTTGTGCTTGTTGAAAATATTGCTCAAGGCTTTTAGCTGCTATCTTATCCTCTCCATAAGAAATTTCTGGATAGGTTGGAAAGATTTCTCTTTTGACAATAGGAACTATTAGATTAAGGGAATATCTACTATCCCAAAATAGAAAAGAATCTTTTATAATATTGTTAAATCTTTTTTTTAATGGAAAAGCAAGAGCAAGGATTTTTGTTTTTGGATTTTTTTTAATAAAGTCTACAGCTTTTGAAAAAATATTTTTGCCTAGAAAACCAAAATCTGCTCCAGAATGACAGATATAAAGTCCAGAGGAATTTTTAAAACCAACATTTATTGCTTTTCCAGTTCCTCTTTCTTTTAATTCAATCAACTTGATTTTATTGCTCTTTTTTTGGTATGATCTAACAATTTCTATGGTTTTGTCAGTTGACCCACCATCTACAAGGACAATCTCTGGGATATAAGCTTGAGCCAAAAGATAATCCAAAAATGTTGCAATATTTTTTTCTTCGTTTAAAATAGGGCAAACAACCGAA
>JBKBMW010000022.1:0-13379 GCA_046295675.1 Candidatus Anstonellaceae archaeon | reverse complement strand
CGATTTTAATAACTTATTTAATTACCTTTGGGTTAATTGGAATAATTTTAGGAATATTTTTAAGTTTTAAAATGTTTAAATAGGTTTTGAAATATTTAACCTCACTTACTATGAGAAAAACTTTAAATCAAATTTTAAATCAAACAAAATTAATTTTTTATAAAATTTTTTGTGTACAAAACGATACCTCTTTTGACATTATTGCTCAAAGCCCATACGAAAATGTATCTATTAAAATACAGCTTTTAAAGCAGTTTGAATCCCCCCCATCTTTTTCAGACCTACAAGAGGGTTCTATCCCATCTTCTTTAAAAAGAAAATTACAAGAAAATCAAAGAACAGAACTGATTATCCTATTGAGCGAAATTGGAGTTATTCTCTTATTTATTTTTCTTTTTCTAAAATTCAAAAATGTAGTAGTATTTGTTTTTCAGTCTATAATCCGCTTTTTCTATTTTTATTTTAAAAAGAAAAAAGAAAGATAAAAGAAAAAAATTTATTTTAGTTTTAGCTTTTATTCAACCTAATAAAAATTTTTTTATTTGTATTTTTATTTTTTTCAATCATTTTTTTTAGTTTTTGCCAACTTTCTTTTTGTTCCAATTTGTTAAGATAAATCTTCTTTTTTTCTAAATCTCTACAAAAATGCTCAAAATTATAAGCATTTTCTTCTCTATTTAATTGATATGGTTTAATAACCCTTATCTCTCGTTTACCATCCAAATAATTATATAAATCTATATGAATTCTAAATTCTATTGTACTATCTGTATAAGAAATTATATCCCATAATCTATAAACAACATCTATTTGGATTGGTTTTTCTAATTCTATTATAATGCTTCTTCCTTTTGTGGTCTTATTGATTATTTCCCAATCTTCAATCTTGAAATTTTTATATTCCTTGATTAACTCTTCTATTTCTTTATTACTTTTTAGAGGAAAAACTTTTTTTATTTCACTATTTCCAATAACTCTTCCAATCATTTTCTCTATCGCAAGATTATTATTTCTAATACAACCATTAGAAGCAAACTTGTAGTTTACTACTTCGCCATCTTTAAATTCGCCAATACTTTTTACCAAGCTTGTTCCATGCATTCTAATCAATAAGCCCTCAACATTATGTAGGTCTATCTTTACTCGTCCTAATGGATTTTTTGGATTTGCTGGCTGACTTGTTCTATCTGGAAAAGCTGCTCTGAACTGATCTCTTTCTGCTTTTGTAGGAAAAAAAGCCGGTCTAATAACTATTACTTTTTTATTAACTGCTAAAAGAGGAGTTCTTCTTCTATACCCTCCAGGGCATATAACTGAAGAATCTATTGCTTTTTCATTTTCAAAAAGTATATTTTTAAATTCAGCTAAGTTTATAAAAAATCTATAACTATTATTTTTTGAGCTGGAAGAAAAATTTTTTTCTTCTTTTTCTTTTTGAATTTGAATTTGATACTTTTTAGGTTTTCTTTCTGGCTCGTGGTGGTTGATTTGGCCAGAAAAAGAAAAAAACAAAAATAAAAGAAAGGCTTTAATTAAATTATGTTGTTTTTTGTTTATATTTAACATAATTATTTTATGTGGTAAAAAATTTAAAAACATTTATATTAATTTAAAAATGATTTTTGTTTAATAAAAAATTGATGTAAAAAATTGATGTATATATGATATAAACATTTAAATACTTTTGCATATATAAATATGTATATATGGTATTAACATTTTTAGTTAAATTAGAAGGACAAAAAAAAGAAAGTAAAGGTATATTCATTGTTAACTTAAACAAACAAGATGAATTAGAAATTTTTTGCTCCAATCTCCAAATACTTACAAAACGAGACAAAGACAAAACCATGCTTACAATTATACGAGCAATGCTTAACTTTCCTTTATCCAAACCGATAAATGCTTCGCTATTGGCAAAAACAGTCGCTTTAAACAGAATAACGGTGCTTCATCATTTAAATCGATTGGAAAAGATTGGTTTATTAAAAAAGGAAAAATCAAGGTATTACTTCATTGAACATGGTTTTAGTAAATTTGTGCTAAAAGCCAAGGAGGAAGCAGATAAAATATTTGATGAGGTTTTTGCTATAGCACAAAAACTTGATCAAAAATATTATCTAAAGTGATTGTGATTTTTATGGATAATGAAAAAAAAGAAAACACCTCCAAACAAGATGCTACAAAAATCTCTATCGAAAAGGATGAAAAAGAAAAACTTCAAGCCCAATGCGAAGAATACAAAAATGACCTCAAAAGATTAGCAGCAGAATTCGATAACTACAAAAAAAGAACTACAAAAGAAATCGAACAGGCTTTTGAATTAGGTAAGCTTGATGTATTAAATCACTTTTTAGATATTTATCAAGAAGTTTTAATCTCTCTTGAGCCAATAAACTCAAGTGGAGAAGTTGAAAAAATTAAAGAAGGCTTGAAAATTTTACAAAAAAAACTTTCAAATCTTTTAACCTTTTATAATATAGAAGAAATAGATTGTTCTGGGGAACCTGATCCTCATCTTCATGAGGTAATATTAAAAGTAGATGGAGAACCAGATGGTCATATTGCTAAAGTTATTAAGAAGGGCTATACAATAAATGGAAAACTTTTAAGGCCAGCAAAGGTTAGTATTTATAAAAAAATAGAAAAAAAAGAACAAAAACAAGAAAAAGAAGAAAAAGATAAGAAAAAGGAAAATGAGGTGGTGGTATGACAAAAATTATTGGAATTGATCTTGGAACTTCTAACTCTGCAGCAGCAGTATTAGAAGGAGGAAGACCAGTTTTAATTCCATCTGCAGAGGGAGCTTCGCTTTATGGAAAATCCTTTCCATCAGTAGTTGCAATAACTAAAGACAATCAAATTTTAGTTGGAGAACCAGCAAAAAGGCAGGCAGTATCTAATCCACAAAACACTGCAACAGCATTTAAAAGAAAAATGGGTACAAACTATGTTTATAAATTAGGAGACAAAGAATTTACTCCGCAAGAGCTTTCTGCAATGATTTTAAGAAAAATCAAGCAAGATGCAGAAGCATTTTTAGGCCAACCAGTTACAAAAGCAGTTATCACTGTCCCAGCATATTTTAACGATAATCAAAGGCAGGCAACAAAGGATGCTGGCCAAATAGCTGGATTAGAAGTTGTTAGAATAATCAATGAGCCAACTGCAGCTGCTTTAGCCTATGGATTAGATAAGAAAACCGAACCACAAAAAATAATGGTTTTTGATTTAGGTGGAGGTACATTAGATGTAACTATAATGGAATTTGGAGAGGGAGTTTTTGAAGTCAAATCCACTTCAGGTGATACTGAGCTTGGTGGAACAGACATGGATAATGCTATTGTGGATTATTTAATTGGAGTATTTTTACGAGAAAGTGGAGTAAATGTACAAAATGACCCAATAGCTCTTCAAAGATTGAAAGAAGCAGCAGAAAAAACAAAAATTGAGCTTTCCACTACTTTTGAGAGTGAAATAAATCTACCTTATCTAACAGCAACACAATCTGGTCCAAAGCATTTTGTCCATAAACTTACAAGAGCAAAATTAGAAGAAATTGTAGACCCAATTATTCAAAGATGCAAAAAACCAATTGAAACTGCTTTAGCAGACGCAAAACTTACTAAAGATCAAATAGATAAAATAATATTAGTTGGTGGCCCAACTAGAATGCCAATAGTCCAGAGATTTGTAGAGGGAGTGGTTAACAAAAAAGTGGAGCGAGGAGTTGACCCAATGGAATGTGTTGCATTTGGTGCAGCAATTCAAGCTGGAGTATTGGCTGGTGAAGTAAAAGACATACTTTTATTGGATGTTACTCCTCTTTCCCTTGGAATTGAAACCTTGGGAGGAATTTTTACTAAGCTAATTGAGAAAAATACCACTATTCCAACAAAAAGAAGCCAAATTTTCACTACTGCTGCAGATAATCAAACTTCTGTTGAGATAAGGGTTTTACAGGGAGAAAGGCCGATGGCAGATGATAATGTTGAACTTGGAAGGTTCCAGTTAGTCGGAATTCCTCCGGCACCAAGAGGAGTCCCTCAAATCGAAGTTACTTTTGATATAGATGTAAATGGAATTTTGCATGTTTCTGCTAAAGATAAAGGCACAGGAAAAGAGCAAAAAATGATTATTACTGCACCAAACAAAATGTCCAAAGAAGAAATAGAAAAGAAAATCAAGGAAGCAGAGCAATATGCGCAGGAAGACAAAAAGAAAAGGGAAGAGGTGGAAACAATAAACGAAGCAGATATTACTGCCTATCAAGCAGAAAAAACATTAAACGAATTTAAAGATAAGATTAGTACTAGTTTAAAAGAAAAGATAGAAAAAATAATCAATGATTTAAAGGAGGCTTCTTCAAAAAAAGATGTACAAACCTGTAAGCGCTTGCTTACAGAACTAAAGCCATTGCTTTCTGAAATAGGTCAAGAGATATATAAAAGCGGGGGAAGTGGAGAGACTCAAGGTCAAGGTGGGTTTGGACAAAATAGAGAAGGGGAAAACTTTTCAGATACAAGAAAAGATAAAAAAGATGGCGGGGATGATACAATAGATGCATCCTTTACCAAGAAATCCTAAATTTAACTTGATTTTATGACAACAAAAAAAGATTATTATGAAATTTTAGGAGTGCCTAAAAATGCAAGCCTAGAAGAAATAAAAAAAGCTTATCGTAATTTGGCTTTAAAATATCATCCAGACAAAAACAAAGAACCAGGAGCAGAAGAAAAATTCAAAGAAATCTCTGAGGCTTATGCTGTCCTTTCTGATCCTCAAAAAAGGCAAGCTTATGATCAATTTGGCCATGCAGGTTTTGATAGAATGTACACTCAGGAAGATATATTTAGAGGGGTGGATTTTGAAGATATCTTTAAAAATATGGGATTAGACCTTGAAGATTTTTTCTTTGAAGATTTTTTCTCTCCATTTTCCACACAAAGAAGAAGACAGAGAGCAACTTATTATAAAGGAAGAGATCTTTCTGCAACTGTTTTAATAAGTTTTGAGGAAGCATACAAAGGAACAAAAAAAACATTGTTTATCCAGCGTAAAATTATCTGCAAAGCCTGTAATGGTTCTGGGGTTGCATCTGGTTCTTCACTTATAACCTGTCCTCAATGTGGAGGGAGTGGTCAGCTGCAAACAATTCGTTCTTTGGGACCATTCGGAAGGCTAAGTACTATTACAACCTGTTCCAAATGTGGTGGAAGTGGAAAAATTCCAAAAAAATCCTGTTCTGTTTGCCAAGGAAAGGGATTTGTACCATCAAAAGAGGAAATCTCTGTTGACATTCCAGCTGGAATTTATGATGGAGCTCGGTTAAGACTGGATGGAATGGGAGAATGGGGTCCTGGAGGGTATGGGGATTTATATATTTTAGTAGAAGTTTCTCCTCATCAAAAATTCAGAAGAGAAGGAGATAATTTGTTTACTGATGTTTTTGTTTCATTCTCCACTCTTGTTTTAGGTGGAAAAATAAAATTAAAAAATATAGATGGCTCTGATTTAGAGGTAAATGTTCCTGCAGGTACACCTTCGCACACTTTATTGCGTTTGCAAAATGAAGGCTTTCAAAACCTAAGAACAAAAAGAAAAGGAGATCTCTATATTCGTGTTATTGTGGAGATTCCAAAAAAATTAAATTCTCATCAAAAAGAGCTGCTCAAGGAATTTGAAAACGAAAGCAAAAAATCCAAACTCTTTGGCCTTTTTTAAATTAGTTGGTCCAATGTTAAGTTTAGATAAATTAATGCAAAAAGTAAATTCAAAATATTATAAACAGCAAAAACCTACTCTCTATTATGATTTTCTAACCTATACACAAAGTAAAAAGAATTTGTTAGGGCAAGCTTGTGCTAGCAGTTTTTATTCGCATTTGAAATTTTCAAAAAACAAAAAATTAAATGTTTTGGAAATCGGAGTTGGAAATGGAAATTTTGCTTTTTCTTTTTTAGAAAAATTAAAAACAACAGATAAAATTTTTTTAAAAAAAGTAAATTATTTTTTAGCTGATTTTTCTATTCCTTTATTAAATTTAGCTTCTAAAAATTTGGAAAAGTTCTCTAAATTTTGTACAATAAAAAATATTCTTTTTGATGCAAATAATTTTTCTAAATTCAAATTAAAGGAAGAGTTTGATTGTGTTTTAGCAAATGAATTACTCTCTGACTTAGCAGCAAAAATCTTTGTAAAAAAAGAGGATAATTGTGTTTATGAAGTTTATTACAATAAAAATTTAAATTTCCAAGTTAGTAACAAAAAGAAAAAATTAAGCAAAATAGAAAATAGAGTATTTTCTTATTTTCCAAAAAATTTTTTTATCCCAATAAACTTTTTAGCTAAAAATTTGATTTTCTTTTTATCAAAAAAACTCAAAAAAACCGGCTATATGCAGTTTTTTGATTATGGTTTTTATAAAAAAGAAGATTTTATTTTAGACCAAGAAGATTGGAATAAATTTATTGTAAGAAAATATGGAGAGCAAATAACAGTAGATTTGAATTTTTATTATCTTTTTCAATCCCTAAAGTTCAAAAAAATTTTTTCAAAGGTTTTAAGACAAAAAGAATACATAAAGAATAGTCTCTCTCAAAAAATATCCCTTGTCCAAAGAAAAAATGGTTTGAATTATTCTTTTAAAAAAGAAGAATTTGAGGAGGAAGATTATTTCTATACCATTTTTTTATCCAAATCTAATAAAAAATTTTTTAAATAATCCTGCTCTCCTTTGTATTTTTTAAAAGTTTTTTGTTGTTTTTAAAGTACACCTGTTCTTTTTTATTTTTTTTTAACCACAAGGAAAAAAATGATAGCAAAAACATAATTTTTTAATTTTTCTTTCTTTTAGTTTTTAGATGACCACTCTATTATTTAATGATGAAGACAAAGGTTTTGGTCCAGATCCAAATTTTTTTTATTTAACAAGAACTAATTTAGATAATTCTATTGCCTTAATAACAAAAAATAAAAAATTTATTTTTACCTCTAAACTAAATGAAAACAAAATCAAAGCGATTAAGTCAAAGTTTAAAATTTTTGCTTTGGATTTTGGTTCAACAATTAAGATTTTAAAAAAATACATCTATAAAAAAAAGGTTGGATTGGATTTTAGTGCAGTCTCTGTTTCAAGATTTTCAAAATTAAAAAAAATCTTTAAAATAAAACCATTTGATATTTCAAAAAAAGTTCAAAAGTTAAGAATGATAAAATCAGAAAAAGAAATCAAAAATATACAAAAAGCAGTCAGACTAACAAAAAAAGTTTTTTTTGAATTAGAAGATAAAATTAAACCAAATTTAACTGAAATCGATATTGTAAAAATGCTCAAGTCAAAAGCAATAGAACTAAATTGTCCAATAGCCTTTGAACCAATTGTTGCTGCTGATAATTCTTCTATTAACCCTCATCATACATCAACAAGAAAAAAAATCCAAAATTTTATTTTAATAGATTTTGGTTTAAAGTACAATAATTATTGTTCTGATCTAACAAGATGCTTCTTTTTTTCAAATAGTAAAACTCAAAGGGAGTATTATAATCTTGCAAAAACAATTTTTTTTGAAAGTTTAAAAATTTTAAAAAAATCAAAAACTACTTCTGAATTTAACAAAAAGGTTTTTGAACTATTAGCAGAATATAAATGGAAGGATATGCCTCATTCAATAGGGCATGGAATAGGTTTGGAGGTGCATGAGCTTCCTTTTTTTTCTAAAAAATCAATTCATAAATTAAAAAAAGGAATGGTTATTGCACTTGAACCTTCTTGGTATGGAAAAAAATTCGGAGTAAGATTTGAAGAAGATGTTCTTATTACAAAAAATGGGATTAAAATAATTTAATTTTTAGCAACAATCTCTTCCATGCCGCAATTTTAATGCACTAGCCACATCTACCGAAGGATTAAGCCCAAGAAATAGCCTGCTTTCTGGTAGTAGATAGTCTGAATAAATAATTGTAATAGGAAAAGGTGTTTCTTGTTCATTGTAAAATGCAGCACTAAATTCAATTTTTTCCAATTCTTTAAGTTCTCCCCTAATCATTAAAGAAAAGGAAGTAAAACCTTTCCTTAGTTCAGGTCTATCGTTTACATATTCTATTAATCTTTCAACAAAAATGGATAGATTGTTCAAAACTTCAAAATCCGGATAGTTTTTTAATTTTTCTATATCAATTGTTCCAGCTTTTTTGCCTTTCAACAAAAATTTTGAAAAAAGAGCAGAGTTTTTTTCTTTTGGATACACTGCTGCCGTTCGTTCATTTTCCATTTTTATTGTTATGTTTTTGCTAATTATTCCAATCATTTTCTCACCTTACTCCTCTTTATATATAAAAATTTTTCTTTTGTTTAAAATAAAAACGAAATGTTACAAATATAACATTCTCTATAAGTCAGAAAAATTTGAAAGAGTTTTTAATTTATCAGAACAAAAAAATAACAGGATTAGATAAAAAAATATATAAATCAATTTATTCATAATCTTTTACAAAGAGGTTTAGAAAGGAGGCTGTATTTTTATGAAAATAGTTATCTCTGATCCAAAATCAGGCAAATCCTATGGGATGGAGTTAAAAAAAGAAGCAGAAAATTATTTTCTTGGTAAAAAAATAGGAAATACTATTGATGGAAATCTTATAGGTCTTCCTGGTTATGAACTAAAAATTACCGGTGGTTCAGATTATTCTGGTTTTCCAATGCGTGCAGATGTAGATGGTCCTCAAAAAAAGAAAATTCTTCTTTCTTCTGGTCCAGGTTATAAACCAAAAGAAAAAGGTATTAGAAAAAGAAAAACAGTAGTTGGAAACACAATCTCTTCAGATATAGTACAAATAAATTGTAAGATAGAAAATTATGGTCCAAAATCTTTAGATGAGCTTATTCCACCAGCAAAAAAAGAGGATAAGAAATAATTTGGTGCATTTATGCAAGCACAAATAAACATAGGTTTGTTTGGTCATGTTGACCATGGAAAAACTTCTCTTACTAAAGCCTTAACTGGTAAATGGACAGATACTCACTCAGAAGAAATCAAAAGAGGGATCACGATCAGGCTTGGCTATGCACAAGCTTCTTTTTACAAAAACAAAAAAGAAGGAACTTATCTTCCAGAGCATCTAATTCCAAAAGAAAAAAAAGAAGATTTCACTCTTTCCAGAGTAGTTTCATTTTTAGATGCTCCAGGCCATGAGACTTTAATGGCTACTATGATTGCTTCGGTTTCTTTGATAGATGCTGCCCTTTTAATAATTGCAGCAAATGAACCTTGTCCTCAGCCACAAACAGCAGAGCATTTGGCTGTGTTGGATTTAATGGGAATAAAAAACATCATTGTCGTCCAAAACAAAATCGATTTAGTAAATGAGCAAAAGGCAATCGAGCATTATAATCAAATAAAAAAATTTTTAGAAGGGAGTGTTGCGAAGGATTGCCCAATCATTCCAGTATCAGCAAACTATAATGCAAATATTGACGAGCTTGTAAAAGCAATAGAAGAAAAATTTTTAACTCCAAAAAAAGATTCAAATTTGCCACCAAAAATGTACATTGTTCGCTCTTTTGATGTTAATAGACCAGGCTGTCCAATAGAGAAACTCCAAGGCGGAATATTTGGTGGTTCAATCTTACAAGGAAAAATAAAAGTAGGCGATGTGCTCTCCTTGCGCCCAGGCTTATTAAAAAAACAAAAAGATAAGCAGGTCTTTGTTCCAGTGGACCTAAAAGTAGTAAGTTTGAGTACAGAAAAAGAACAACTAACGGAAGCAGTAGCAGGGGGTTTGATTGGGGTGGGCACAGAGCTTGATCCTGCTCTTACAAAAGCTGATGTTTTAGTTGGGGGGGTTTTTGGAGCAGAAGAAATTCTTGGACAACTGGTACAAGAAGCAGTTATAGAATATACTCTTATCAAAAGGCAGAATTTTGAAAACTTAGGTTTTAGATTAGATGAGGCAATCGTGCTTTCAGTAGGTTCAGCAACCACTATTGGAATAATTACAAAAATAAAAGATAAAACCATTTCCATAAAATTAAAACGGGGAATATATGCATCTTTAGATGACAAAATTGCAATTTCAAAAAAAATAGTCAAAAGCTGGAGATTTGTTGCTATTGGAAAATTTTTATCAATAAAATAATTCAAATGATTAGTATGCGAAGAAAAATACTTGACCTTTCAACCTTTGAAGGAAGAATAAAAAAGCAAGGTTACCACCAAGTAGGAAGCCATTCAGCTGCAAAAATCTGCAAATATTCTAAAGATTCTATTTTAGGTAGAGATGGTTGCTACAAACACAAATTTTATGGAATAGCCTCTCACCAATGTCTTCAGTCCTCCCCTGTTTTACAATTTTGCAATTTATCTTGCAGATTTTGTTGGAGAATAATCCCAGAAACTAAAACAGGCTGGATAAAAATGCCAAAAAATTTTAAATGGGATGAACCTGAATTCATAGCTGAAGGTTTAATCAAGGAACAAAAAAGAATAATGTCTGGGTTTAAAGGTAATCCAGCAGCAGACAAAAAAAAAGCTCTTCAAGCAATGAATCCAAAACATGTTGCACTCTCATTAATCGGTGAGCCAACACTTTATCCAAAACTTTCCCAACTTATTGAACAATTTCATAAAAGAAATATGACTACTTTTTTAGTTACAAATGGAACAAATCCAAAAGCTCTAAAAAATCTTAATCCACTTCCAACTCAACTTTACATTTCTTTGATTGCCCCAGATATTAAAACTTATCAATATGTTGCAAATGTTTCTGAAGCCCAAGCAAAAATTTTTTGGAAAAATTATCATCAATCTCTAAAAATTTTAAATAAACTCTCTTCAAAAACCCGCACTGTTTTAAGAATGACAATTGCTCATAATCTAAATGATTTTAATGAGGAAGGATATGCCAAATTAATAAATTTAGCAAAACCTCATTATGTGGAAGTAAAATCAATGGTATATGTAGGTTGGGCAAGAAATGCACAAAGAGGCTTACAGCTTTCAGATATGCTCACAATGGAAGAAATAAGAAAATTTGCAAAAAAACTCACTAGCCTTACAGATTATATTTATGCTGATGAGCATATTCTCTCAAGAGTAGCCTTATTGTGTAGAGATGAAAACGCTCTAAAAAACAGAATTCTTAAAGTATAATACCTCATCTGCATTTATTTTAGCTTATTTTTTTTAAAAAATAAAGTTCCAATTCATCCCAGTCCAATTCAGGATGACAAGTTGCGCCAATCATAAAATATTTCTCTGTTTTTTGTTCTATAATAGCAATCTCGTTATTTTTTTTAATTCTTGCAAGTACTTTAACATTTTTTCCAATTCTTTCAATTTTTGGTGCTCTAATAAAGGCAACTTTTTTATTTTCTAAAATATCACCTTTTAATTCAGCATAAAAGGAATCAATCTGCGAACCATAAGCATTTCTTTTGATTTTTATATCCATCAAAGAAAGGGTTGATTGATTTTTTTCCAAACCTTCAACATCTTTTGCCAATATTATTAGCCCAGCACATGTTACCAAAAAGTTTCTAATTTTTTTTATTTTCTTTTCTAATCCAAACTCTTCAATCAAAGTTGATAAAGTAGTGCTTTCTCCCCCAGGAATTATCAAACCATCTAAAGCATCCAAATCATTTTCATTTCTCACAAAAATTATTTCTATTTTTATTTTTAATTTTTTAGCTGCCTGTTCTAAAGCTTGAGCATGTTCAAAGAAATCTCCTTGAAGTGCTAAAATTCCAATCTTCATTTTTTCACTATTTTATCCTTTTCAATTTAATCTTTTCAAATATTTTTCAAGCAATTCTTTTAACAATATTGGAACTAAATCCATCTCCTCTTTTTCTAAAACATAAGCAATTCTTAGCTGTTTTCCAATCTCTTTTTTTTCTTTTTCATCTAATGAGTAAAAAAAGCCTTCCATAGGGGCAACTAAAAGGGTATAATTTTTTCCTTCTATTTCTACCTTCCCTTCTTTTGCACACCAAATAATAAATTCTTTTACATCAAAATCTGGTGGTACAATTCTTCTTAAATCAATTACAGAATAAAGCGAAGAATCTGGGTTTGAAATAATTATTTGTGGAAGTTGTTTTTTTATATTTTCATGAAAAGCAAAAATTAATTTTTTATAATATTTTTTTTGTTGTTTATACCATTGTTGTAATTCTTCTTTTTTTAGATGTGCCAAAGCTCCAAATATATATTGTCCAATAGCATTTGCACACAAATTAGCAGTATATTCTGCAACTGCCTTCTTATGGAATTCTTCATTATCTGTTATTAATGCCCCAATTCTAAGTCCGCAGGCATTCCAAACCTTTGAAGAACTTTCTATTGAAATTCTTCTCCCCTCTATTCCTTGTACTTCTTTATTTGTAATTTTCCAAATACTAACTGCCTCTTTATCATTATAATGTAATTCTCTATATGCCTCATCAGAGATTATCCACATATCATATTTTATGGCCAATTTAGCTATTTCTATCATTTGCTCATTTGTTAGATATTGCCCTGTTGGGTTATCATAAGGAATAACCACAATGGCTCCTGGTTTATTTTCTCTTATAACCTCTTCTATTTTTTCAATATCTGGAAGTGAATATCTTCCATCTTCGTTTAGTTTTCTTTTAATACAAACTATTTTTTTCGAAAGCCTTTTAGCAAAGGAAACATAATTTGCATAAATAGGTTCAATAAGCATAAGTGGTTTTTTTTCTTGGTCATGGTCTTTAGTTGTTCCAAGAATTGCAATCTCCATAGCCTGACTTCCACCATCCAAAATTTGAGAATATAAATTAGTTGTATCAATACCACTTGACCTTAAAACATTCAAAAAAGCTTCATTTGCCTCTTTTGTTCCAACTGTTTCAGTGTATCTTACTACCCCATTTGCAAAAGGAGAATTTTTAGAAGATAAATTTTCTAATCTTTTTATCATAGCAGGATGCATTGGTAAAGAAACATTTCCAATTGCAACATTAATAGCAATGCAATTATCCTTTCTTTCCATAAATTTTATCTGAGCCATTCTTATTGCAGAAGGCGAAATTTCTTTAAAATGCTCTGAAAGTTCTACCATAATCTCATCCTTCTATTTAAATACATATCCTGTTTGTTCAGACCAAAATAATAAATCTATTTTAGCAGGCTCTATTTTTATTTTTTTACTAAATTCAATCATTCTTTTTTCTATTTCCAAATAATTTTTTTTAGTGAGTGTTTTTGGAATCTCCTTTATAACTCCATAATATTTTAAGCACTTAAGTATGTGCCTATCTAAAATAGCCAAGTTTTTCATCATTCCAATATTTCTTAGAAAATGGCTGGCTTCTTTTAACCCAAGCCCATCTATCTCTTTTACAAGCTTAC
>JBKBMW010000021.1:4765-13861 GCA_046295675.1 Candidatus Anstonellaceae archaeon | reverse complement strand
AACCAACTACCAATAAAATAAGCAAAAGTATCATTTGCCCAAATCATAAGTATAATAGATAGTGGATATGCATAATGATACTGCCGATGCAATGAAAAATAGTAAACATCTAATGCAGACATCAAAAACACTAATAAATAAAGAAGAAGAAAAACTAAAATGCCTAAAGGATCTTTCCCCACCTTGTACTTTTGAAAAAGATGAAATTTCCACAGGACTTTGTTATTCTCTATTATATAAAGATATAAAATATTGTAAAGGAAATAGTGAGTGTATTATTTTATATGCAAATAAAACAAAAGAAATCAATAGCTGTGATTTTATATCAGAAAATGAGCTTGCAAAAAAATATGCTTGTAAAGCTTTGGCAAAAGACAACCCAATAGAATGTAAGTTTTCAAACATTAGCTCAACCTCTGATTATTGCTTTGAAATAGTTGCAAAGAATTTAAATGATAAAAATATTTGTGATTATGCTACAAAAGGAAGTATTTATGCAAATAAGTGTTATAAAGATTTTGCCATAAAAAATAACGATATAGGTCTATGTGTAAAATTAGAACCTGAAACTGAACGAGATAGATGTTATAGCGAGTATTCGATTGCAACAGGAGAATATACAGCTTGTGAAAAAATTTATAGCAGTGTGGTAAGATTAGAATGTTATTATAAGACTGCAATCCAGAAATTAAGGATTGACGCTTGTAATAAATTGAATTATCAGGCAAAAACCAATTGTTATAATAATGTTTTAAATTCTAACAAAAAAATACAGAGTTTGGAGATGTGCAATCAAATAAGTGAGGAAGAAAAAGAATATTGGCTTGCAAAATGTTATCTTAAATATGCATTAGATAATAATGACATCACAGCATGTGCTTTAATTGAAAAAGAAGAGTATAAACAACAATGTTATAATGCTTTGGAAAAATAAAAAATAAACAAAATAAACAATATTTTTAAATCTTAACTAAAATAGAGTATAAGAAATTGAATGGCGAACAGACAGGAGGGAAAAGCGGATGCAAAAATTAATTAAAGAGAGTATAGAGGAAGAACCAATAGAAAAAAATCTAAAGAAAGAATTGCAAAATCCATTAGTGGATGAGGAAAAATCTAAAATAAGATTGATAGATCCTTCATTGCATTCAGAATTTGTTTATGAGTTTAGAAAAACTCGCTTTGAACTTGAACAATCTGCAGAAAGAATAATAAGATTAGCTAAAATTGGAATTTTAATAAATAAAATGAAGCATAAAGAATTTATAAAAAAGTAATCTATAAAAAAATAAACAAAAAACAAAAATTTTTATTAGCATAAATTAGCATAATTATTAAAAAAAGAAAGGTATATAAAATAAAAAGAGGATTTAAGCCTCAGTAGCTCAGCTGGTAGAGCGGCCGGCTGTTAACCGGCAGGTCAGCGGTTCAAGTCCGCTCTGAGGCGTAGATATTTATATTCCCATAAGAAGAAGTAATTATATGGCAATAGATACTGCATTGATATTGGCAGCAGGTGCAGGAACAAGACTTAGACCAATTACAAACACAAGACCAAAGGCGATGGTGAAAATAGTTGGAAAGCCAATTTTACACCATATAATTTTGGAACTCCAAGCTATAGGGATAAAAAAAATTTTTATAGTAGTGAAATACAAAAAGGAAAATGTTATACAATACTTCCAAAAAATAGCTTCTGACTTAAAAGCAAAAATTGAATTTATTGAACAGGGCGAGAGGTATGGAACTGCTGCTGCAATTGCAGAGGCAGAAGGAAAGATAGACTCTTCTTTTTTTGCAGTTGCAGGAGATATTATAACTACAAAAGAAACTTTTTTGAAATTACAAAAAGAGTATGAAGGAAAGGCCACAGTAGTGTTAAAAAAAGTTGAGAATCCAGAGAATTATGGATTTGCAACTGTTCAAAATAATTATATAACTAATTTTGAAGAAAAACCTAAAAAAGTAGAAGAAAATGCCTATGCTAATTGTTCTATATATGCATTTGAACCAGAGATATTTAAAAAAATAAAAGAAATAAAAAAATCTCCTAGAGGGGAGTATGAGATTACAGATATATTAAAATCTCAAAAAGCAAAAGCTGTTGTTATAGAAGACTATTGGCTGGATATGGGATTGCCTTGGCAATTGTTTGATGCTACAAAATTTATTATTCAGAAAAGTAAAGAACAAAGAGAAGGACTGATAGAAGATTCTATTATAAAAGGAAAGGTAATAGTTGAAAAAGGAGCAAAAATAATAAACTCTTATTTGGAAGGAAATATTTATATTGGAAAAAATACCTCTATTGGACCACATTCTTATATAAAAGGAGATAGTTCTATAGGTGAGGAATGTTCGATTGGAGATTCTACTACAATAAAAAATTCAATAATATTTGATAGAGTAAATGCAAAACACTTAACATATATAGGGGACTCGATAATAGGTGAGGAATGTAATTTTGGAGCAGCTACACAAATTGCTAATTTTAGATTTGATGAAGGATTGATTAAAGCAAAAATAAATGAAGTTACGATAGACACCAAAAGAAGAAAACTTGGAGCTATAATCGGCGATAAGGTAAAAACAGGGGTTTTAAGTGCTATTATGCCAGGTAAGATGATAGGGGAAAATTCTTGGATAGGGGCAGGAGTAGTGATAAAAGAAAATGTTCCATCTGATACATATGTTGAATTGGAACAAAAGCTCTCGTACAAAAAAGCAGGTGAAGATAATTGAGATATTATATAGTAGGGGTAGATAGCGGAAATACAATTGGCTTGGCTTTTTTAACATTAGACGGAAAGGTAAAAAATGTAGTTAGTTTTGCTGGATCTATTTCTGATGCAATAAGGATTATTGAAGAGGAAGGAAAGCCTGCAATAATAGCAACTGATGTCAATCCTGCTTCCGAATTGACAATAAAATTAGCTTCTTATTTCAATGCAAAATTAAGCTTTCCAAAAAAGCCGATAAGAGAAAGCGAAAAATGGCAACTTGTAAGAGAATACGAAAAAAAAGAAAAAAAACGATTGTGTAAAAATCTTCATCAGCGAGATGCCCTTTCTGCTGCAATAATTGCATATAGAGAAAAACAGAATTTGCTGCGTTCCTCTCTAAAAACAGATTTAGAAGAAAGAGAAAAGATAGCTTATCTAATGCTTCAAGGATATAGAAAAGAAACTGCTTTGCAGATTATAAATTCAGAAAAAACAAATAAGATTGAAGAGAAAAAATTTGTTGAGTTAGATAAACAAAAAATTTCTAAAGCTGAAGAAAACCCAGTCATGAAAATAGAGAAGATTATAAAACTAAAAAAAGAAAATTTAGAACTAAAAAAAAGAATAGAACTATTGGAACAAGAAAAAAAACATCTTTTAGCTCAGATTGAGAGATTAAAAAATGAGAACTATAAACAAATTTGTAAAGATCGAGAGGTTAAAAAGCTTAATTTTAAGTTAAAAACTCTAAAGCGTTATTTAAAAAACAAACAAAAAACTGAAGAAGAGATACAAACACAAGAGAAAAATGAAGAAGGCAAGAATTTAAAAGAGTTAGATACTGATATATTAATAAGAATAGTGCAAGAGCACAGACAAAGAAAATAAATGCCAACAAAATGCTAAAAAAATGCTAAACAAAACAAAGAGGTGGAAACATGGAAGAAAAAAACCAACAAACAAAAAAACCAGAACATCCCAAAACCGATGAAAACACAATTTTCATCGGAAGAAAAAGCACCATGGGATATGTATTGGCAGTAGTGACCCAATTTAACAATGGTGCAAATAATGTAAAAGTCAAAGCAAGAGGAAAATTGATTTCAAAGGCAGTAGATGTAGTTGAAATAAGTAAAGGAAGATTTTTGCCAAATGCAAAAATCAAAAATATTGAAATAATGACTGAAGAGGTCCAAAACGAGGATGGGACAAAATCAAAAGTTTCATCTATGGAAATTACTTTGGAAAAATAAATTCTGATGGGACCTCTTTAGATAAAAGGTGAATAGATGAGGACCCCCATCTGCAAAATATGTGCATGGAAAGAGGATTTATGTCCCACTTGCAATAAAAAGTTTGTAGATGGGGGGCTATCTCATTTAGATATAGAAATATCTAAAATATTATATAGAATAAATGAAAGCATTAATATTTCAAATGCTGATTTCTCGAAAGCTTATGATATTGGAGAGATAGTTATAATTGAAAGTTCTAATCCAGGTCTACTTATTGGAAAAAAAGGTAAAATAATTTCTCTTCTTTCTTCTGCTTTACAAAAAAAAGTAAGAGTGATTAGGGAAAACACAGATATAAAGACAAAAATAGCAGATATAGTAGCGCCCATAACTTTAAATGGAATCAACTATTTTTGGAGCCAAGGAAAAGAGGTAACAAAAATAAGATTGAAAAAAAATGCTGGCCAAAAGCTTTATGTTGGCGAGGAAACACTAAAAAGGATAATAAGCGAATGGTTAAAAAAAGATGTTGAAATAGTATATGAATAAATAAAAAAGAAAAAAGGTTTTTTTATGAGGCTAAAAAGAACTCATTATATAAACGAGATTTCTAACCAAGAAAAAAAAGAAGTTGTTCTTTGTGGATGGGTAAACGAGGTAAGAGATATAGGTAAGATAAGATTTTTGCAGTTAAGGGATAAGAGTGGAATTGCTCAAATAACTGCTAAAAAGGATGAAGTTGAAGCAAAAGTTTTTGAAAACTTAAATCTTCCAAAAGAAACAGTGATTGCAGTTAGAGGAGTGGTTAGAAAGTCTGCGATAGCCAAACTTGGATTTGAAATCGAACCAAAAGAAATAGAAATATTGAACACTTTGAGCACAAAAGTTCCATTTGAATTAACAGGAAAAGTGCCAGCAGAATTAGATACCAGAATAGAACACAGATATGTGGATTTGAGAAGACACAGTGTATATGCAATATTTAAAATAAAAAATAGGATAATAAATGCATTTAGAAATTTTCTTTTTAAAAAAGGTTTTGATGAAATCCATCCCCCTTCTATTGTAGCAGCTGCTACTGAAGGTGGAGCAGAATTATTTGAAGTGAAATATTTTGAAAAAAAAGCCTATTTGGCTCAATCCCCACAACTTTATAAACAATTGGCAGTGATAGGGGGAATGGATAAGGTATTTATGACTACGAATGTATTTAGAGCTGAAAAACATAATACAAATGAACATTTAAACGAAATAGTACAAATGGATTGTGAGATTGGATTTTGCGATTGGATAGAGGCAGTGGAACTTCTAAAAGAAACATTTTTTTATATACTTAAAGACGTAGAACAGAATTGTTCAGAAGAATTAAAAATTTTAGATGCAACAAAAACAAAGATTAAAGATATTTCAGATATTCCGACTTATACATATAGCGAACTTATAGAAAAATTGCAAAAGGAAGATGTAAAAATAGAATGGGGAGAAGATTTTAACAGAGAGCATGAGGCAAAACTAGAAAAAATATTAAAAAAAGAAGCATATGTTATAAGCAAATGGCCTATAAAGGTAAGGGCATTTTATTCTATGCCAGAGGATGAAAACTCAGAAATTTGTAATGCTTATGATTTGGTATTTAGGAGTTTAGAGATAGCTTCAGGAGCACAACGAATACATCAACCAGAGCTTCTTATAAAGCAACTTTTAAAAAAAGGCCAAAATCCAGAAAATTTTAAATTTTATATAGATGCTTTTAGAACAGGAGCTCCTCCGCATGCTGGCTGGTCCATTGGTTTGGAAAGAATTACTATGAAAATAGGATGTTTAAAAAATATTAGAGAAGCAAGCCTTTTTCCAAGAGATAGAGTAAGATTAACTCCTTGATATACCTTGGTTTTAGTTCAAATTTTTAGTTCAAAGGATTTTCTAAAAATCTAAAGTTGGGAGATGAAGTTGAAAATCCACAATCTCAAAAAATATTGCTGAATTTATTCTTTTTTTGGATATCTTAAACCCTTGATAGCCAAAATTGGTTTCAAATAAAAATTTTTTGTCAACATAGCTATTCTTTTTGAAGAGAGAAGAAAAGATAGACCCATCAGATTTACTAATATAAACCTTTATATTTGGAGGCATAGAAAAAAAGTAAAAAACATAATTAGGTAGACTAAACTTAACAAAATCCTGAAATTCTAAAATATGTTTTTTTATAAATACTTTTGGTTCCTGCTTAGTTAGAAAAACATTTTTTTCTTCTAGTTCTTTTATTGATTTTCTTCCCAATGGAAGTTTTTGGTTTTTGAGTTTTTCTACTAAAGGATGAGAAAATACTAAAGTTTTAACTTTGAAAAGAAAATTTTGTCCTTCTGAACTTTTTATAAAATCAGATAAAAGTTTTGAAAAAGAAGAGTATCTCCCTTCTGGAGATTTTTTGAGTGGAGCAAAAGAAGTACTAAAAAATCTAGAGGAGTCTAAATTTGTATGAAGATAAAAAAACAAATTATCTTTATATGATGACAAACCTTGGTCTAAATAATCCAAATCTTTGTTTATATATGCTTCCACCATTGCTCTTTCAATAGCATATTTTAACGAGTAAAGGTTTAATAAAAGAAAATTTGAATAAGAAGACTTTTTTCCTAAAGAAGGAATTTTCTTTACAAATGGATTTTCATAATACGATGTTTTTTTAACTAATTTTACAGTATTGGCATTTGCTGGTTGAATTAATTGCCCGACAATTTTAGTTCTCACTCCCATAATAATATATAACTCCTCAAACTTAATAAAATTAATCTCAGTGAAAAGAATTTTAGAGAATAATTTGCTCCCAACGGGATTTGAACCCGTGTTTTAGCCTTGAGAGGGCTATGTCCTTGACCGGGCTAGACGATGGGAGCAAAATAAAGTCTTACCAATAGAAATATACAGCTACAAATTTAAATATTTTAAAAGTTGAATATAGTTTATTTATTTATATTTATAAGAATTTAGCATGGAATTGGGTCTGTGGTGGAACGGCTAACACGTTCGCTTCACATGCGAAAGATTCCCGGTTCAAATCCGGGCAGACCCATTTAGAAGGGAGAGATATGTTGGATAAAAAAGAATTGTTTGAAAGTTTTCAAAAGAATTATGAAAAACATTATCAGATAGAAGTTCTAAAAAATAGAGGGTATGTTAGACAGAGATGTAAAAAATGCCAACGCTTTTTCTGGGCAAAAACAGAGATGGAATATTGTCAGGACTCTGCCTGTGTTGGATATAAGTTTATAGGAGATCCACCAAGCAAAAAAAGACTAACTTATGTGCAGACATGGAAGGAAATTGAAAAATATTTTACCTCTAATGGGCATAAGAAAGTAGAGCCATACCCAACAGTTGCAAGATGGCGAGATGATATTTATTTTAATATTGCTTCTATAGGAGGATTTCAACCTTATGTTGTAAATGGCGAGATTGATCCACCTGCAAACCCATTAATCATTCCTCAAACTTGTATACGATTTGGGGATTTGAGTAATGTTGGAGTTACTGGAAGACATTATACTAATTTTGTTATGGTAGGACAGCATGCATTTAATACTGAAAAAACAGGATTGTTTTATTGGAAAGAAGAAGCTTTAGAACATGATATAAACTACTTAAAAGAGCTTGGACTTGAGGAGGAACAGTTGACATTTAAAGAGGATGTTTGGGTTGGGGGAGGAAATTTTGGCCCTTCAATGGAATATTTTGCTTCTGGTTTGGAATTAGGAAATTGCGTATTTATGCAGTATGAGTTTACACCCGATGGGAGCTTTAGAGAATTAAAAACAAAAGTTATAGATATGGGGGCAGGACTTGCAAGACTTTGTTGGATAACAAATCTCTCTCCAACATCTTACGAATTGGTTTTTGGAGAGGTAATAGATAAACTCAAAAAACAAACTGCTATAGATATAGAACCAAAAATATTTTTAGAATATGCAAAACTTTCCGGAGCAGTGGACATAGAAGAAGGAAGAACTATTGAACAACAGAAGAGATATATTGCAAAAATGCTTGGAATGGAAGAAGAGGAATTATTTTCAAAATTAAACCAACTTTTCTGTTTATATGCAACTGCTGATCATCTTAGTACCATATTGCACACAGTAACAGATGGTCAACTTCCATCTAATTCTGGAGGAGGATATAATCTAAGATTGATTTTAAGAAGAGCTTTTGGATTTAGCGAAGAATACAATTGGAATTTAGATTGGGCAGATATTATAGAAGGGCATGCAAAAAACTTAAGAGATTTATTTCCCCATCTACAAGAAGGAGTGGAAACTGCAATAGATGTTGTGGGTGAGGAATTATCAAAATATAAAGAAAGCAAAAAACTTTCAAAACAAAAAGTTGCAAAAATAGTTCAACAGGCAGCAACAAGACAGAAGATGATAACAGTAGATGAGTTAATAACTCTGTATGTATCAGATGGTATCCCTCCTGAAACAATAGAAGCAGTTGCAAAAGAGCAAAATATAGAAGTAAAAATACCAGCTGATTTTTATTCCAAAATACGAAAATCAGATGAAGAAGAACAAAAACTAGAAACTATTGACATTTTGGGGATAGAAAAAACAAAAATGCTTTGTTATAATAACGAGGCTGAATTTGAAGGCAAAGTGATTGCTATAAAAGACAGTTGGGTAGTGCTAGACCAAACTGCATTTTATCCAGAATCTGGAGGACAAGTATCTGATGAGGGGACAATTGAAAACAAAAAAGTATTGGCAGTAAAAAAAGAGGCAGGAGTGATATTACATAAATTAGAAAATTTAGATGGAATAGAAGTTGGAAAAATTTTAAAGGGAAAAATAAATTTTGAAAGAAGAAAACAGATTATGACACATCATACAGGTGCACACATTCTCAATGTTGCTGCAAGAGAAATATTGGGCCCACATGTTTGGCAATGCGGTGCTTACAAAGACGAATATAAGGGTCAATTAGATTTGACTCATTATAAAAAAATAACTAAGGAAGAACTTGATAAAATTGAGTTGAGAGCAAATGAAATAATTGCTGCAAACTTACCAATAGAAAAGAGGATTTATCCAAGGGATGAAGCAGAAACAAAGTTTGGATTTAGAATCTATCAGGGAGGAGCAGTA
>JBKBMW010000021.1:0-4755 GCA_046295675.1 Candidatus Anstonellaceae archaeon | reverse complement strand
CTGGAAAAGAATTAAGAATTGTGTCTATTTTAGACAATCAAAATAAATTGAGAAAAATTGCAAAAAATGTTTTTAAAACAGGTGTCGACCATCAAGCATGTGGAGGAACCCATTTAGATTATACTGGAGAGGCAGGTTTGTTTAAAATAGTAAAAAAAGAATCCATCCAAGATGGAGTGGAACGAGTAGTTTTTAAATGTTATCTGGCAGCAATTGAACATATACAGAAAGAGGAAAAGATTTTAAAAGAGATACAAGAGCGTTTAGTTGCACAGGAAAACAATATAGTAAAAAACTTGGAGAAAATGATAAATGAATGGAAAAAACAACGTAAAGAAATTGAAAAACTGCAAGAAAGATATTTCGATATATTAATAAAAGAGGAGATAGAAAAAGCGAAGGCATCTAACACTACCAAGATAGTTATCAGAGAATTGGATTTTGATAATAAATTTATAGATAAAGCAGCAAAAGAGATATCTGAAAGAGGATTTGATGCTGTTTTGGAAAACAAGGAAGGATTTGTAGTTATTGCACTTTCAGCTCAAAGTAATTTGGATGCTTTGGAAATATTAAAAGAGGAAAAAGCAATAGGGGGCGGGGATAAAAAATTAGCTAGAGGAAAAAAAAGAAGTAAAGAATGAAAATAAAAGTAAAGAATGGAATAGAATTTATTGCTTTTCTTTTTAGTTTTTCTTCTTTCTTAGAAAGACCAACATAGAAATAGCTACAAAACCTCCTGCAGGCAAACAGCAACATTGTAAAGTAGAAAATCCTTTTTGTTGATTAGAAGAAGTTTGAGATTTTGAGGAAAGATTAAGAGAATTAGATTGAATTTTTTCACAAAGTCCTGTTTCAGTGTTGCAGGTTTCTTCTTTACTGCAAGGTGGATTTAGATATTGACAACCTTTTTTTTGAACACATTGACCTTTTGGATCAGAAGAAGTATCACAATATTCTAATGAAGTGCATTTAATTCTTTTTTCTTGTGGGATGATATCTGCACAACCAGAAAGACCAACACATTTTCCATCATCGTTTATATTTGACTCAAGATATTCGCACTTGTATCCTTGATTGCAAACAACTGTTCCCCATCTGCAGCCTACTTTTGATTGGCAGGTTTTTTTATCTGGACTTACCTCTTTTCCTATTGGACAGCCACATGAGGATGGATCATCTACAATAGAACCGGAAACACAGCGTTTTGGTTTATCATCTAAACATTTTCCATTTTCTATTGTTTTTCCGTTATATTCACAGGTTGTTTTTACACATTCCCCATTTTGTTCAGTATAACCTGGAAAATTTTGACAGGCACATTTATGTTGTCCAGTTTTGGAATCTTTAATGAGTTTGGTTTGCAAATCATTTTGTAAACTAACTCCATTTGAAGAGGAAGAATCTGGCAAACAACCATATCCTGGCTTGGTTTGAGAGCATTGCCAATAAGCTGTTCCATCCGAACATTTTTCTGTGTAAAGATTTAGAACTTCTGTAGAAAAAATCAGATTAATATTTAGAATTAAAGAACTTAAAAGGAAAAATACAACAAAGAACATGTTCTTTTTCATCTGGTCACCTTCTAAAATTATACTCAAACTATAAAAGGCTTATAATGAAATAAAAAAGAGATAATATATAAAGTTTTTGGTTTCTTTGGATTTTGAAAAGTATTTGTTTCTTCAAACTCTTTAAAGAGATTTTGGTTTATAGGTATTAAGAGAGAATGAATTTAATACTACACTGACAGAACTAAATGCCATTGCCAAACCTGCAAATAAGGGATTAAGCAAAAAGCCAAAGAATGGATAGAGAACTCCTGCAGCTATAAATAATCCTACAATATTATAGATAAATGCCCAAAAAAAGTTTTGTTTGATCTTTTTAAAAATAGTTTGACTTATGTCAAGTGCAGAAAGGATATGTATTGGATCGCTCTTTAATAGAACAATCTGCCCAGTTTCAATAGCAATATCTGAACCACTTCCCATTGCTATTGAGACATTTGCCTGAGCAAGAGCAGGAGAATCATTGATTCCATCACCAACCATCGCAACTATCTTTCCTTCTTTTTGTAGTTTGCTGACCTCATCTGCTTTATGAGTTGGTAAAACTTCTGCTAAAATTTTATCCACGCCTAAAATATTTCCTATTACCTTTGCAGTTCTAAAATTATCTCCTGTTAAAAGGACAACTTCTTTTTTCATCTTTTTTAATTGTTCAACGACTTGTCGAGCAGTTGGTTTTAATTTATCTGCTACTGAGATTAATCCAATAACTTTGTTATTTAAAGCCAAAGCCATAACAGTTTTACCTTGTTTTTCCAAAGCTTCTAGTTTTGGTTCTGCACTTGAAAGATTTATTTTAAAACTAGAAAAAAGTTTTTTGTTCCCGAGCACTATTTTGTATTTTTTAAAACTTGCAACAATGCCCTGTCCTACAATTACTTTGACATTTTTTGGATACGGAATTTTAAGGTGGTAATCTAAAGCCTTTGATAAAATTGCCTTAGAGATTGGATGCTCAGAGCCTTTTTCAGCTATTGCAGCATAAAAAATAATATCTTTTTGTTGATAAGAACTTAATGGAATAATATCGACCACTGATGGTTTTCCTTCTGTAAGAGTACCTGTTTTATCAAAAATAATAGAATTTATTTTTCCAACAAACTCCAAACCTGTTGGATCTTTTATTAGTATTCCTTCTTTTGCTGATTTAGAAGTGCCAATCATTATTGCAAGTGGAGTTGCCAAACCTAAAGCACATGGACAGGCTATAATTAAAATAGAAACAAAGATATCTAAAACAAAACTAATATCTTTTCCAAGAGCAAACCAAAAAGCAGAACTGATAAATGCAAAGACTAAAACTGCTGGAACAAAGATACTGCTTATTCTATCAGCAAGTTTTTGAATTGGTGGTTTTTTTTGCTGGGCAGAAATAACAAGTTCTACTATTTGGTTTAATAGCATGTTTTTTCCTATTTTTGTAGCTTTTAGATGAAGATAACCAGTTTGGTTTAGAGTACCTCCAAAGAGCTCATCGCCCTTACTTTTTTCTACCGGGATGCTTTCACCACTAAGCATAGATTCATCTACTGAAGAATAACCTTTGAGCACAATTCCATCTACAGGTATTTTTTGTCCTGGCTTAACAACAATAGTATCGCCTATATTTATCTGCTCTATAGGAACTTCTACTTCCCTGCCATTTTTTAAGATTATTACACTAGTTGGTTGCATTGAAAGCAATTTTTGAATTGCATTGGAAGCTCGGGCTTTTGAAATAGCAACAAAGTAGTTTCCAAGAAGAACAAAGGTAATGAGCACAGCTGAAGTTTCAAAATAAAGCATCTTTGTTTCGTTTAAAAAAAATAAAAGATAAAGACTATAAAAATAAGCTGAAGAGGTGCCAAGAACAACCAGTGTATCCATATTAACAGTTTTGTTTTTTAATGCTGAAAAAGCACTTTTATAAAATCTAAAACCGACTATAAATTGGACAATTGATGAACCAATTACCAACACAGCTAAGTCGCCAGGAAAACTAATTCCAAACCATTGGAAAGGCATTGCGATTAAAAAAACAGGAATAGTGAAAATAATAGAGAGAATGAGAAGATTTTGAAGAGAAGAAATTTCTTTCTTTTGCTCTTGTAGTTGTTTTTCAAAAAAATTGTCATTTTCTATAAATGATGCCTTGTAGCCTAAATCTTTTATAAGAGAGCTGATTTTTTTCTCATCTACAAAATTTTGATCGAATACAACCACACCTGTTGCTGTAGAAAAATCAACAGAAACAGAACTTATCCCCTTTGTTTTTTCTAAGAGGGAAGTAATGTTTTGGGCACAAGAAGAGCAATGCATTCCACTGACAATAAATTTTTTTGTTAGCTGCATTGTTATCACCAAAATTTAAGTTAACTGAACCTCCATTTCCCATTTTCTAAATCAGACTTTTTAATTAATAAAAAATTATCTGATGTAAACGATGGGAGATATCCTGGCCAACAACCCCCGCCTCTTTTATTTTCTCTTCCAAGAGAATCAATTAAAAATCTAGTACCGCAGTTATTACAAACCATGTAATTTCCTTCTTGTCTATAACCTTTTTTTGATGGATAACAAATATCACATGCATCAAAAGCTGTTTTAATTGAGCCATCAGAAGCTTTTAGTGCAAAAAATCTTATATCTACTCCCTCATAATTATATGTAAACCATTTTGCTTTGGTTGAGATATCAGAAAGAGGGATTTTAAAATATTCATCTGATATAGAATTAGATTTTGGAGTAGGTGAAGGTTGTCCTACATTCCCTAAAGTTTTTGTTTGGATTGTTTGTAGGTCTGTGCTTGCAGATTGGCTAAGTAAACCAAACCCTTTTGTTAGAACAAGTGAGGTAATAAAAAAAACACCTACAAGAGCTATTAAAAAATGTTTTGAAGAAAAATTCATAAAATTCACCCAAAAAAATTAAAAAAATTAAAAAAAAGGTTAAATCCTTCCTCTTACTGCTCCACAGCTACAGCCTCCAGTAGATAGAGAGCAGCTTCCTTGTGCAAGATTATTTGAAGGGGTAGATATCAGAGAATTTTGATCGGCATTAGGGTTTGAGCCTTGATTTGTAGATAGCAAAGTTGCAGGATAGGACTTGAAAACTTCTAAAGAAAGGATTTTATCTTTAGTTGTTTTTGAAGAGTCAAAGACCACAGTAAAATAATTTGGAAAATCAAATTTTACAGATTGTACAC
>JBKBMW010000020.1:0-14673 GCA_046295675.1 Candidatus Anstonellaceae archaeon | reverse complement strand
GTCCTTTGATTTTTAAATAAAAGTTCTGGCTGCGGTTTAATGATAGTATCCGTTTTAGCAGAAGTAGTATCTTTTTCTTTTTTAAAAGAAACAGTAATTGAATTAGGGTCCTGACAAGAGGAAGCAAGGATACAGGCTCCAAGCAAAGGCAAAGACCAAAAAATATTTTTTTTAGTTTTATTAATTTTAGATTTATTGATATTACTAACAATTAACTTTTTAGAGAGATTTTTCATTTTTGACATTATTTCACCCCTAAGATTTTCTATATTTTATTAACAAGATTTATTAACATATATTATTATAATATACAACAACATATTTATATACTTTTCCTAACAAAAGTTTACTTAAAATTTAAAAATTTAACTGTTTAAAAAGGAGAAAAAAGGGGAAAAATAAAAAGAAAAAATCGAAAAGAAATAAATAAAAAATAAAAAAAATTGAAAAAATTTAGGAGATGGATTTTACTCCATTCCCTCTTCCATTCCTGGTGTTTTAGGTGAAGATGGCTTTGGTTTTGAGGAAATCATATCATCTATTCTTAAAATCATTCTTGCTGCCTCTGCTGCTGAAGCAATTGCTTGTCTTTTTACTTTAGTTGGCTCAAATACTCCAAGTTTATAGAGGTCTTCTACTTTAGAATTGAATACATTGATACCATAATATTTTCCATCTTCTTTTTGGTGCTTTGCTCTAAGCTCTACTAAAGCATCGATTGCATCCATCCCAGCAGATTCAGCCAATGTTCTTGGAATTATTTCTAATGAATCTGCAAATGCACTAATAGCTAATTGTTCTCTTCCCCCTACTTCAGCAGCATATTTTTTTAGTCTTGTTGACAAAGCCATTTCTATTGAACCACCACCAGTAACAAATTTTCCATCTTCAATAGAAGATGAAACTGCCCCGATAGCATCCACCACTGCTCTTTCTGTTTCGGCTACCACATGTTCAGTAGAAGACCTTACAAATAAAGTTACTGATTTTGGATCTTTGCATTTTTCTACAAACACCATCTTTTCTCCAGCAATAGTTTCTTCATACACCAGCCCAGCATAGCCAAGGTCAGAAGGACTAAGATCATCCAAAGTAGAAACTATTCTACCATTGGTTGCCCTGGATAGTTTTTCCATATCTGATTTTTTAACTCTTCGTACAGCAAGTATTTTATTTTTTGCTAAAAAGTGCTGAGCCATATCATCAATTCCTTTTTGGCAGAATAGAACATTTGCACCAGCCTTTACAATTTTTTCTACCATTTCTTTTAAAATTTTTTCCTCTTGGGCAAGAAAAGAAGACATTTGCTCTGGGGAGGTAATTTCAATTTTTGCATCCATTTCAGTTTTTTCTATTTCTAATGCTGCATCAATAAGGGCTATTTTTGCATCTTTAACCTGCTTAGGCATACCAGAGTGTACTACTTCTTTATCAATTAATACACCTTGGATTAATTGAGTATCGCTTATCTCTCCTCCTGCTTTTTTTTCTATTTTAATTAAATCCTCGTCTATAACATACTTGCCATCTTTTTTTTCTGCTACCTGTTTTATTGCTTTTACTACTAAATCTGCTAAATATGCTTTTGTGGAACCAACCCCAATTGCCTTTGAACCCATTGAGACCTGTGCTATTTTTTCTAAAGCTTCAGTGTCTTCTATACTAACATTATGTGAAAGTTCGTTTAGGTATTTTTCGCATTGGGAGGCTGCTTGAGTATAACCCTTTATAATAGTAGAGGGATGAAGGTTTTGATCTAAAAGCTTGGAAGCCTCTTTGCATAGTTCACCCATAAAGACAACTGCAGTTGTAGTCCCATCTCCGACTTCCTTATCTTGAGTTTTTGCAATCTCTACCATGATTTTGGCTGTTGGGTGTTCTACATTCATCTCTTCTAAAATAGTTGCACCATCATTGGTTATTACAATATCACCTAAATCAGAAACCAGCATTTTGTCCATACCTTTCGGACCTAGTGTGGTTCTTACAATAGAGGCTATTGCATACCCGATTGCTATATTTGTTCTTTGAGCATCTCGCCCAATAATTCTTGAAGTTCCTTCAGGAAGAGCGGATGCTTGTTGACCTTCTAACCTTGCCATATTCTCACCTCTTTAGTTTAAATTTTTGAATATGAAATTTAGATGCAGAAATAAAAATATAGGACCTAAATTGATACCTAAATTGATATTATAATGTTATATTAATAAAATACAAAGAAAAAAATAAAAATCTTTCAGATAATTTTTTAGAGTAAGGTTATTTTTCCATTCTTTCCTGCAGAAAGCTGTGGATTTCCTTTAAACTCGCTAACATAACCATTTTCTATTAGTATATTGTCCCCTATTTTGTATTTTGAGCTATCCTCCCCCCAAAGTGAGATCTGAATGGAACCGGTTTCATCTTCTAATATTGCATTTGCAACCTTGATTTTTTTGCCATATTTTGTAATAACTTCCCTTGCATCTTCTTTAGAGATTATTTGCCCCTTTACAGAGATAGCAGATAAGCCTGGCTTTAAATCTGTGATTTTTACTTCTTCCAAAAAAACACCTCAAAGTTTAGAGAATATAATAAGAAGAATAAGAAGAAAAAAATATTTAAATATATAACTTATAGTTTGTACAGTGTTATTCAAAAAGAAAAATTTTTACTATTTTATGTGATGATTGAACAAGAAAAATAGCTTTATTTACTGGCTTTTTTTAAAATATATTTTAAAGTAAACTGATTTTTCTTCCTTCAAAATTTAAAAGTACATCTTTTTTTGCTATTGTAGTACCAATAACCTCTGCATTTATTTTATATTCTTTGCAAATATCCAAAATCTTATCTTGCTCATTTTTTTGAGCAACTAAAACCATGCCGATTCCCATATTAAATGTGCGATAGCACTCCTTTGGATCTTTAACAACGTCTAAAATGTAAGAGAATATGCCTTTTGGTTGAGGCATATTTTCTAGATAAAATCCGCATCTAGAAATATTAGAAATTCTTGAAAGTTTTGAAAAAGCCCCTCCTGTAATATGAGCTATAGCAGTGATATCGCATTCATTGATTAGCTTAAGAACAATTTTGTCATAAAGAATTGTTGGCGTGAGCATTTCCTTTCCCCATTTTTTGATATCTAAGATTTTTCTTGCTAAACTAAAACCGTTTGAATGAAGTCCACTAGAAGGTAAACCGATTAAGATTTGGTTTGGCTTTACATTTGAACCATCTATAAGTTTGTTTTCTACCACTCCAATGACACTCATTGCCAAGTCATATCCGGTTTTATTTTTTGGAGAGGAAAACATATCTGATAAAATAGCGGTTTCTCCTCCGATAAGAGCAATATTTGCCATTTTACAACCATTTATAACTCCAGAAAGGATCTGTTGAATTAATTTTTCATCTTCTTTTGAGATTGCTAAGTAATCAAGCCCTACAATAGGTTTTGCTCCAATGCAGACTAAGTCATTAACATTCATTGCAACAGCATCAATTCCAATAGTATTGTGTTTATTTAATGCCTGGGCAACAAGAATTTTTGTTCCCACCCCATCGCAATGAGCAGCAAGAGTAGTTTTTCCAATAGTAAATATACCTGCATAATGCCCTGCTAAAAATTTTGGGGTAAAAGGGTTGGCAGTAGAAAACAAAAGCCTATTTATTTTATTTTGTATTTTTTTTACTTTTTTTACATTAACCCCAGCTTTAGAATAGGTAATTTTCATATATAAGCTATTTTAGAATAATTTAAAAAGCTTTTTTTGTTTGATGGATAAATGGCTAAAATCATTCCTAAACTATAAAAAACACAAATTGCTTAAAGAAAAAGATTTTTAAGTTTAAAGGTAAAATTCAGAGTAGAGAAATATATACAGAGGTGAAAAAATGGCTGGTTTAGAAAATTTTATAGTCGCATTTTTATTGTATATAATAAAGCTTTTGCTGGCAATATCTCTTTCTATTTTTACGATATATTGGAGCTTACAAATTTTTAATAAAAGCACAAAAAAAATTGATGAATTGGAAGAAATAAAAAAAGGAAATACAGCTGTTGCGGTTTTGCTGCTTGCAGTTGTACTTTCAATTGGTTCTATAGTACAGGGGGGAATTGAGAATATAACCCTTCTTGTAAATCCAAAACTTCCAATAGAACAGCTTGTAGTAGCTTCCTTTATTGCTTTAATTCAGCTATTAGTTAGCTTAGTAGTTGCCATTATTGCAATAAAAACTGCACTTTGGGTAATGGGAAAAATTTCAAAAGGCTTGGATTATGAAGTACAACTAAAAAAAGGGAATGTTGCAATTGCCCTTTTGATGGGAGGAATACTTTTTACTATTTCCTTTGTAATAAAGGCAGGAGCACAAGTCCTACTTTTATTATAAAGAGTTAAAAAAATTCTTTTTTTATTTTAATTTTTTTCTTTTTTTTCCACTAAAGAGTACTGAAGAAGAAAGAATTTAAACCATTAAAAATAAAATAATCTAGATAAAAATGGTCAAAATTTTAGGTATAGAGTCTACTGCTCATACTTTTGGAGTAGGGATTTTTGACACTTCTGAAAATAAAATACTTGCAAATACAAAATCTTATTATAAACCTTTAAATGAGGGGATAGTACCAAAAAAAGCAGCTGCTTATCATATTGAAAATGCCCCTAGTACTATAAAACAGGCTTTGGAAGAGGCAAATTTAAATATAAAAGATATAGATTACTTGGCTTACTCTGCAGGACCTGGATTAGGCCCATGCTTACAAATTGGAGCTCTTGCAACTGAATTTTTAGGTTTGAAATATAATAAAAAGGTAATAGCAGTAAACCATCCACATGCTCATGTAGAAATTACAAAATATATAACAGGCTTTGAGGATCCTTTAATATTGTACGTAAGTGGAGGAAATACCCAGATTTTGGTGGAAAAGGAAAAACTCAAATTTATAGTTTTAGGTGAAACATTGGATATTGGGCTTGGAAACCTGTTTGATATGTTTGCAAGAGCATTAGGAGAGGAGTTTTCCCATGGTTCAGTAGTGGCTTCATTGGCACAAAAAGGAAAAAAATTTTACGATATGCCTTATACTGTGAAGGGGATGAACTTTTCTTTTAGCGGGTTGTATACATATGCTACAAAACTTATTGGAAAAGTCCCAAAAGAGGATTTGTGCTATTCTTTATTAGAGATAGCATTTGATGAACTTTGTGAAGCAACAGAACGTGCTTTGATGTTAACGAAAAAGAGGCAAATAATAGCTTGTGGAGGAGTTGCACAAAACAAAGAACTTATGAAAAAACTTTCTGATATAGCAGAAGAACATCAAATAGAGGCAAAAACATGTCAAGATGTTTATAATGCCGATAATGGGGCGATGATTGCCTTATGTGCTTCAAAACTTTTGATGTATTCTATGAATCCAGAAAATGTTTTTTATGAGCAAAAATGGAGAATAGATAGATTAGAAAAGCATTATAAGATAAAATGATAAGATAAAAAGATAAAAAGGAAAAGTAGTTTAATAAAAAAATCATTTTGGTGATTGTTAGAGAGTTTTTTAATAATTAGCTTTATTAAAGCTTTATTAAAATAAGTTAAGAATATTAAAATTTAAGAATATTAAAATAATTTAGGAAGATAATTAAGATAAGAAAATAAGTTTAATATATTTAACTTTTAAAAGAATAAATAACTGGAAGAGAAATATGGGAAGTATAGTAGAAAGTATAAAAAAGTTTTTAAGTGAGCCATTTAATTTTTACTTGGTTGGGATACTTATTTTGTTAGTTATAGGAGTATATTTTTTTGGAATAGGGGAATCAGAAATAAAAGAACAAACAGATGCAGTTTTGGAAATAAACTATTTTTATCTTCCAACTTGTCCTCATTGTGCACAGCAGCGGCCCATAATTAATGAACTTTCAAAGGAGCTTAAAAATGTTTCAATTAAAATTCATGATGCCTCCACTCCAGAAGGGATGAAAATATTTTACAAATTTGCTACTGAAGCTGGTTTGGATACTAATTCATTAGCAGTACCAACTACATTTATAGGGAAAAAAGCATTTATTGGATTTCAAAGTAAAGAAACATTTCTTAAAGAGATAGAACAATACTTAGAAAAAAATAACGACTATGAAAAAAAGAATACTGAGCAAAAGATAACCAATCTAACTGAAATTGATGTGCCTTTTTTTGGAAAAATGGATTTAACAAAAAGCCCATTACTTGTTTTAGCAATTACTTTAGGTCTTGTAGATGGATTTAATCCTTGTGCCATGTGGGTTTTAGTATACATGATTGGTTTACTGATGGAGGTTAATGATAAAAGAAAATTTTGGCTTATAATAGGAAGTTTTCTTTTTGCTTCAGGAGCTTTATACTTTTTGTTTATGACAGCATGGCTAAATGCTTTTTTGTTAATAGGGTATATAAGAGTTGTCATTATATTAATTGGTGCTTTTGCATTAGGGGTTGGAATATTAAACCTTAAAGACTACTTTACAAAAAAGGAACTTGTTTGTGAGGTTGGTGATGAAGAGGATCACAAAAAAACTAGCCAAAATATTAAAGCTGTGATTAGCCAACCATTGACAATTGGAATAATAATTTCCATAGTGATTTTAGCATTTGTTGTAAACTCAATAGAATTTGCTTGTTCATCAGCTATACCAGCAGTGTTTACACAAGTGCTTGCATTAAAAAATATTTCAGATCTTGAGCGTTATCTTTACATTTTTATTTATGATGTATTTTATATGATTGACGATATGATTATGTTTGTAATGGCTGGTTTTGCAGTTATAGGTGGGCTTGGTACTAAATATGCAAAATACTGCAAACTAATTGGTGGAATTTTAATGACAATACTTGGGTCTATAATGCTTTTTGCCCCAGGATTATTGAGATAACTTTTTTTAAAAATCAAAAAAGAAAAAAAAACTCAAAAAAAAGGAATTATTTTCTTTCAAAATAACCACATTTGCCGCAAGAGCGCCTGTCTTTGTGTTCAGCTAGTTGTACAGGAGCCCCACATTTTGGACAAAATTTTCTTTTTTGATAAGGCTTGATTTTTTTTGCACTTTTTTGTTGTTTTTCTGCCATAAAAAAACCTCATTGATTAATTGGAAGGGGATTGAGAGCTTGACTTCTTTTTTTCTTCTTTTTGTTCTTTTTTGAGCAAACCATTTCTTATTAAGAGATAGGATTTTTCGTATTGAAAAATATTTTTTTGATTTTGATAAAAATGTGCTAATGCAGTTATTTCTCTTTTTCCAGTTGAGGAACGCAAAGGATAAAGGACTAAATTTTCTACCCCAACCCCAAGAGCAGTTGCTAATGATTGCTTTATTTGTGTTCTGGAAGGAATTGCTCCTTCATAAGTAATCACAAATTTTATTTTTGTTCTTTGGAAAGATGGATCTTCTAATTTTGATTCTATTTTAATATTCATTATCTCACCGCTTTTTAGAATTTAAATTTTATTTAATTCTTTGAATTGCTCTCTTACCCATTGAAACAATCAGTTCTGCTTCTTTACCTGCTTGAGCTTCTGCTAAAAACTCTTCTGGTATAGGAAGCTCAAAGGTTTCATAAGTTTTCATATCCATAAGTTGAGCTATATTATTATTTACTGAGATGATTTGAGCATTTGTTCTTTCAATGATTGGAATTTCAATATCTTGATCAGATGGTCCAAGCCACTGCTTTTTTTGCCCATCAAAAATTCCAATTGCAGTAATTCGCATTTTTGCAGCACCGTGTTTTCCTGGTTTTGATTTTTCAATACTTACCACCCTACAGGGTATATTATCTATTAAGATGTATTTTCCTTCTTTCAAATCCTTAGCTGATGCAAATATCTTCTCCATTTTTTCACCTTACAGATTAATTAGAGACAAAATAATTTTATACAAAATAATTTAAAAACCAATAGTTTAAAAAGAAAAATAAGATAATCTTAAAAAACCATTTTTAACCATAATATTTAAAAACCTTAAATGTGTATAATAATGGTATGACAAGTAAGATTAAAAATTATATTTATGTAGATATGAACTCTTGCTTGGAAAGAATAGAAGAGCGAGAGATAAAAACTACAACTGGTTATAAGCTTATTGTAAAAAAAGATGGGCTTTATATATTAAAAGATGGAATAAAATTTTATATTGAAGATAACCCATATATTCTAATTAATAATAAAAGATATCAAATAAAGGAGATAGTATAACTATTTAAAATTTAGATTAACTTTAGAAAAAATGACGAGCTTAAAGCCAAGTATATTTTTGGTTAGTTTGTATTAAGCCTAGAAAGATATATAAAGAAAAATTTTAAATAGAGGTATATGATAATAGGAGCGATGAATCATCCTCATAAAGAATTAATAGAAGAAATATATAAGATTGGGGAGATGAATTTTGATTATTTGGAACTTACTGTTGAATATCCTGCAGCAACTCCAGAAAAAATAATACAAAAAAAAGAAAAAATAAAGGAATTGATTGAGAGTTATAATCTTGGGCTTTTGACTCATTTACCATGGTATTTTTCTATTGCACATCCTTATCAAAGAATTCAAAAAGCGATAAATAAAGAGATTGAAAATGCAATGCAGATTTCAGCTTTTTTAGGAGCAAAAAGTATTACTTTACATCCAGAACTTGTTTTGCCAGTTTCTTGTCAAGGAAGAAAAAAAATGATTCAAAATTCTCTTAACACTATTAAGTTTTTGAATAAGACTGCTTCAAATTTTGGGATGCAACTATGTTTAGAAACAGTAGATGAAAAAGCTTTAAGCTTAGCAGAGTACAAGCAGATACTTTCTGAAGTTGATATAAAAATAACCTTAGATATCGGACATGCACAAACATATTTTTCTCAAAATATATTGGATTTAATAGATGAAATAAAAAAACATGTTGGGCATGTTCATTTGCATGATGGAAAAGGAGGTGAAGACCATCTTCCATTAGGAGCAGGGCGTATGGACCTAAAAGATATAATAAAAAAATTGAAAGAGTTTTATAATAGTACGATTACATTAGAGATACATAGTGCCGACCCATATTATTTATCTTATTCTAAAGACAGATTAGAAATAGAGTGGTATGGAAAAAAAGAATTTGAAGAAAATAAAAAATATCTAAAGCCAGAAGAAAAATAAGTGTTAGTTTTTAAAAATACTTAAATCTGCAATTAAACGATATTTTTGCATAAATTTTTTAATGTCCCCTTCCTGCTCAAAAAGCTTTTTTGTTTCTTTTTTAGAAAGCTGGTATAGATTTTTTTCTTTTGCTATTTTTTCTAAATCAAAGGTGTTTAAAATTAAGGCTTGTCTTAGCAACTCAGCAAGGGCAAAGTGATTGATCTTTTTATCAGAATACAACCTTAAGGCTTGGATTAAAATATCCTTTGTTAATTTTTCTGTATTTAAACCTTCTCTTTTGAATTCAGTTAAATATTTTTCAAGCACTAGGACAGATTGTTTTGGATCAAGACCAAGTTGTAAGAACTCTTCAAATAAAAATAGGTTATGCGATGCAACGATTTGCAAAGCAAGTTCTTTTCCTATTAATTTTTTATATTGCATAAGCCTTTGTCCAAATGGTATAATTTTGAAAACCTGGCTCAAAAAAATTCTTGGGTCTATTGGTTTTAAATCAGTTTCTGGATAAAGCCTAGCTGCTCCAGCAATCGGTCTTAAAAAGGAGGATGAACCATCTTCGTTTGCTTTTCTTGTTTCAGATGGAACAAAATCCATTTTTATTCTATTGATTGCTGCATTTACTGCTTTTATTACTTTTTCTTTTTGCTCTGCTATTAAGATAAAAGAATCTTCTTTTTCAAGTTGTAGAAAGTTAGAAAGATTTTCTATCTCCTCTTTTGAAATTTTATATTTTTCTAAATTTTCATCAGAATGGATAATGCCTTTTACACCAGAATAGATTTTTGCATAATCAGAAATTTCGCTTCCGAACCTTTTATTTGAATAAAGCTCCTTTCCCAAAAGCCCAAAAAATTTTGGAATTTTGATAGCATATATCACTCCGTTGTTTTTAAGTGTTTCAGAAAAGATTTTGCATTGGCTTGCAATAAAAATGTTGCTTACATCTTTAAATTCAATTTTTGAAAAATCTATTTTTCTTTTTTTTATCTCATTAATAATTTCAATTAGTTGTAGTTGCCTTTTTTCTTCGTTATTGATTAGAAGCTCAAGCATCTGAATGTTTTGCAGCCCTTTTATTTCTACTCTTTCTCCTCCATCAACCGAAACATTTACATCTTGTCTTATTGAACCTAAACCCCTCATGGTAAATGGCATCATTCTTAAAGTAGAACCTATTGCGATTGCTGCTTTTTTTGCATCAGAAGCAGATTTAAAAACAGGCTTAGTTGAAATTTCAATTAATGGAATTCCTAACCTATCTAAGCGATATAAATCAGATTTGTCAGTTTGTTCTATAATACCGGCGGACTCTTCTTCCAAACAGATAGTATGAATTGGAATTTCAATACCATTTTCTTTTAGCATTCCATCAACAGCAATTAGTGCAGTACGCTGAAATCCTGAAACATTGGAACCATCAATTATAATCTTTCTCATTACATAAATCTCATCTACTATATGCGAGCCAAGAAATTTGGAAAGAGAAAGAGCATAGATTAATGCATTTTTGTTAATATAACCTGGTGGTTCTTCATCTGTGTCTACCAAACATGTACTGCTGTAAGGAGCTAAGTAATAAAATGTTTTATCTTTTTGTGATTCAAAAGCTGCAGCTTTATCTAGTTCTCCTAATTCGCTAAAAGCAGAATTCAATCTTCTAAAAAATTTTAAATGTTCTCCAATTTTATTAGAAGGCATTAAGGCTTGGCAAGAATTAAAGAGTTTTTTTCCTTCAAGCCTTTGATGGATTTCAAGCCCACAGAGCATTTTTTCACCAAATAAATAACTCTTTATTGTCCTTGTTCTTCATCCTGAGCAGTTTGCACAATAGAATATGGAGTAATATCATTATTAATTGGAGTGAGCATAATCTCTTTAACTTTTTTTGGATTTTTAGTCTGACCTAAAGCCCAACAGAGCTTTACATATGCTGTTTCTACAAGCCAATCACAACCATTGCCAATTATTCCAATATCTTCCAACAACCTTCCAGTAGAATAAGTCTGGAGCATAATCCTCCCTTCAATTGCTTGAGAAGCCATTACCAAGACTATTCCACTATCCACCAATTCCTTTAGTTCGCTTAAAATTTTTTTTTCTATTTTTGGATGTTGAGAATAGATTGGGAAATGGCCCATACCAGTTCCAACTAAAACTACTCCGTCATATTTAGTCCAATGCTTTATCTCCTCTACTCCAATTCCAGGATAACCCCATGCAATATGTACGTTTTTGCTAAATTTGTTTTTTAAATTTATTTTATTTAAAGAACGAGGTTTTGGAACAAAAAAAGGGTCAAATTCTACTTTGAAATTTTGTGCAAAAATTTTTCCAACTGGTTTTATCCCTATTGATTTGAATGCCCATCTGGCAGTAGTATGATTCTTTCTTACCCTTGTTCCTAAATGCAAAAAGTTATAATTATCAGATGTGGTTGCGTGCATACAAACAAAAACTCCTGCGATATTTTCCTTTGATGCTGCTAAAGAACATAAAAGATTTTGTTTTGCATCAGAAGAAGGCCTATCTGAAGAGCGCTGTGAACCAGTTAAAATAACTGGTTTTCCTAATCCTTCTAATGAGTAGGATAAAGCTGCTGCAGTATAACCCATAGTATCGGTGCCATGGAGTAAAACGATACTGCTTGCTTGATCATCAAAAATATTTTTTATTTCTTGGGCCATTTTTTCCCATTCATCTTGTGCGATATTTTCGGATAATAAAGTGAAGAGATTTTTTGTTGCTATTTTTCCAAAATTTTTTATTTCTGGATAAAGTTGAATCAATTGTTCTGAATTTAATTTTGAATCTACTGCACCTGTTAGATAATCTACCTTTGAAGAAATTGTCCCTCCACTCATTAAAAGTACTGATGCATTTTCAAAATCTTCCTTTTTCTCTTTTTCTTTTTCATTTGATGAGCTGCTTTCCAAACAAACCCCTCCAGAAAGCTTGGATAATTTTGCATTAGTAATGTTAAGACCAATATTATAGCCTAAAGAAAGTTTTAGCACAATACAATTTTCATTTCCTCCTTTTTGTCTATCTAATAATATTCCTTGATAAGTTCTATCTGGATATATAACTTCTATTTTATCGCCTATTGAAATGTTGTGCTTTTTTAGAATTTCTAGAATTTTTTTATTATACATAAAAATAAATTTAAAACCTTAGAATTTTAAGTTTAACTTATATTCCTGGGCTGCTATTTCTGGTGGAATAGAATTTAAAATTATTCCAGTTTGATGTTCTAGCCCAGCCCACTTCGCAATCCTCGGAGTTAAGGAAATATGAAAATGAAAATTTTTTCTATTTAATGGACCAAAATGATAAAGGATATTGTAAGGAGGATAACTCAAATAAGAATCTTGAGTTTTTAATGCAATAAGAAGAACTTTTGCAAGCTCATCTATAAGTTTATCTGAGATATCAATTATAGAACAAAAATGTTTTTTTGGGATAATCCATGTTTCGTATTTATACTTTGGGACAAAAGGGCATAAAAACCAAAAATTTTTTGTGCTATAAATTTTTGGAAAAGCAGGATTTTTTCCAATTCTACAGAATGGGCAAACTTTGGATAAAACCTTTTTTTGCATTTTTATATAATCTGGAACAAAGGGTAAAAAAACCATTTGAGTATGAGTATGTTCCAGCGAAGCCCCTGCATCTGGCCATTCATTTTTGAATATTGAGGCATATTTTATTTTTTTATTTTTTTTTCTTTCAAAAATTCTTTTTTGAATCATTTTTAGATAATAAAAAATTTCAGTTTTCGTTAAATCTGAAAGGGTTTTTTTATGATCCGGAGTTTCTACCAGTATCTCGTGAAATCCATAGGCTCCACTCCATTCTGGGCTAACAGCTGGAAAACGATTTAAAAATACCCTATTTAACCAAGTTTTTTTTCCATTTAATTGCGTACGATCCAATTCAGGAGGAGTAAGATTTTCATTTCCTGGACAAAAAAAACAATCTGAAGGTTTTTGTTTCTTTTTTGGTTTTTTTGGTCCTTGGAAATCATGGGGTCTTAATGCCCTACCAGGAGTAAGAATAGCAGTTCTTCCAAAAAAATCTCTTCTTAGTTGTCCTTCAATAAAACTGGTCTTTTTTTTCATAAAAAGATTACAACTATAATTTATATAAATCATTTGAGTAAGGGGGGATATGCAAAAATTGAGAGAACTTTTTATACTTTTTGCAATAATTCTTCTTACAATCTGGACAATATATTACTCTGAAGCAATTGTAAAATATTTTGGAGGTTTTTCTTATCTTGGAGTTTTTATTTTGTCATTTGTTGCTTCTGCTTCTTTATTTATACCTTTGGGATTAATGCAAACAACCATTGTTTTTTTGAGCATGAAGCTAGATATATTTTATGCAGCACTTTTAGCTGGGCTTGGCTCTGCAATTGGAGAGAGTACAGGATATGTTTTTGGTAAAGAAGCAAAGGAAGTTTTTTCTAAAAATAAATTAATAAAAAAAATACAGAAAATAGAAAATAAGCTGCTCAAGAAATATCAATATTTGGCAGTGCTTTTGCTTTCTTTTCTTCCAAATCCTATTTTTGACTTTGTTGGAATTTATTGCGGGGTAAAAAAAATTCCATATATTTATTATTTGATATTGACTTTTATAGGAAGAACTGCTAGATATTTGTTTTTAATCTGGTTTGGAAATGGACTTGAAAAAATTTTTTAATTTAGGGATTGTCCATATATGCCTGAAGCTCTTCTTCTAATTCTTTTTCTTTTTCTTCAAATTCCTTTGCTGCTTGTTGGAAAGTTTTTTCGCTTTTGATATAATCTGTTTTTCGCTTGCGTACAGATAAAAAGATAGGAAATTTGGAAGCTTCACCTATAACTAAAGCACTTCCTACTTCCAATGAAGAGATAAAACTAAGAGAATGGGCATCTATAGATTCTGCACTTTGTTCGATATGTTCTAAATCGTTTGGATTGGTTATTCTCAAAATAACATTACTATTGCATTGGGAAAGTGCAGTAGTGGAAAGATTTACTGGGCGCTGAGAAATAAGGCAAAGAGAAAAGAAAAACTTTCGTCCTTCTCTTGCTATAGTATTTATAATATCTCTTGAAAGTGCTCTAGACATTTTTTCTTTTTCTGGACAAAAGTTATGTGCTTCTTCTATAATTGCTAATGTTGGGCAAAATTTTCCTTTCTTTGTTCCATTAAAAAATCTTGAAAGATAATAATGTACAAGAAGCTGTTTGTGTTCTAAATTGTCAATTGAAGAAAGGTCAAAAATCAAAAGCCTTCCTGGTTTTGGGCCAAGTGACTTATATTTAAAATTGTCTTTATTTGAAATAAAACTGAAGCTTTTTAATGAATAAAGCGAAGAGAGTAAAGCAGCTTTTGTATTTTCATTGATATGCTCTTTTTCTATAATGCCAATGAGTTCATCAATAGTTGGAGGGACTTTACCTTCTTCTTTTTTTTCTTTTTTGAAAATTTCAAAATATTTAGAAAGCTTAAGGCTTGCTTTATCACTAAGA
>JBKBMW010000019.1:0-15300 GCA_046295675.1 Candidatus Anstonellaceae archaeon | reverse complement strand
TGCCGAATTCAGTTTCAACTGCGTGATAAGCCTGTCCACCTTATTTATAAAAAGAACTGGTTTCGCCCTTTCCTTTATAGCCTGTCTTAAAACAGTCTCTGTCTGGGGCATTACACCTTCAACAGCATCTACTACTAGAACAACGCCATCCACAGCCCTCATCGCCCTTGTAACATGGCCTCCAAAATCCACATGCCCGGGTGTATCTATCAGGTTGATAAGATAATCCTTTCCATCATACTTGAACCCCAAACTTATATTGGCTGCTTTTATTGTAATCCCGCGCGCCTGCTCAAGCTCCTCAAAATCCATTACCCTTTGCTCTCCAGCAAGCTCCTTTGAGATCAGTCCTGCCCTTGCTACTAGCGAATCTGTTAGCGTCGTTTTTCCATGATCTACATGGGCTAAAATGCATACTATAGGAGAACGAATTGCCATATCAAAAACACCAAAATAAAGAATACATTTATATTTAAATTTCAAATAATAAATATTTATGCCCTAATTTTAGTATGGCTGGTGTAAAAATGATAATCAATGGAGAGGAGATAAACAAAAGCAAATTGGTGGAGAATTTGATATTTTCATCTCAACAACAACCTGCAGGGATTGACTTAACAATAAAGGATATTTACGAATTTGATGGTGATGGGGTAATAGATGGAGACAACTCAAAACGAAAACTTCCCCCTACAAAAAAGATAGAATGGGATAAGGAAGAGAAAGTGATGTTAAAAGCAGGAGCATACAAAATTATTTTTAATGAGGTTATTAATGTCCCTGCTGATGCTATTGCTATTGCTCAAAGTCGCTCTTCTTTATTAAGAGCCGGAGCAGCTACAATAAATGCTGTTTGGGACCCAGGCTATAGTGGAAGAAGTGAAGGATTATTGGTGGTTTTCAATCCAAAAGGGATAACCTTTTATAAAAATGCAAAGGTTTTGCAATTAATTTTTATTAGATTGGAAAAAGAAGCAAAAAATTTATATCAAGGAAAATATCAAAATGAAAACAAATAATCATTTATCCAAATTTTGTCTTAGTTGCATTTTACAAATAATTCCTTTGTGGATTTTTGAATCAGATTGTTTTGGGTTTCTGTAGAATAATTGATTATCACCTGATAAGATAAAACCTGATTTTTGGTACAATTTCTTACGCTAAGTGAGGTGGTGTAAATCTGCCCTGGAAAAAGAAGAATTTGAGAAGAGTTCAAATAGTACTCCTTTAATCCATAAATCAAAGTAATGGAAGATAAATTCAAAGTAGTTTTTGCTTTGTTTTCTAAAACTAAAAAAAGGTTGTTGTTAGATTGATAAGCGTCCAAAATAGAAATCGGGGTAGCACTTTCCCAAAAAGTTTTACTTGTTTGTTCTTGAGCAGAAAAAGAAAAGGAAGGAAAAAAACCAGCTAATGCTAAAACAAGCAGGCCAAAAAATAAAACAACTGCTATAATAACAATATACTCAACAGAGGTTTGGGCTTTCATAAAAAATCTAACTAAAGAAAATATTTAAATAAGTATGAGAAAGCAAAGAATTGAAAGTTTGAGCAAAAAAAGAAAAAAAGGGGGGTTTATTGAACTTGACAGGGACCAACAAGAGGCTTTTCTCCTTTCTGAACTTTTCCACTTATATCCGAAGAAGAATAAGTAATAACTACTGGATACTCAAAATAATCAAAGGTGGTTTGATTGCATGCATTAAATCCAGATATTGATATGGTTTTAACTCCTCCACCTGCAAAAGATAACCCCCCTGAAGGTGCATAAGAGACATTGCTGATTGTTATATTTGTTATTACTAATTTATATGGCTCGTTATTTTTTATAGTTAAAGAAAATACAGTGCCTTTTTGGGCCCAGTCTTGGATTGTAAATGGCCTAACTGCACCAGCCCAATATTGTCGTGCTTCTTTTTCTCTTGCACCTGCTCCAATATCTGAAAATCCTCCTAACAGGGCAACTGCAATTATTCCAATGATCAAAACCACCGCTAACAAAATAAGGTATTCACTTGCCCCTTGGCCCTTTTTAAAGCCAAACAAAATGTTCACCCCTAAAAAAAATAAAATAAAGGTTTGTCCTTTTTAGGAGCATTTTCCTACTAAAGGCTTTTCACCAAATTGTGTTTTTGAGATTGTACCTGTTGCATCAGTATATAGAAAGCTTAAGGTGTATTCATAAACTGTTCCAGAGGTGCAATTTGCCCCAAGGTTTATTGTCAATGTTTTTCTCTCTCCTCCAGAAAAAAATCTTTCTGAAGTAGTGGTATTATAAGTGGTAGATACTCCAGTTCCTGAAATTGAAATATTTGTAAGTACTTTTTGATTTGCATCATTGTTCTGTACTACCATAACAAGATTTTGACTCCCTGCACTTCTTGCATGTTCTTGCACAGAGAATGGTGATGCTTGCCCTCTCCAATATGCATCAGATTGGTTTATTTTTGCATCTGATGCAAGGCCTGGGAAAAAACCAAGCAATGCAATTGCTACCATCGCCACTATTAAAACTACTGCTAAAAGTACTAAATATTCCGTTGCTCCTTGTCCTTTTTTGAAAGAAAACATATTTTCCCTCCTTTTTTTGTTATTAGAAATAAAAATAATAAAGATTATAAACCTTACGTATAATTTGAGCGTATGCTTTTTAGGAGCATTTGTTATTGAAACTGAAATATTTGTAAGTACTTTTTGATTTGCATCATTGTTCTGTGCTATCACTACCATTAACAACTATAATTAAAATTACTATTGAAACTTAAAATTGTTCTTTGTCTTTTTTTGAAAAAAATTTTTATTAATACAAAAAGAAACAAAAAAGCTTAAAAAAAATAAATGGAAGTTCAACAAATATATTTATATGTTTATCCACATAAAATAACATTATGAAAATAAAGAACAGAGTACCCCATCTAAAAAAATTCTTTACAAAATGTATGACAGGAACTGCAATGTTTTTTAGCTTATTCAATTCTCCAGTTGAGTCTTTTATTTTTAAAAATCCTCAGGTAGATAAAATTTCTTTTGAAAAAAGCCAGGCAACAGATACATATGAAAAAGAAGTCATTCTAATCTTATCATTAAGCAAACAAGACGAAAAAACCACATACAAAATAACTGGTAAAGTTTTTTTTAGCTCATTTATCGAGAGTATTTATTGGTCTAGTGACACAATTTCTCAAAATAGGGATATTGAAAGAAAATATTGCCTTTCTTCTAAAAATATAGTAAAGATGCAATCAGATCTTAAAGATATTGCTGGACAAGCTTTTTCTCTTGCTTTTGAAAAAATTTTTAGAATAACTTTTTTTGATTTCCAAGCAAACAAAATAAACTATGAAGAAATTAAAAACAAAATTTATCAGGAAATAAAGAAAGCATCTTCTGGAAACTTAAAAGATTATGCTATAAAAGTTGTTAAAAACATAGTGCAAAAACTACCTCTTAGCGATGAAGAGCAAAAAATCCTCAATATTAATTATACAAGATATGTGGAGAATTTAATAGCCATTGGGACTGCAAGTGAATTAGGTTTGAGTAGTCCTTGGAGAGAATACCACAATAAGAAATTAGCCCAAGAAGTAGCAGATAGTGTAGCCTCTTTTCTTGGAATAAAAAATACTACAATAAATATATATTTGAATGAAAATAGTTCAAATGAGCAACTTTCTTCCGAGCTTGAAGTTTTTGCTTCTAAACTATCTGAAAGCAGCAACGAATTTGTAAAAAAATATTATGAAGAAGTGAAAAAAAAAGCTCTTGAGATAAAATATTCAAAAACAAAGGAAGAAATCTTAAATTTTAAAGAAGATTTGAGAAATAAAATCATCTCCTCGCAAGAGATAAATACAGCTACAGCTGTATTTCATTGGTATGGGGTTATATTACCTGAGATCAGTCTTAAACTTATCTACAACCTCCCAAAACAGAGCCTGAACTATTATGGACAGCAAGAAGAGTTAAATCTGTTTTTTTATGCTACTTTAAATAACTATGAAGAAAAAAATGGCATCATACTACCAAGTTCAACATTAATAAAACTTTTAGATGAAAGAAAAGAACTTTTTGGTAGGTATGGTTTAAAAGTTTCAGAAATACAAAAAATCGGAGAAACTATCGTTTTTACTTTAATTGTAAAAGCAAATGAAATTTTCTTTAACGAAAATTTTAAAATATTTTTTCCAATTTATCTTCTAGCTCAACAAAATGAAAAAAATAATTCTCATCTTATTTATCAAACAATAGATATTGATAATTTCCCAAAACAAAAAAAGAATGAAAATGTTCAACAAGCAAAAATCCTTAAGGCAGACAGCTTAAAACTATCAAATCAAAATAATTTTCAAAAAGATTATTCTACTTCTCCTAAACCCTCCCTTTTTCTTCAAGGAGGATCGAAAATTTTTCCTTTTAAAGCAAACCCAAAAAACACAAAAGATTTACAAATAGATATCGAAAACCTTAAACCAGGTAGTATTAAAAATCTCTTTTCTTATTTTTATGGGGTAGGGGTAGGATTACATTCTAATGGCCAAGTTCCATTTGATGCAAACTTGATTTTTCATCCATTTTTGTTTGGAGAGGTAGAAAAGTCAAATATCATTTATGAATTTTTTAATAAGAGTGCCATATCCTTTAATGCAAAAAGTACAATACAAAAAAATGTTTTAGATTACGAGGTTTTAATAAGTGGAGAAGGGGGCATCACATGGTGTTTTTCAAAAGATTTATTAACCTCTGGCAAGATCATTTTTGGGGACTTGAACAAACTTAAAAATAGTTTTCAAGAACAAAATGTAGAGCGAAACCTCCTTTTTTATGGGGAATTATTTGCACAATTAAATGAAAAAAGAAAAAGTGAAGGTTTTTATAAAGGCCTTGTTTTTAAATTTTCTTTTGATAATTTTCTGACTAAGAAAAATGCAGTTAGATCCTCTTTAGATTTTGGTCTTAAAGTAGGTAAAGAAAAAACAAATTTGTTTGGAATAGACAACTCTTTTTGGATATCTGGAGTATTTGATTTAATTGGACAAAAGCCTTCTTTAGATTTTCAAAGTAATTCCAAATTAGGCAAAATTGACTTTGGATTTAAATGTGGAATTACACCAAATATATTGTCTATTTCTCAAAATAGATACTTAAACAATGGTTATGACCTACCGCTCTATTATTATGAACTAAAAATAAATTTTGAGAATTTGCTTTCAAAAGAACTAAATAATGGAGGGATAAACACCGAATTAAAGTATTCAAAAAATTTTTTTGGGCTAACTTCAGAATCTTTTTCTTTATCTTTTAAATGGAGTCTTCCCATACTCTATAGTAAATAGGAAACTGCCTTGTTAATTAACCAGTCAAAAAATTTAAAAATTTTTCTCAATTTTAAAAAATTCCCATCTTTTTATTCTAAAAAAAGCAAGGCGTAAGTATTAAAAATTATAACTTCATCAAAAAAACAGTTAAGGAGGTAGTTTTCGATGGGAAAAAAAGTTGGAAATGAAAAAATCCAAAGAGAAGATGGCTATATCTACTATGTAGGCAAAGACGGCTATGTTTGGGCTTCTCCAATGAAGCACAACAAAAAAGGAAAGAAGAAAAAAGTTGGAAATGAAAAAATCCAAAAGAAAAGCGGTTTTATGTACTACATTGGAAAAGACGGCTATGTGTATGAAGCAAAAATGAAAAACGCTTAAAATTTTTTTTCTTTTTTCTTTTTTTTCTTTTTTTTATATTCTTGTAAATGAGAATGGGTCTTTTACAACATTTAATATAACATTGGTGTTTGTTTTTCTTATATGTGGGGTAGTCTTCTCCTAAGCATTGATTTATATTATTTTCTTCTAATTAAACTATTATGGCTTTCAAATTTAGTATAATTTTTCTTTTTTTGTTTTTTTTAAGTAGCTTTTTATTTGGGCAAGAAATTGTTGTTGAATTAATCGAGCCACAAAATGGATTATATATCAACTATACTCCGATTACTTTTTCCTTTATTTTAAAAAATAACACTCCTTTGGAAGAAGAAAACCTCACTTTTGATCCAACAAACATATCCTGTTTTATTCAATTCCAAGTTGATGGAAAAATTATCAACAAAGGGCCTCTTTATTTACCAATAGGTCAAAAGGGTGAATTTGAATTTAAAACATTTCCATATAATACATATATTTGGAGAGTGAATTGTCTTTCCTTTTCTTCTGAACCAAGGTTGTTAATAGTTAGAAATGAAAGTTATAATGATTTTTTAAAAGAGTTTGAAAAACAAAAAGAAAATCAAACCAATGAGCAAGAAAATAACAAGCAAAATCAAGTAATTGAAAGTACTAAGTCCACATATCAACAATCTTTTAACCAGCAATCATATATAATAATTTTATTGATTTTGTTTTTTGTCTTTATTTTGCTTTACTTTTTTCAAATCAAAAAACCAAAAAATTCTTCAAATGTTAAAACTGAAAAATAAAATAACTTTATTTTTGGTAATTAAAGAGCTCTCAAAAGGTTTAAATATATTAGTTGCTAATATTGTAATTAAATGGATTATTTATAATTTGTGTTGTTGATAATTATGAAACAAATTAATAAACCAAATAAACATTCTAAAAAATCCAAGGAAAAAGAAAATGCCTTTAGTAAAAAACTTCCACTCCCTATTTTGTCTTTACCCTCTTCCAATGTAGTAAAATACGGATTAGATGTTTTCTTTTCGCAAAAAACCCTTCCTCTTTTAATTACCTGCCAAACCAAGGAAGACTTTTATGATCTAATAAAAATACCTATTCTTCTTACACCAGGGCTAAAGAGAGATTTGGATTTAGTAAAAATTAACAATAACTATAAATTTGTTTTTGAATATAACGAAAATAATGAAAATACTGCAAAAATATTAACCCTTCTTGATCAAATCCATCAAGAATTATCTTTTTTTTCTCTATATGAAATAAAAAGGGAAATTGGAAATCAAGCACTTTTTAAGGCAATAGATTATCTTGATGTATATCCAACACAAACAATATTTTTTCTACAAGCTGCATTGAAACATCTCGAAGCAAATCCAAATACATTAAACAAAGATGGGCTTACCCCATTAGAATATTTGCAAACAAAAAATTTCAAAAAACCATTTACTCCCCAAATAGTACTAATTATTCAAACAAAATATGATAAAGATTTAAGTGAAGAATACGAAGAGTTCTATCAAAGAAAGGTGGAGATTATTCATCTTTTAAAAGAATATGGTGCTTTGGAAAGAAAAAAGCCCTAACAAAGGTGAGAAAAATGAGTTTAGGTTCTTCACAATTATTTTCTCAAGGTTCTATGTACAAATATTTTGTTAAAAATGGAATTACTCCAAAAAATTTATTTACCAAGAGTCTTTCAAAATATTTTTTTAATAAAAAACTTCTCGAAGAAACAATAGAAAAAGAACCAGATTTAACCAAAAGGTTTGAAGTTTATCAAAAAGTTTTACATTTCTCTTTAAAAAAATTAGATTTATCTTTATTAAAATCTCTTTTGAACCAACTTCTAAAAGAAGTAGAGAAAAGTCCTGTTGCTATACCCTTTAAAGGAGCATTTCTTTTTAATCTCAAAAAAATAATCTATATGGGTATTGATTTAGAACTGTCCAAAAAAGTTATTGATTTTCTTGTTTTATCCAATCAGCAAAAAACTCTTCTACAAATAAAAAAAACCACAGCTTTTGCAAATGAGGATGTAAAAAAATACTTAAAGGAAAAACTAAATAAAGATAATACAGAGTAAATAAAATTTATGTGGTATTTATTACTTAAAAGCAAGCTCAAAAATACGATAACTTTTTAAATCAATTCTAACCTAATTATATTGCTCAGGTTATTAGCTATGAGCCTATAAAAAAGAGGTGAGCTTAAAATGGCAAGTTCTTATATACTGTTTGAAACACCAAAAGAAATAGTTGCAAAAGCATTAGAAGCAGCTACAATAGCAGCAGATTCTGGAAAAGTTAAAAAAGGAGCAAATGAAACTACTAGGGCAGTAAATGGAAAAACTGCCTTGCTGGTATTGATTTCAAGTGATGTTGAACCAGCAGAGGTTGTAATGCATCTTCCATCTCTATGTAAAGAAAACAATATTCCATTTTTGTACATCCCAACTCAAAAAGAGCTAGGCGTGGCTTTAGGTCTTCCAAAAACTTGTTCAGCAGCTGCTATTGAAAATGCAGGAAATGCATCTGAACTGGTAGATGCTATAATATCAAGCATTTCTCCTCTGTGCGGAGTAAATAAAAAAGAAGTAAAGGAAGAGAAAAAGCAAAAAGAGGAAACAAAAGAAAAAGAGCAACATAAAGAAAAAGCACATAAACATGAAAAAAAGCACGAAGAAAAAAAGAAAACTAAAAAATAGGTGAAGCAAGTGGCAGATGAGCCAGTAGCAGTAGAAATAACTGATGTTAAAAAAACAAAAACAGGGATTCATGGAGAAGTCTATCAAGTTATGTGTAAGATTTTACAAGGAAGAGATAAAGGAAGAGTAATTAGAAGAAATGTTAAAGGTCCAATAAGAAAAGGGGATATAATTTTGCTTCTAGAAACTGAGAGAGAAGCAAAAGAAATAAAAGCCAAGTAAAGGTGAGGCAAGATGCCTTTTGATTCATTTTCCAAAGAAGAAATCCGTCCAGGAGAAGGAATTATGTATGTAAAAAAAGATGGAACTATTCTTTATTTCAAAAATTCAAAAACCTTTAAAAACATGCTTAAACTAAAGCGGGAAGGAAGGCTTATTAAATGGACTAAAAAGTCTATTGTGCTTCAAAGCACAAAAAAGCAAAAAGAGGTTAAGGATTCTGCATTGGCAAAGGAAATAGAAAAAAAGCTTGAAGAAAAAACAAAACAAAAAGGCAGTGATCAAAAATCTAAGTGAGTTTTATGCAACAAACTTTAGTTTTATTAAAACCAGATGCCTTACAAAGAGGGATTATTGGTAAACTTATCACTTTTATTGAGCAGAAAGGCTTAAAAATAGTAGGCTTAAAAATGCTAAAGCTCTCAAAGCAGTTGTGTAAAGAGCATTATTCGCATCTAATCAGCAAGCCTTTTTATCCATCATTAGAAAAATTTATGACTTCTAATCCAATAATAGCAATGGTGGTGGAAGGGCCTGCTGCAGTTGAAATCTTAAGACAATTATGCGGTCCAACTGATGGAAAAAAAGCTCCAGCAGGAACAATACGAGGTGACTTTTCAATTTCAACACAATTCAATGTAATTCATGCTTCTGATAGTTTGGATACTGCTAAAAAAGAAATAGAGAGATTTTTTAATAAAAACGAACTTTTTAGTTGGGATCGTCTACTAGATCAGTTTAGTTTTTCAGAAGAAGAAAAATAATTCTAAATATATCTTTAAAAACTTTTTTTAACAAAATAATATTTGTCAGCGATCATAAGGGCAGGGAAACACCCGATCCCATTCCGAACTCGGAAGTTAAGCCTGCCTGTGACTGGCTGTTACTGCAATCTTGCGGGAAAGCCAGTTGTTGCTGACATAATTAGTATTTTTAAAATTTCACTTCTTTATTTTTCTATGAATCTTAAAATATTGGTTTTAATTCTATTCTTTTTTATTTTTATAATTCCAATTTTTGCAGATTGGTATGAACAGCCAGAGGTAAGAATATTGGATAAACATGGAAGAGTAGTGCCAAATGCATCTGTTTACATTGTTTGGGAAATTTCCAGATCAGCTGGAAATGCAACTACTAAAACCCAAATCACAAATGATCGAGGAAGGGCATATTTTCAATTATATAATCGAGAGTTTAATCCTGCAGATGAAAACAGAAAATATACTGTTTATGTCCAATATCTAAATAAAAATTATTCAGAAGAATTTATTGCTGGTTCTGGTTCCATGCCAAGAACAATTAATATTGATGCTTATCTAACAAGTTTTAGAATAACAGATAAAGAAGGAAATCCACTCTCTTTAAAACTTTTAATTGATTCATCATATGAAATTTTTAGCGATTCAAATGGAAGAGCAGATATAATTTTAAATTCAGGAGAGCATACCGTCAAACCAATATTTTTTGATTTAGAACAAATAGAAAAGTTTAAAGTAGAAAAAGATACAAAAATTGATCTACAAGTTAATCTTTATTCTCTTCTTTTAAGGGTGGTGGATGACAATGGTGTGGTAATCCCAGGAGTAAAAGTAAATATAGGTCCATTCTCCTTTAAAACAAATTCAGAAGGTTTAGTGACTTTTTCTAATCTTACAAAACCAAAAATAAGTGCAGAAATTACTTATCAAAAATACAGCTTAAATGAAGTTTTCAACATTTCTTCAAATTCAAACCTTACCTATGTCCTAGATACTCATCCGCCAAAAATATCAGATATTACTACAAAAGTAAATAACGGGCTTCTTCAAATTAGAGCAGTAATAGCAGATGTAGGCCGTTATCCTTCTGGTTTTACTTCTAACAAAGCAAAAATAAATCTACGATATTCTCCATCTGAAGATGTAGAAAAAACCCTTCCAATGTATTCTGTTGGCTATAACACTTATGAAACAATTATAAAATTAGAACCAGGACAAAAAAGTGTAAAATATACTATAGAAGCCTCTGATTCTTTTGGAAATACTGCTTTTAGTTCAGATATCTTTCTTTTAGAAGGCTCAAACCAAAAAAACCAACCAAATGAAAATTCCTCTCCTCCAATAGGGTTTTTCGACTTATCCAAAGCAGATCTTTCTATTTTTATCTACCCATTTGTTCTTGGAATAATTGCTGGTATTGGTTTTTATCTTTTTAAACACAAGTTTAGCATTAGCAAGCAAGAGAAAGCAACAAAAGCCGATTACTCTTATTCTGAAAAAGAGAAAATCAGAGCAAAGGAAGAAAAAAAAGAACAAAAACCCCCTTCCAATATTTTTAAATCCATTCCAAAAAAAACTTCCTAAAAGTCTGGAGCATTTCTATGGATAAAAAACTGCGTAAGCTTCTTTCCAAGCCCTATGGAAAAATTTATAAAACAAATAAAGAACTTAAAAAACTTTTAGAAAACTTAAAAGGCTATAGATATTTGATCACAATTGGGGATCAGAGCACCTATACCTTGCTCTCCTTGGGCATTGTTCCAGATCTGGCTGTTTTTGATAAAAAAATAAAGCGCAAAAAAGCCCCAATAAAATTTATCAAATTAATTCTTTCAAAAGCAAAAACTCTTCTTAAAGCAAATAACCCACCATCCACAATTTCTTTGAATTTAATAAGAAAATTTTCTGCAGCCATAAAAAAGAAAAAGCCAGCATTTATTGAAATAAAAGGAGAAGAGGATCTTGCCTCTATTGTTGCTTTAAAATTTTGTACAAAAAAAGATATTATTTTTTATGGTCAACCAAACAAGGGAATAGTTCATCTAAAAGTAAATAAAAAACTTAAGGCATTTGCATCTAAGATTATAAATTTATTAAAAATATAAATTTATTAAAAAGACAATTATTCGTATCTTAAACTTTCAATCGGGTCTAAGCCAGCTGCTTTTTTTGCAGGAAAATATCCTGAAATTATTCCTACTATAAAACCAAACAAAATACCAAAAAGCACCAGTTCAATAGAAAAGAATACTTTTATTCCAACTAATTGAAGTCCAAAGAAGAACAAAGCAGCTAAAAAAGCAGCAATTATTCCCCCAGTTGCTCCAATTAACCCACTCTCTATTAAAAATATTTTTAAAATCTCCTTTTCTTTTCCCCCAATTGTTTTTAACACTCCAATTTCATAAGTTCTTTCTAAAACTGAACTATACATAGTATTTGTTATTCCAATTCCACCTACTATTATAGATATTGATGCAATTCCAAGCAAAAAAGTTGATAAAAGGTTTTGAATAACATCTATTCTTTCCTTTATTGATTTAGAGGTAGAAACACTAAAATCTTTTTCATCTAAGCTAACCTTATGTAATGCTGCCAACTTATATTCTATAATCTGGGCAATATTTTCAACATCAAAACCTTCCTCTACATTTACTAAAATAAAGTCCACTTCTTTTGGAAGTTTAATTTTAGAAAAAAGCTCTTTTGCATCTTCATAAGTTAAAAAAATAGAGTTGTCTACATCCATTCCTTCTAATGAGCCCTTCTTTTGAAAAACCCCAACCACAACAAATTCTTTTTTCTCATTTCCAATATAAATCTTTTGTCCAACTAAAATTTCTTTATCAAATATATTTTTCGCAATATTATTTCCCAAAACAACTGATCCCCTTTCATTATTTTTTAGTTTTCTTCCATCTTCTATTTCATAATAATTTTTATACATTTCATCAACATCTTCTGGGTTTGTACCAGTAATGGTAATCTTTAACTCTTTTTTTTTGTATTTCACATCAATAGGACCAACAAGAAGAGGTACAACTTTTTTTATTCCAGCAATGCTATTAATCGTTTCCACATCCTTTTCAAATAATTTTCCTTTTGTTGGGCGTGTTGCCCCTCCAAAACCAAATTGACCTAAGCTACTTCCAGGAGAGACTACAATATTATTTTGCCCAAATGTAGAAATCAATTCATCCACTGTTTTTTTCAAACCTTCTCCGATTCCAATTAGACTAATTATTGCCCAAACACCTATTATTATTCCAAAGATAGTTAAAAAAGTACGAATTTTTGAGTGTTTTAATGTTTTTATATTGTAATCAAAATAATCTTGCAATTTCATCTCTTCACCTTACATTACTTGCTATTGCTTTTACTGGGTCTAAATCAGATGCTATCTTTGCAGGCCAGTAGCTTGCTATAATTCCAACTATGGAACTAATAAAAAGTGCAGCAAAAATTACTATTGGCCCAATAGCAGTTTTAAATCCAAGTTGAGTTATAACCTGTGCAATAATCACTCCTACCAAAAGCCCAAGAAAGCCTCCTATAAGGCCAAAGGCTGCCCCCTCAGCAATTATTAATTTTGCTATATCTTTTTTTGTTGCTCCTATTGCACGCATAATTCCAATATCTCTAGTTCTTTCCACTACTCTCATATAAAGTGTGTTTGCAATTCCTATGCTTCCTATAAAAAAAGAAAGTCCGCTAATAAATCCTAAAAATAAAGTTATTGCTCCAATTATTGCCCCTACTTGAGTTAGAATAAATTCAGCAGTTACTATTGAAAAATCTTTTTTTCCAACAGGCAACTTTCTTGAAGTTTTTAATTTATCCTCTATTTCCTTTACTACCTCTCTTAATTCATAGCTCTCTCCAATTTGGAATAATATAGAAGAATATTCGTCTTTAGTTATTTTTTCTTCAGCTAAAGCCAATTCTTTAGCATCATCTATTGATATTAAAACTATATTTCTTGCTACAACATTGGTAGGGTCCAAAATGCCAACCACTCTAAATTTCTTTCTTTCCTTTCCAAGGTAAATAAAAGAACCAACTTCTATTTGGTTATTTTTAAATATACTATTATCTGCAAATGCCTCGCCCACTATAGCTACCCCTCTTTCTCCTTGCAAAATCACTCTTCCTTTTTGAGCTGATAAATTCGATATTCTAAAAAAATGCTCTGGCTCTACTCCTGATATAGTTGTACTTATATTATTTTTTTTGTATTCCAATAAGCCTACAAAATTTATTCTTTTTGTTATATCCTTTATAGCAGGGTGTGTTTTAATTGTTTCATAATCCTTTTGAGTTATTCTTCCTTCTGTTGGCATTCTAAAAGCTTGTGTCTGTATAGGGCTATTGCGTGTAATATCTCCTGGTATTAAAACTCCATTCCTTGGTCCAAAGGCCCGAAGTTGATCATTTATTTGTTCTATCAGCCCATCACTTATAGAAAAAATCACTACTAATGAAGCAATGCCTATTGCTATCGCTATTAGAGTTAGATAGGAGCGAATCTTTCTATACTTCAAGGAATTGTAAGTGTTTTTTATAATATCAACTATGCTTAACATCTTTATCCTTCCTTTTTCTTAATTTGAAAAACCAAATCAAAAATACAAGCATAGTCGCAATCACAACTCCAAAAATCAAATTGGAATTGTTTTCCTCTTTCTTATATATCTCTATTGGAACTTCTTTAGTTATGACATGTTCTCTATTATAATTATCCAAAAACTTTATTTTTATTTTTAGATTTTTCTTTCCAACTTCATTTTTTGTCTTTATTTTAAATTGTACTGAGGAAAAGTCATCTTCTGCCAAAGATCCAATATATTGTTGGTTTTGTATATCTAATAGCTCAAATCCATCGGGTTGAATTTCAACTACTACTGATTTTACTGGAGAAATCCCAATATTTGAAACAACTACTGTTAAGGTATGTTCTTGTTGAGTATATAAGGGGCTTGGTTTTGCAGAAGCAAAAATTGCAAGATCTGAGTTGTATTGTATATCTAATCCTAGTAGAAAACTGTAAGGTATTCTTTCCTCACCTTTTTCATTCTTTGTTTTTATTTTAAATTCTTGAATATAATAATTTGGTTTTAAGTCCTTTACTCCGGCTTTTATGGTTAGGTTTTTAGCAGAATTAGGTTCAATGTCCCCTAAATCAAGATAATTTCCTTCCAAAATAGTAAAAACATCTTGGCTTTCTATTCCTACTCTAACTGAATATGCTGTTTTTTCTCCTAAATTTTTTACTATAAATTCTAAGTTTTGTACCAAACCTGGCTTTATTTGCTGGCCAGAAGCAAGCTCTATCTTAATCTCAGGATTTTTTTTAATTACTGTGAGTTTTAAGTTTTCTGTAATGCTGCTTTGGTTTGAAAGTTCATCAACATAGGTAATTTTTAGAGGAATATTATAAACATTTGATGTTAAGTTTTCCAGCATAGATAATTTTAGTTCAATATCTTTTTGCTCATATTGTTTAAGCTCTTCCAGCACAATTTTATTTTTTCCCATTTCAAAAAAATTGTTAGAATCAAGTTCAATTATAACATTCCTTGCCTTTCCGCCAATATTTTTTATAATAAATGGAACAATAAATTCATCTTCAGCAAAAATTTTTTCTTTTTTGCTTTCTATTAAAAAAATCGGATCGTTTTTTATAGTAAGCGGAATCTGTACATTTTTAACATATGCTCCACTTCCATTTAACCAAGTAAATCTTATATTAACATAGTAAACCCCACCACTGGCTTTTTCAGAAACAGAAAAGGGAAAGGAAAATGTACCTGTACTAGAAGGACGATAGTCGCCTAGAAAATATCTTTCTCCTACTAAAATCGGACCAGATGCTCCTGGTTCAGCACTTACTGAATTTATCGCACTACTATCTGGATTTGTAATAGTCATTGAAATA
>JBKBMW010000018.1:0-15346 GCA_046295675.1 Candidatus Anstonellaceae archaeon | reverse complement strand
CCTTTGTCTTTACAAAGGTCTCCACTGGGAGATCTCCTCTTGTAGTTATAAGAGTAAGCAAGATGAAACCTTCAATTGTAGTTCTTCACGGGATAGAAGAAGTGGATAGTTTGGCATTGAAAATAGCCCAAAAAGAGCAAATTCCGGTGTTAACTACCAGAATGGATTTACAAAAAATTCGTGAAGTTTTAAATAAGTTTTAACTTTCAATATTTTAAGTTATAAATCTTTACTTTTATTAATATTTATTTATCAAGGTGATAATCTTGGAAAAAGTAGGCATAGTGGGTTATGGTTCTTATGTTCCAATTTTTAGGATAACTCCAGAGCAAATCGGAAGAATCTGGGGAGAAGATGGAGAAAGAATAAAGTCTACTCTCAACATCCAAAAAAAAGCAGTACCAGATATTGACGAAGATAGTGCTACCATGGCAGTGGAAGCTTCAAAAAATGCTCTTTCTATGGCACAAATAGATCCACAAAAAATAGGTGCAATTTATGTAGGATCAGAATCTCATCCCTATGCAGTAAAACCAACTGCTACCATAGTTGCCCAAGCAATTGGGGCAGTTCCAGAATTAACTGCAGCAGATTTAGAATTTGCTTGTAAAGCAGGTTCAGCAGCTATTCAAATGGGAATGGGTTTAGTTCTTTCTAATATGATGCAGTATTGTTTAGCAATTGGCTCAGATACCTCACAAGGTAGACCTGGAGATGCTTTAGAATATAGTGCAGGGGCAGGTGCTGCAGCTTTTTTAATTGGCAAAAAAAACATTCTTGCAGAAATAGAAGCCACATACTCTTATACTACTGATACTCCAGATTTTTGGAGAAGGCAGCATGCAGAATTTCCTTCCCATGGGGGAAGATTTACTGGAGAGCCAGCATATTTTAAGCATGTTCTTTCAGCTACACAAGGGCTTTTTGAAAAGCTTGGCTATAAAGCAGATGATTTTGATTTTTTTGTATTCCATCAACCAAATGGCAAATTTCCACTTGAAGCAGCAAAAAAACTCGGGATAGATCAAAAAAAAGTTCTTCCAGGATTAGTTACTCCATTAATTGGAAACACCTATTCTGCTTCTTCCCTTCTTGGGTTATGCGCAGTATTGGATCAGGCAAAACCAGGGCAGAAAATACTTCTAACTTCATTTGGCTCAGGTGCTGGTTCAGATAGTTTTTCTATTATCATAACCGATCAAATACTACAAGCAAGAAAAAGGGTAAGAAAAAATTTTGAGTTTTATGAAAAAAGACAGATTCTTTTGGATTATGGGCTTTATGTAAAACATCGTAGAAAGCTTAAATCCCTATAGTTTTATTTTTAATTTGTCTTAACATTAAAGAGGATGAATCTATGAGGCAGGTTGCAATTGTTGGAGTTGGAATGACAAAATTTGGAGAAGATTGGAATCGTGGTTTTAGAGAACTAATATTAGAAGCAGGTATAAAAGCACTTGAAGATGCAGGGCTTTCTGGAAAAGAAATTGATGGAATATATTGTGGAACCATGGCTCCTGGTCCATTAATTGGTCAGGAACATTCAGCAGCTCTTTTAGCTGATTGGATGGGATTAAACCCTGTTCCATCAGTGAGAGTAGAAGCAGCCTGTGCTTCTGGAGGAGTTGCACTAAGACAGGGATATTTGGCAGTTGCTTCCGGGCTTCATGATTGTGTGGTGGTCGGAGGGGTAGAAAAAATGACTGATGTACCTGGACCAGATGTTATTAGCACATTGGGTGGAGCAGGAGACGAAGAATGGGAATTATTTTTTGGTGCTACCTTTCCTTCCATCTATGCTTTAATGGCAAGAAGATATATGTATGAATATAAGGCAAGCGAAGAGCAGTTGGCAGCAGTTGCAGTAAAAAACCATAGGCATGGGGCAAAAAACAAATATGCTCAATTTCAAAAAGAAATTGATATCAATACTGTGTTATCTTCAAAAGTGGTTTCAAGCCCACTAAAAGTTTTTGATTGTTCGCCTGTGACTGATGGTGCTGCTGCAGTTATTTTGATGTCTATGGAAAAAGCAAAAAGAATAGTCCAACAGCCTATAGAAATAATTGCTTCTGCACAAGCCTCAGATACCTTGGCTTTGCATGATAGACAAAGCCTAACCGAAATACAAGCGACAAAAGTAGCAGCAAAAAAAGCATTCGAATTGGCAGGTTTAAAACCAGAGGACATAAATGTAGCAGAAGTCCATGATTGTTTTACTATCGCAGAAATACTCGCAATTGAAGATATAGGTTTTTTTAAAAAAGGAGAGGGGGCAAAAGCAGCAGAAGAAAATTTAACCTCTTTTGATGGTCAAATTCCAATAAATACCTCTGGAGGATTAAAGGCATGTGGCCATCCAGTAGGAGCAACAGGTATAAAACAGGCAGTGGAAATAACTTGGCAACTTAGAGGAGAAGCAAATTCCAGGCAGGTAAAGGGTGCAAAAATAGGGCTTACCCACAATGTAGGTGGCTCTGGAGCAACCTGTGTAATTCATATTCTTAAAAATCCTCTTTTAGAATAGGTGAGAAAATGGGTTCAAATATTGCAATAACTTGGAGAAGAATTCCAGAAAGATATTGTTTAATTGGTTCGATTTGTAAAACCTGTCAAACAAGATTTTTTCCATTAAGAAAATTTTGTCCAAATTGTAGAAGAAGAGGTAAAATGGAACAATACTCCTTTAAGCCTATTGGAACTATTTACTCTTTTACCACAGTCTATTCTCCACCAGCTGGTTTTGATTTAGAAGTACCCTATATTTTAGCAATAGTAAAATTAGATGAGGGACCAATGCTCACAGCTCAAATTGTTAATACTAATTCTGTAAATATTGGAGACAAAGTGGAAATGGTTTTTAGAATAATTAAAAGAGATGACCCAGAAGGGCTTATTCATTATGCATACAAATTTGAAAAAATAGAATAAACTCTTTTATTTTTATTCATTAGATTTTTATTCCTCTCTTTTTTTAGGAACGAGGTCTAATTTATCTCTCTTTAAAAAGGCTTCGAATTTCCCAGAAAGCGGATTATAAGAACTATCTAACACATAGCCTAAATTCCTCAAAAATTGCTCTAGCTCTTTTTTTTCATCTGAATGAGATAGAAAATAAAATGCAACTTTAGCAACAAAACCAGGTTCTATTTTTCCTTTTATTGTTATCTCTTTTTCTTTGATTGAAATACTTGCTATTGTTATTCCATGCGTTTTTGCTAAATTATAAATCTGTTCTATTTTTGAATTTATTTGAGTTTCTATCGTATTTTCTGGCAAAGGAAATTTTTTATTTTTAAAATCATAAGTATAAGTATAAGAAGGTTTTGATAGTTCGTTTAAGAGTTTTTTAAACTCTTTAGCATATTCCTTGAATTTATTTATTAAAGCTGCTATACTTAACTTTTCTTGTTTTTCTTGGATTTCCTTTTGAATTTGCAATCTTTCACCTATTGTTTTCTTACTTTTTTATTCTTTTTTAAAATAAATTAACTTAAGTTCTATATTATTTTTATCTTTAACTTTTGCAGTAATTTTTAACCCATTTACTTCTATAGAGCCACTACCTGGTATAGATTTCAAACCAATAACTATTTTTTCATCTGGAAAGCTCAAAGAAGTTAAAACAACTTCTTTTTTTCTTTTATTAATAAAAACCTTGTATTTATCTGTTAAAAAAGAAAAATAATTTTCTTTTTTTCTATCATATCTAAAATTTTTGGTTACTATAATACTATCTACTTCTAAATCCTCCTCATTCTGTTTACCTTTTAGTCTCATCACACAATCTTTATCTAAAGAAATAACAGTGTCAATTTTTTTATAATCTTTTTTGTTTTGTGACTGTAGAAAATTTTTTTCAGATGGGAGTAAAAAACTACTAAATAAAAATAGTGCACTTGCAGAAGTTAAAACAAATTTATTTATTTTACTTTGCACTTTTAGCAATTCACACACCTTCTTCTCAAAAAACACTATTGGTGTTTACCTCTATTATTATATTTTTTTATTTAAATACTTTTTGTATGGAAAGCAAACAAACTCCCAAGGCTTTATATCTCCTTGCACTCTTTTTTATTTTGTCATTTGGGTGGTTAGTTTTTGAAAATTTTCAAAAAGACCAAACAATAAAGAAGTTAGACAAAGAATTAAGAGAATATCAAAAAACCACAGATGATTTTATAAAAAATCTCAAAGAAAAAATTCAGCAATTAGAGGAGCAAAACAATTTTCAACAGCTTTTAATAGAGCAGCAAAAATCTTCAATAAAACAGAAAGAGCAAGAAAACCTTCAGCTTACAAAAAATTTGGAATCTGCTAATCAAAAAATAGAGGCTTTTGAAAAAAAATTTAAAAGTCAAGAAGAAGAATTTCACAATATAAAGCAAGAATATCTCAATCTTTTAGAAAAAATAAACAACTCAATGGAATGGTTTAGTAAAAATTCTTATATCCCACAAAACTATAGTTGGAATTCTGATATTTTATTATATCGAATAAAAAAAGATTGCTTTTATAAAAATACACTAAATTTAGCTTGTATTTCCTACCTAATGGAAAACACAGCAATTTCAATAAAATACAAAACTGATATCTCTGCAGGAAAAGAAGACCATCTACAATCTATTGTAGAAACTATTGACAGAAATGGCGGGGATTGTGAGGATTACACTCTTTTTTTCAAAGCTTTGTTGAACACACTAAAAAAAGAAAAGTTTAATTCTACTCTTGAACTTTTTACATATCATCCAGGACGAATCTACATATTTTATCCATTGTATAGAGAACCAGGGGATAGCTATTGGTATTATTCAAACGCAATTGCTTATCCAAGTCTAAAATTAAACGAAAGCTATTTTTATGGTGTGTGCTATTTGGAAAAGGAAAATGAAGGCCATTGTATAATAGCAATCTCAAAAAATAAAATAAATAATTCTAAAGAGATTCACTTACTGGAAAACTCTGATCTCTTTGAACCACAAAATGGTGCTTATATGGGAAAAATATCCAAAATCAATGAGCAAAACATCAAGGCTTGTTTTTATGTAGATGAAAATACCGAAAGTTGTGATGACATAATTATTTTAATTACAGATGAAGATATCTATTATAAAAAAGAAAATAAATTTTTTAGTTTGAATGATTATAAACAGAAAATTTTGGATCTAAAAATTTTAAAATAAACAAATTCTTTCTACTATATTCATTTTTTATTGAATCGGGCTCGGGGGGATTTGAACCCCCGACCTTCAGCTTTCTTCTTTAAGAGTAATTAGAAGGCTGTCGCTCTATCCAAGCTGAGCTACGAGCCCATTATAATAAAATTTATATCTTCATATTTAAAAGTATGTTGTATCAAATAAATTTATGGACAAGATTCAAAAATTAATAATTAAAATGCTTATCAAAAGCAGTTTGAAGCTTCTTAAAATGCAAGATAAAAAAGGTGTTTATAAGAAAAGCCTAAGGGATTTGGTTACAACTGCAGATTTTTCATCACAAAAAATAATTATTGATTATATTCAAAAAAATTTTCCAAATCATAAAATTTATTCAGAAGAAATTATTGGAAAAAACGAGGATGATTTAAAAGCTGGAGATTGTTGGATAATTGATCCATTGGATGGAACTAATAATTATGCCTATGGATTGGACCTATGGGGGATAAGTATAGCATATTCAAAAAATTCTGTTTTGGAATATGGAGCTATTTCCTATCCAAAGCTTAAAACAATCTTATTTGCAAAAAAAGGAAAAGGTGCTTGGCAGTATTATTTTTCAAAAAATAAAATTAAAAAAATAAGAAAATTAAAAGTTTCAGAAAGAGAATTAGAAAATTCAATGATTTTGGCTTGTTATGCACAAGGAGAAAATTTGTCAAACACTTTTAAAAAATTAGAAGAACTTCACAAAAAAGTTTTTCATGTTCGCCATCTAGGAGCAGCAGTTTTTGAAATTGGTTATGTTGCTCAAGGATATGCAGATGCAGCAGTATTATTTAAAATAAAACCTTATGATATTGCAGCAGGGGCTTTGCTTGTGCAAGAAGCAGGAGGAAAGATTAGTAAAATTGATGGTTCTTCTTATACTCTTGATAGTAATACTTTTGTTGCATCAAATAAAAAAATCCATAGCCATCTAATTAAAATTTTAAACTCAAAGTGATCTAAGGTGAGAATAGAGCAAGTAGATATTTTAAGAGGAGTTGGAATTTTTTTAGTGATTTTATACCATTTTTTCTATGCATTATATTTTTTTGGATTTTCTAATATTAACCCAAACACCGGGTTTTTATTAATAATTGGAAGATTGGCAGCAAGCATTATGGTTTTTGTGGTCGGAATGTCTTTAACATTAAGCTATGTCAATGCATCAAAAACAAATTCTTTTTTCTCTTTAACAAAAAAATATCTTTTTAGAAGTTTAAAGCTATTTGCAGTTGCTTTTTTTATCTCCATAATTAGTTATATTTTTTATCCAGAAGGCTGGATACGCTGGGGAATCATTCATTTTATTGCTTTAGCTGTTTTTGTTTGCAGTTTTTTTGCAAGATTTTATTATTTTAATCTGGTTGCAGGATTTTATTCTATTCTTTTTGGATTTTTAATAAATCCAATTCCTACTAATAACTTTTTTCTTTTTATTTTAGGTTTTCATTTGCCTATTTATAGCTTGGATTACTTTGCATTCTTTCCATGGGTAGGCTTAGTATTCTTAGGAATGTATAGCGCAAAAAGGCTATATCTTAAAAAAGATTTGATAGAACAAACATCACAAAAAACAACAATTTTAGCAAAAGAAAATAACAACATTACCTCTTTAATTTCCAAATATTTTATTCTAATGGGACAAAATACTTTATTGCTTTATCTAATTCATGTTCCTATTTTTGTAAGTATTTTACTTTTTATAAAAAAATTTCTTTAAACAAAAATTTTAAATTCTTCTCTAATAAAAAAAAGTATGCAAATATTAGTAAAGAAATCTGATGGAACATTAGAGCCGCTTGATTTTAACAAAATAAGAACTGCATTAAGAAGGGCAGGGGCATCTTATCCTTTAATAGAAGAAGTAGTAGATGCATTATCAAGAGATATACAAGCAAATATAGAAACAAAAGAAATTTACAAACTTGCATTTGATTATCTTCATGAATTAGAGCCAGCAGTTGCTGCAAGATTTGGGTTAAAAAATGCTTTGATCAGAATGGGCCCAAATGGTTATCCTTTTGAAACATTTATTGCTGCCCTTTTAAAAGGAAGAAATTATTCTACCCAGCTCAGACAAATTATAAAAGGGAAATGCATATCTCATGAAATTGATGTAATTGCAAAAAGGCAAGAAGGCGACAAAATAAAATCAAATATAATTGAATGTAAATTTCATAATTCTCCTCATTTAAAATGTTCTATTCAAGCTGCTCTTTACACCTGGGCAAGATTTTTAGATATAAAAGAAGTGGACAAAGATATAGATGCTTGCTGGTTAGTTACAAATACAAAGTTTAGTGGAGATGTAATTCAATATGCAGATTGTGTTGGCTTAAAACTACTTGGTTGGTCTTTTCCAAAAAATGAAAGCCTGCAGATAAGAATTGAAGAGCACAATCTTTACCCAATAACGATGATAAAAGGATTAAAACAAAAAGAATTTTTACTTTTACATAACAACGGCTTAATACTTCTAAAAGATTTAGTTGCTTGTCAGTCCAAAACATTAGAAAAAATTGGCTTTAGACAGCAAAGAATAGAAAAACTAAAAGAGATTGCTTCTCTTATTTTAAAGAAGCAAAATAATGGGGCTGCTGAGATTTGAACTCAGAACACAGCGTCCCGAACGCTGCAGCATACCAGATTAGCCCACAGCCCCAATACTAATCTAAACATTAGCATAAATTTAATAACTGAAACTTATAATAAAATGATATGCTCTCAGAGTTTTTTTTACTTATTTTTTTATTGTTTTTATTATTGTCTCTATCAGCTTTTTTTTCAGCCTCAGAAAGCTCACTTTTGAGCTTTAGTCACTTAAAATTAAAGCATCTTTTAAAAACAAACCCAACCTCCAGGCGAGTAAAGGCTTTAGCTGATTTAAAAAGCAATATTGAAAAAACCCTTTTTGTAATTTTAATTGGCAATAACATTGTAAATATAGCCTTTAGTATAATCGTTACATATCTAGCTGTTAAATATTTTGGTGAAAATGCAATACTTCCAATAGGGGCATTATCTTTCATTTTTATAGTTTTATTTGGAGAGATTTTACCAAAAAATCTAGCAGTGGTACATTCTCAGAATTTTTCCTTATTTGTTTCCATCCCACTAAAAATACTACAAGAAATTTTTCGCCCTTTAACCTTTATTTTTGAGAAGTTTACATTTTTACTTCTAAAAGAAAAACTTAAAAGAAAGCAACAAACCTATTTTTCAGAATCAGAACTTCGTACTATATTAGAAATAGGTGTTGAAAATAAGACTATATCTAAAGACGAAAAAAAATTTTTTGAAAGGATTTTGGATTTCAATGATACTTACATAAAAGAGATAATGATACCTGCTAAGCAAGTAAAAACTCTAAATCAAAATTTAACTATAGGACAAGCCTTGGAGTTAGTTGCAAAATATAAAAAAACTTTCTATCCAGTTGTGGACCAAACCAATTCTATCGTAGGGACTGTAAATCTAAAAGATATGATAGGGAAAAACCATTCTCTTATTCTAAAGGATATACTTCAACCACCTGTTTTTGTTTCTACTGAAAGTATTGCATATGATGTTTTCAAAGAACTGCAAGACTCAAAGAAAGATATCGCTGTGGTCATTAATCCAGAATCAAAAATAGAAGGTTTAATCACAATTGAAGATTTAGTAGAAGAGATAGTAGGCGAAATAGGCGAGAGTGAACCTAAAATGCCTAAAAAAGAGTTAAAAGAAGGGAGGCCCTCTTTATTGGTGGTAAATGGAGAAACAAGTCTGCACCATATTGAAAAGGAATTTTCTGTTTCTATTCCAGAAGCAGAAAAACTGGGCTTTGTTAGTAATCTTTTTCATTTTTATCTCAAAAGGCTACCACAAAAAGGAGATAAGATCATATTAAATGGGATAAAAATGGAGGTTATAGAAACAGGCCAGTTGTATTATTTGCAAAAGGTGCATATCCAAAAAATAAGTTAATTATTTTTAATTTAAACTAATTTATTTTAATAAAAAAGTGCAAACAAAGAAAAAATTAATACTCCAAATCCTTTAAATTTATTTTAGATGCTTTTGAAAGAATAGAATTAATTTTTTCTTCAAGCAACTTCTGTTTTATTTTTTGTATTTGCATTTATTTCACCTTAGCTCCTAAATATTTTTTCTTCCCAATCCTCACCTCTTGTACCAAAAATTATCTGGCCAAGAGTTCGTAGACTTGCAGATTTGGAGGCTTTTAATTTCTTTTCTATCCATAACATTTTTCCCACCTCCTCAATCTCATCTAACTACTCATAATTCTTTTTGTTCCATATTTCTTACCATTATTTTTAATTTTAAACTATTCTTTAGTTTTTTTTTAAAAAATTAAAAAAATTAGGCAAAAATTTAAAAAAAATCAAAAAATTTATGTAAAAAAATAAAAAAAATTACTTTTAGGTCCCATAATACCAAAAAATATTAAAATTCTAAAGAAGTAATATGTCAAGAGGAAAAATATGTATAATAAAAATGGTGTTGTATCAGATGAAATAGCTAATTTTAAATTAGACAAAATTGATAAAGCCATTCTTTATTATTTATCTTTCAATTCCAGAATAAAATTTAGCAAACTTGCAAAATTGCTTAAAACCTCTCCTGCAAGAATAGTATATCACTATAACAACCTATTAAAAAATAATATAATATTATATTTTCTCACTTTGGTGGATTACAGAAAATTGGGATATAATACCTACTCTATTTATTATAGGGTTAATGATATCAGCAAAAAAAAGCGAGAAGAGATAATAAAAGAAATTAGTAAAATCAGCAATGTTGCCGATATCATAGAAATAGATGGTATTTATAATTTTCATGTAGCTATTTTAGAAAAAAATTTATTAAATGCAGCTACAAGTGTCTGGAAAATAAGGGAAATACTATCTCCTGTTTTAATAGAAGAACTCATCCTTATTTATCTCCATGCAGAAACATTTGAGCGAAAAATGTTTAAAGAAAAAAATTGGCAAGTAGCACAACAAAAAACAATAATTGTACAAGAGCCTTCTGAAATTATCAAATTAAATCCCAAAGAACAAAAAATACTCTCAATTCTTGCAAATAATGCTAATCTTTCAATAGTAGAACTAGCCAAAAAAACTTCTCTTTCCCCTTCTTTTGTCCACAGTACCATTAAAAATCTTGAAAAAAAGAAGGTAATAAAAGGTTATACTATAAAAATTAATCCAGAGCTTTTCGGATATCTTTATTACAGGGTTCTTGTGAGGCTAAAACACATTTCAACAAAAAAGAGACAAGAAATCATTAACTTCTTAGAGAAACATGATTCTATTTATCGTTCAACAATAACTTTTGGAATGTATGATCTAGTGTATGATGTTAGAGTAAGCTCATTAGCAAATCTAAAAGAACTAATTCAGCAAATCTATGAAAAATACCAAAACGAAATAATAAGGCAAGACTGGATAAAGATATATAAAATTATCAAATATACATTTTATAATGATGAAGGCAGTTAAAAAAAAGATTGCAAACTTATTGTATAAATTTACAGGGATAAACAAACAAAAATGTTTGGAAACAATTATTAGGCCAAAGGGAGGTCAAGCTCATCTCTGCTCTACAATTGCTTTTTTAATTGCAAAAAAAGATAATAAAAACCCTTCAGAAGTTGCATCAGACCTTTACAAAAAACTAGAAAGAAAAATTCCACAAGAACTAAAAGTTCAAGTGAATGGTCCATACATCAATTTCTATTTTACTTCTGTCTTTTTTTATAAGGAATTAAATTCAAAGCTTGCTTTTAGAAAAAAAAGAAAAAAAATTCTTATTGAATATCCCTCTGTAAATCCAAATAAGCCTTGGCATGTAGGGCATCTAAGAAATGCTTTGCTTGGAGATTGTCTGGCAAATTTATTGGAACTTATCGGTTATCAAGTTTTAAGATTGGATTATATTGATGATTTAGGTTTGCAGGTTGCTCAATCCTATTGGGGATATAAAAATTTAACCCAAGAAATAAAGGCATACAAAAATAAATTTGACCATATTGTTGGAAGGCAATATGTTGAAGTTGCTAAAAAATTTTCTCAACCAGAAGTAGAAAAAGAAGTACGACAAATTTTGCAACAAATGGAGAATGGAAAAGAACCGATTTCCACAGAAGTAAAAAATTTTGTTTATAAAGTCTTAGAAGAGCAGTATAAAACTGCATATACTCTTAACATTTATCATGATTTAATTGTATTTGAATCAGATATAATTAGATGTATTTATAAAGAGGGCTTAAAAAAAATCAAGGAATCAGGGATTTTGGTTTATGAGTCAGAAGGAAAAAATGCTGGTTGTTGGGTGATCAAACTATCCAAAGAAAAAGAATTTGAAAATATGCAACAACCTGACAAGGTGATAATAAGAAGTGATGGTACTGCAACTTATATTGCAAAGGACATCGCCTTCCATTTATGGAAACTTGGAGCTATAGATGACAAGTTTTTATACAAAGAATTTCAAACCCAGCCAAATAATAAAAAAGTTTTTATGACTTCTGTTGAAGGAGAAAAAAAGAATTTTGGGGCTGCAGATATTGTAATAAATGTAATCGGCTCAGAACAAGCTTATTTACAAAACACTATTGCATATGCTCTAAAAAAGCTTGGCTATGGAGAAAAAGAACGAAACTATATTCATTTAGCATATGAACATGTAGTCTTGCCAGAAGGGAGATTTTCTGGAAGGGAAGGTACATGGATTGGAAAAGAAGGAGAAATCGGTTATAGCGCAGATGAACTTTTAGACGAAGTTATTAATACTGCATTTAATTCAATAAAGAAAGAATACGAGGAGGGAAAGAAAAAACAGATAGCTAATGCGACTGCCAAAAATGCATTAAAATTTTGGTTTTTAAAAACTGCACCATTACAAAAAATCATTTTTGATTTTCAAAAAGCTTTATCTTTAGAAGGAGATTCTGGTCCTTATGTTCAATATTCTTATATTCGGGCAAAAAATATAGTAGCAAAAGCTAATATCAAATCAAAGATAGATAAAAATTATATCCCAAATGATTCTGAAGAAGCTATTTTGCTTGAAATGGCTTATTTTGAAGAAGAGATTGAAAAATGTGCTTTTAATTATCAAGTTCATGGAATATGCGATTATGCATTAAGACTTGCAGAAAAATTCAATAAATTTTATGAAAAATGTCCTGTAAATAGTGCGGATTTTCCAAAGACAAGGAAATATAGATTAGCAATAGTTAAGCATTATTGCAAAATAATGCAAAGAATTTTTAATATTTTTGGTTTTGTTGATTTAGAAGAAATGTAAAAATGGATGGTAGAAATGGATCTAATAGCACTGGAAAAAATAGATGGGGAGGAACCAATTACCAAAACCTTATCAAAGATCAAGAAAAAAGGTTTGCCAGTATTGGTATACGAAGGAAAAAAACTTCTTGGAATAGTTGAAGAAAAAGACCTATCAAATAAAAAAATTCCCCAGAATACAAAAACCAAAACTTTAGCAAAAAAAGTTACAACTATAACCGAGAATTCTTCAATTTTTGAAATTTGCAAAAAATTTTTTTCTGGAAAAAACAAAATTCTTTTAGTAGAGAATAAAAATAAAATAGTGGGGGCATTAGATCGCTGGGCTCTTTTAAAACTTCTTTTAGAAGAAGGTTTGTTAAAAAACAAAAAAGTGCAAGAGGTTATGGTCAGCCCAGTTTTGGCAGTAGAGGAAAATGCAAAAATTTCTTTTGCAAACTCTCTCATGAAACAAAAAAAATTACGCAGATTAGCAGTAATTAAAAATTCTAAATTAGTTGGGGTGATTTCTATTTTTGATATAGCACATACAAGCATAATGGACAAACAAAGAAAACCATTTTTAAATACTCAAAAATCAGATATACGAAATTTACAAGTCAAAGATTTTATGAAAAAAGAAATTTTTACTATAGGTGAAGAAAAAAGTCTTGAAGAAGCTGCAAAAGAGATGATAAACTACAAAAGCACAAACCTTATAGTAGTAAATAAAGCCAATAATCCAATAGGAATCATCACTATAAAGGATATGATAAAAAATTTTGCAAAACAATCTCAGCCAGTTGAGATAATTCTCTCTCACTTAAATGAAAAAGAGTACAAAGATCTAATCTATCAAAATGTTCAAAACTTTGCCCAAAAGTTTAACAAAATTTTTCATATTCAAGCAATAGAATTAAGATTTAAAGAGGAAGGCAAACAAAAAGAAATACAAGGAAAAATAATAGGAGAACAAGAGATAGTTGTTCATTCAGTTGGTTTTAATATTCAGGAAGCTCTTAAAAATCTTTTGGAGGAATTCAAACAGCTTTTAATAAAACAAAAAGAAAAGCAAAAAATTTTAGCTAAAAAACTTGGTGAAAAAAATGAATAAAAACCAAGGTCAGGTTTCAGTTGAGTTTATTTTAATTGTAGCTTTTTTTCTTTTTGTTTTAGTTCCAATACTTCTCATTGTGCAATTCACAATGGCTTCACAACAAGCCAAGGCACAGGATGCAAAAATATATGAAGAATTTTCAAAACTTAAAGCATCTATAGATGCAGTTGGTTCTATCGGGCCAATATCTAAATTAGCAGTTAATCTTTATTTTCCATCGAAAGTAAAGATAGGTTTAAATAACAAAGAGCTTTCTTTGGTATATAATTCCTTAGATGGAAGAAAAATAACTTTTTTACATTCTTCAGATTTTGATATTGGTTTTGCTCCCTCTTCTGCTCAGTCAATCCCATCTCCAGAAATGGAACTAAAGGAAGGAAAATATACCTTAATTGTGCAGGCATTTACGAACGGAAAAGTATCTCTAACATTAAATTAATCGTTATTAAATTAAAAAGAGAAAATTCGATTTGAAAAAACCAAACCTTTTAGAGGCTTAATTATTTTTTTTGCTTGGTCTAAACAAACAGGAGAAGAGGATTTTCTTATAATCAAATCTCCTTGGAATGTTTTTTTAAAAATAGTGGAAGCTGGCCAATTTTTTTTGTTCTTATAAGCGGTTTACCATATCCTTCTTTTACCAAAATTTTTCCTTCCCAATAAGCCATCTGTCCCCTAACCATTGTACCTATTACTCTTCCTTTTAATTCTTTTCCTAAATATGGAGACCAGTCTGCTTTGGAATAAAGATCCTCTTCCTTTATTAACCATTTTGCTTTTGGATCAAAAATAATAAAATCTGCAAAATAATTTTTGGCTATCTCACCTTTATTGTAAATATTAAAAACTCTTGCAGGTCCAGATGAAAACAATCTTACTGCATCCTTTAGAGAAAGTTTTTTGTTTAATACTGCATCCATCATAAGCGGTACTAAGGTTTGTACACCTGCAAATCCAAAAGCTCCTTTTTCTTTTTCTTCTAAAGTATGTGGGGCATGGTCACTTACAACACAATCCACTATTTTTAATTTTTTCCAAAGCTTGGCAACCTCCTTTTCACTTCTTAAAGGCGGGTTTACATTTGCAAAATTACCAAATCTTTTTATATCCTTAATAGACAAAAAAAGATGATGGGTTGCAACCTCGCAACTCATATAGTTAGGATACAATATATCTGCATCTTTTGGAAACTTCTTATTCCCAGATTTAGCAGTCTTTACTTCTATAGCACTACTTAGATGACAAAAATGAACTCTTCGTTTGTATTTTCTTGCAAGCCTGTTTACTTTTTTAACTGCACTTAATGCTGCTTCTATAGAACGTATTTTATGATGCTCCCTATAAATTTTTTTGTTTTTTTTAATTATTTTCTGATCCTCGCAATGAACTAAGATTGGAAAATATTTAAAATAAAAAGCAAAATGTTTTTCAAGTTCAAATTCAGATAAAGTAAGAGGCGAATTGGTTTCTGCTAAAAATGCTTTAAGGGAAGGTGGCTGAAGTTTTTTTATGAGTTCTAAATTTTTTTCAGTTGCACCAAAATGAAAGCCAAAATCACAAAAGGATTTTGCAGAAGCAAGCCTTTCTTTTTCTGACAATGCCCCAACAGTAGTTGTTGGTGGGGAAAGATAACAAGGCATATCTAAATAAGAGCATACTCCTCCTGCAATCGCACTCGCACTTCCAGAAGCAAAATCCTCTTTTTCAATAGCTTCTGGTTCTCGCAT
>JBKBMW010000017.1:0-15350 GCA_046295675.1 Candidatus Anstonellaceae archaeon | reverse complement strand
TTCATCTAACACTATGGTTTTTTTAGATGGTAATTTTATATATGCCTTTTGATTTTCCTTTGAAATTAAAATGGCATAACTTCCAGGAGCTCTTATAAGTTTTCCGCCATCTCCTGGAGTTCTTTCAATATTATAAATATACAAACCATCTGGAATTTTTGAGAGTGGTAGGATTGAACCTTTTTCAATTTTTCCAAGAGCACCACTATAAATTTTATCACCAATAGCAATCCCTTCTGGTGCTGGGGAAAAAATCTCCTCATTATTTGTAAACTTTATTCTCATTAAAATTGCTTGATAAGCAGGATCATCTACAAATTCTATTACCTGCCCTTCCAAAAAAGAATTTTTTTCAATATCATCTAATTTTCTAAATGAAATAGCAGCCTTATATCGATGAGATGGAGCTCTATAAGCTAACGAGCCCTTTCCTCTTCTTTGCTGTTTTAGAAGCTTTCCCATTTTTTTATCACCTTAAATCATTTTTAATTGGGCGGCAATGTCATCTGCCTTTCCTTCTTTTAATTTAATGTAGGCGTGTTTTATTCCCTTTGGGCTTATTTTTGTGTTTACTTTTTTTACTTTCACCTTGAACTGCCTTTCAAATTCTTCTTTTATTTGTTTTTTTGTAGCAGAAAGTTTTGTTGCAAAAACCAATTGGTTTTGTGATTCAATTGAATTGATAACCTTTTCAGTTGTGATTGGATAAAGCAAAACACTATCTATATCTTGAGAAGAACTACTTGATTGTGAAACCTCTGAGGAATTTTTTTGATTTTTCTCTTTTTTGGATTGAGGCTTTTTAGTTTGAGAAATTTCTATTTCTTTATTTTGTTTTTCAATATTTTTAGAATCTTGAGTTTTTTTAGCCATAGTTATCACAACTTTAAACCTTTAGTCTTTCTTTTAATACCTCCAAAGCTTGCTTACTAAATACTGTTAATCTCCCAAAATGAGTACCTGGTGCTAAATCCAGTACTTTTAGATTTTGTGCATTTACAACATCTACTCCTGGAAGATTTTTTGAAGCCTTGGCAAGAGGAGAAGATAGATCAGAAACTACTAATAAAAATGATTTTGGTGTTTTTTTGCCACCTTTTCTTTTTCTAACCCCTGTTCTCTTTTTTGTTTTTTCTTTTGCTCTTTTTATATCTTCTCCGATACCTATTTTTTGAAATAATTTGAAAGCATCAGAAGTTTTGAGAGGTGTTTTTTCTTCTTCTAAAATAATGGGTAAAGAGAGATTTTGATCTATTTTATGCCCTCGTTTTAAAACAAAATTTAATTGGGTAATTGCCGAAAGAGCAGAACAAAGAGCTTTTTTATATTCTTTTTTGTTGATTTTTTCTATAATTTTTTTCTCTACTTTTGGGGGATGTGCCCGTCTACCTTTTACTGCTGATGGAATTCGCTTTACCTTTCCCCAACCTCCCTTTGGAAGTACTTCTCTTGGAAGTTTTGCCTGTCCTCGGTTTTTTAAAGAACCAAAATCATCTTTTCTTCCTCGGTATTTTGCAGATGTTTCAAGACCTGCATAAATATAATTTCCTTTTGGTTGATATTGTTTTGTTTGATCTGCTATAGCTGCTCTTGCTATTAGATAGGGGTTTATTTGGGTGAAGAAAAATTCCTCTAAAACAATATTTTCTTTCTTCTTTCCATCGGCTGAAAATACTGGGACTTCTTTCATAAAATCAACTTTTATAATAATACCACATTTTGAGGAGTTTTAATTTGAGAAGACAATTTTCTAACTGCTTTTCGTAATCTTATTAGCCTTTTTTGAGGACCTGGAAGAGAGCCTTTTATTATCAAACATTCATTTTTTACTTCCCCATAATGAGGATAACCTCCTTTGAGTCCTGCTTCTTTTTGATCAGAGATTTTCAAAAGCCTTAGATTATAAACAAATCTTTTATGATAACCCATTTGTCCTGCCATTGGAGTGGTATAAAAAACTGCCCCATATCCAAAGGTTCCTAAAGTTCCAACATGCCTTCGTTTTCCTGTTGCTTTTCTTCTTTGAATAGAAACTCCAAATCTTTTAACAGCTCCTTGCCAGCCTTTTCCTTTAGTTATTGCTACTGCATCAAAATATTCCCCTTCTTTAAATATTTGACTTGCCTTAATCTCTTTTCCTAAGATAGATTTGGCATAAGCGAGTTTTTCTTCTACATTTTTTCCCCCAATACCTATCATCATTTTATCTATTCTTTTTTTTCCAAAGCCGCAGAGTTTTGGTTGAGTATAAGCCAATACAAAAACATCATCCAATTCTTCTGCTTTTAGCTCCTGAAAATTTTTTGGTTTTTTGATTTTTAGGGTTTTTAAAATATTTTCGTCTTGTGTTAATTGATCCTTTAAAATTTGTTTATTTTTAAATCCCCTAATTCCATAAATAACTAAAGGAGGTACTTCCAAAAGAGTTACTGGCACTACCACTTCACTATTTGCAGTTGGCGAACTGGAGTCATCAATAAAAGAAACTGATCGCATACCAACTTTATAGCCAGCAAACCCAGTTAATGTTGGAACTGAAATTTTTGGCCAAAAATTTATAAGCGGTAGTTGTTTTTTTGCTCTTTTTCTTGGCCTAAAAGCCAAAGAACCTTTTCTTGGCCTGTTGTTTTTAGACATTTTTTCACCATTGAATAAATATACTAAACGAAAATAACTCAAAGGCGATGTATTTGTCCTCATTTTTCAGAGAACAAAAACACATCAATTACGATTTCTACCCTAAGAGGATAGAAGTGTCGTCTCTAAAATAAAGAGACTTAAAATAAAATATGGAAACAAAGATTTAAAAAGGTTATCATTTTTATTAGAAGAAGTTTTTAAGTAGTTTTTAAGCCTTAAGCTCTCTTGCAACTTCTTTTTTTTCCCATGGATAAATAATCCAAGATGAAGTTTTAGTAACATAAAAATCAGGAATAAAAGTTGCATTTGGTTTTAGATGGAGTGTTGCAAATTTTATTTCGTGTGGTTTTTTTTCTTTGAGATATTTTTTAATAAATTTTAGACTTGTTCCACTATCAGAAACATCATCCACTACTAAAACTTTTTTGTTTTTTATATTTATTGCCAAAGGTTGGAGGAGTTTTGGTTTTTTGTTTTTGTTGTTTTTTTTTTTATAAATCTCCAACCTAATAGTTGCAACATTTTTTATGTTTAAAAGATCAGATAAAAGTCTTGTTGGTACTAGTCCACCCCTAGAGATACCGATAATTAGATCAGGATTAAAGTTTTTATTTATTATTTTTTCTGAAAGTTTGGAACATAGGATTTCTATATCCTGCCAATTAAGGCTAAGAAATTTCATTTTCTCACTTATAAATCAAAAATAGCCCCCATCCCTTGCTCTGCAGAATTCTCCTCTTCTTCAATTTTTTTTATTATTCTTTCTGTAGTTTTTTGATCACATTTTGTTGCAATATCTTTTAGATAATTTTCTAAAAAAGGTAAATATTCCTCTCCCCCTCTAAAAATGATATAAAGAAGATTTTTGTCTTCATCAATAAGCCCGCCTTCCTTTATTTTATAACCAAGTCTTGAAAAACTCATGCCTTTAAATTTTCCTTCTTTTTGTTCTCCATATGGATCAGACTCCAATAATTCTGTAATCTTTTTTTTGTTTTCTAAATTTGTTTGATATACAACTTTCATTTTCTTCACCTATAATTTCATTCTTTTGTTAAGATAAAAAAGGAGATAGCAACTGCCAAAAGCCCAAATGGACCGATAGGGATGGAAGTTTGAAATATTTTGTATTCTGCTGCTAACCATAATAAAGCTAACAACCCGATTATAAAACCAGGAAAAAAAAATTTTTGTTTTGTTTTTACCATAAGAATAAATTAATAAAATAGGTTAATAATTGTTTTGTATTTCTTATCTTTTTTGTATTTTTTTATTCACTATTTATTTTTTTATTTTGATATTGATCTTTTTGTCTTCTATAAACCAATCCTTGGATAAATCTGCAGAAGTAAGAGAATCAACCAGAATAGAATTTGTAATTTTTTGAATTTGCTCCTTATTATCATAAGAGAGTTTTACTAATTCAGCATCTCCTTCAATAAAACAATTTATTTTATCACTATTAACTAAATTTAATTCTTTTCGCATCTGCTGGATTCTTCGTATTATCTCCTTTAACATTGCTTTTGAAAATAGCTCTACATCCATCAAACAACTTACATAAACCTTTCCTCCCTCAAACTCTGCAATAGAATATCCTGATAACATCTCCACTACCTGCACCATTTTATTGTCGATTGGGTATTTATCTTTTATAATTAAGGAATTTTGTTGGAGTTTTTGGACAATTTGCTCTGGGCTTAATTTTTTTAATTCTGAAATAATCATTGGCGAGTCTGATTTGTATTTTGCCCCTATTTCCCCTACATTTAAATTTACTTGATATGAAGAATTTGGACAATTGAACTCTATTTCCAAAGTATTAGAAAGAGATTTTATTAACTCCGTAGTGTTTTCTAAAACCTTCTGTATTTGCAATGAGTTTGTACAAATCAAAACTTTTTGTACTGGCCAGCGAAGTTTTAAATTGGCAGCTGTTCTTGCCTTTGAGATAGCAGAAACTACTTTTAATGCAGAATCTAATTGTGTTTCAACCAATAAATTTTTTGCTCCTGGATTTGGGCTTGGCCAATCAAAGAGATTGATTGATTCTGCTTTTTCATATTGTTTGAAACATTTAATATAAAGATATTCTGAAATGAACGGACAATATGGGTTTAGAAGCTTTAGTGCAGTAAAAAAGCAGTTGTAAAATGTTTGAAGTGCTGCAGCATCATTTTGTTTATTTACAACTCTTGGTTTTATTTTTTTTAGATAAAATCTAGAAATATCTTCTACTAAAAATGTTTTTAATGCTTCTAAACCTTCAAATGGCTCGAAATTCTCAAAAGAAAGAGTAACTTTTTCTATGACATTTTGCATCTTTGATTTAAGCCAAATGTCCTCAATTTCCTCCTTTATTTCCTCAGATGGAGAAGGCGGATGATAAAATCTATTTAGCCAAATACCCATATTGTATATAATAGAGAGAACTCGTTTTGATTCTTCTAAAGCTGTCCAGCTAAATTTTAAATCATCCCAAGTGGTGGAACTCAAGCCCCATAATCTAAAGGAATCTGCTCCGTATTTATTTAACATTTCTTCCAATGGAACAAAATTACCAATAGATTTTGACATTTTTTCTCCTTTTTCATCTACAAAAAAACCATGCATAGTTAAATTTTTGTAGCAGGTTTTGTCATACAAAATCATAGAAGAACCAAGAAGCGAGTAAAACCATCCCCTTGTTTGATCTTTTCCTTCAATTATAAAATCGCATATGTATTCGCTAAAGTTTAGTTTTTCTTTTTCTTTTTCAGTAAACTGGGCCCAAACAGCATTTCCAGAATCAAACCAAACATCCAGGATATCCTTTACTCTATGCATTACCCCCCCACATTCTGGGCAACTGAATTTTATTTTATCAATATAAGGACGATGAAGTTCAATGGTTTTGTCAGGAAGTTCCTTAATTGAACCGATCACTTTTCTTTTTGAACATTTTTCACAAATCCATATTGGAAGAGGAGCTCCCCAGTATCTTTGGCGAGATATACACCAATCTGGAGCAGATTTTACAAAGTCCCTAAACCTTGTTTTTGCAAAATCTGGATGAAAATTTATATTTCTATCAATTTCTTCTAACATCTTTTCTTTTAAATCAGAAATTGAAATAAACCATTGATGAGTAGTAATATAAATAAGGGGAGTTTTTTTCCTCCAATCATGCGGATAACGATGGACAATTTTTGTTTGATAGACAAGTGCATTGGCTTTTTTTAAATCTTCTATGATAACTTCATTTGCTTCCAAAACTTTCATTCCTTTATATTTTCCTGCCTCTGAAGTATATCTTCCTGTTTGGTCCACTGGGCAAAATGGCTCTATGCCATAAGCCTTGCATGCTCTAAAATCCTCAGGCCCATGCCCTGGTGCAGTGTGTACAAGACCTGTTCCTTCTTCCAAAGTTACATATTGATCAGAAAGAATTACTTTTCTATCAAATTGATATTTGATATTATCCTGAAGAGGATGAAGGTAAAATGTTCCTTCTAATTTTTTTCCACTTAATGTAGAGACAATGGTATACTGTTTGTTAGGAAAAATTTCATTTAATTTTTTTTCCAAATCTTTTGCAATATAATAAAATTCATTATCAATTTTGACTTTAATATAGTTGTAAAGTGGATGGACCATTATTGCCTTATTGGCTACCAATGTCCATGGAGTGGTAGTCCAAATCAAAAAATACTCGTTCTCTTTATCTTTTAGTTTGAATCTTACAAAAATAGATGGATCTTCCCTATCATGATATTCAAGCTCGTAATTTGCAAGTGAAGTTTGGGAATCTGGGGAGTATGGAACTACATACTCGCCTTCTTTTAATAAACCTTTTTCATCTGCTGCTTTTATTGTTTCCCATATTGAACTTATATAATAATTTTCGTATGTAATGTAAGGATTATCCCAATCCATCCAAACCCCGCATCTATAAAATTGTGAGGAAATGGTTTGTATATTTTCAGATGCAAACTTTTTACATTCTTTGATAAATTTTTCTAATCCATATTTTTCTATTTCCCTTTTGTCTTTTATTCCCAATAATTGCTCAACTTTTACTTCTATCGGAAGGCCGTGTGTGTCATAACCAGGTTTATCAAACACAATATAACCATTTGCTCTAAAAAAGCGCAATATACTATCCTTAAGACACTTGTTCCAAGCAGTACCTGGATGAATCTGTCCAGTTGCATATGGAGGACCATCACAAAAGAAGAATTTTTTTCCAGCTGCATTTTTTTGCTTTGTTTTTTGGTAAATTTCATTTATTTTCCAATAGTCTAAGATTTCCTCTTCTATTTTTTTGAGATCAAACATAAAATCAACTTCTAAGTGTTTTTTAGAATTGTCTAAGTTGTATAAAAATAATATAGAGCAATAGATTAAAATTATTTTGTATCAAAAAAGTGAGAATAAAGATTATTCTTTTGCTAAATACTTCTAGAAAAAAATTAAAAATGTTTTTTAAAATTTAAGAAATAAAAAGAGATAAATATAAAAATTAAAACTTCAAAAAACTAAAACATGGAAAAGACAGAAAAAATAGATATTACTCCATGGACAGAGAAGTATAGACCAAAAAAATTAGATGATATAATTGGGCAAAAAGAGATTGTTAATTCTCTTAAGCATTTTGTAAGAGAAAAAAATATGCCTCATCTTCTTTTTGCTGGACCTCCTGGATGTGGAAAAACCACTGCTACATTGGCTTTAGCAAATGAGTTATATAATGAAAGTGTTGGAGAATGCTTGCTTGAGATGAACGCTTCAGATGAACGAGGAATTGATGTTGTTAGAGGAAAAATAAAAGAATTTGCCAGAAGCATGCCTATTTCTGATGTTCCCTTTAAAATAATATTTTTAGACGAAGCAGATTCTTTAACTGCAGATGCACAATCAGCTTTGAGAAGGACTATGGAGATGTATGCTACAAACACAAGATTTATTTTAGGGGCAAATTACTCTTCCAAAATAATTGAACCAATTCAGTCCCGCTGTTCTGTTTTACGATTTAAACCTTTAGAAGAAAAAGAGATTGAGGAGATGGTTGAGAGAATTGCAAAAGCAGAAAAGCTTGAAATAGATAAAGGAGGCTACCAAGCATTAAAATATGTTGCAGAAGGAGATATGCGAAAATTGATTAATGCAATGCAAGGAATTGCTTTACATACTAAAAAAATAACAGAAGAAAGAGTTTTTAAATATAGTGCAAGAGCAAGGCCAAAAGAAATATTAGAAATGATGGAATTTGCATTGCAAGGCCAAATTTTAGAAGCAAGAGAAAAACTACATAAGCTTATGATAGAATATGGTTTATCTGGAGAAGATGTTTTAATTCAAATGTTTAGAGAAGTAGATAACCTAAAAATTGATGAAAAACTAAAAGTTGATTTAATAGATAAAATTGGAGAATATAATTTTAGATTAGTTGAAGGGGCAAATGAAGTAATACAACTAGAAGCTGCCTTGGGTCAATTTTTAAAAATTGGACAGAAACAAAAAGAAAAATTTGAAAGATGAAAGAAAAAATCGCCGGCGGCAGGATTTGAACCTGCAATCCCGTAAGGGACTGGTTTTCAAGACCAGCGCACTACCAGGTTATGCGACACCGGCAAAGATTAAAGCATTAATCCAGAGTCTCAATTACTACATCTCCGTTTACTATTACCTGGCAAGCTAGCCTTTGATTTGGTCCTGCTCCGAAAGCTTCTAATGTTGCTTTCTCGTTTTCTGTTTTTGGATTGAGATTTTCCATTCCATCTAAAATATTTATCAGACAAGTCAAACAAACTCCTTCTTTGCATGAAAAATTTATATTTGCCCCTGACTTTTCTGCTATATCCACTAATTTTGAACCTGCTGGAACCTCTAAGACTAAATTTTCTTTTTTAAAAGTTATTTTTGGCATTTTTTTCACCAATATAAATTTAGAGGAATTGATTTTTAAGTTTTAAGGTTTTTGATATTTTTATGGAACAAAAAAAAGAAAAAATAAAATTTGATCAAAATTCTCTTTTTGCTATAGGAATTTTTTTATCTTTACTTATTTCATTGATATCTTTGTATTTTAGTTTGGAAAAGCAGGTTGGTCTAACACAAGAGCAAAAGGTTCAGCTAAAGGACATTGCAAACCAACTAAGAAAAATTCAACAAAAGGATTTGATTTTAACTGCACCAATAAAAACTACTGTCTATATTCAAAAAGAAATACCTGCTAATGAGATAATTCCGGAAAATTTGAATTTGATTATAAATACTACCCTTCCAGTTAACAGCAAAATAGAAGCAATAACTACAAAAGGAGAAAAAATGAGATTGGAGTTAGTAGAAGATGTTCCGATTACTGGGCAGATACCAATAAGTTCGCTTTATTCATTAAATGATACCACAATAAAAATAAATCAAGAGATTCCAATAGAATCAAAGTTTTCTTTAACTTTTAGAGTAAGTGCTGTATATGGAAAAGAGCTTAATGAGATAATACAAAAACTTGATGAACTAGGAAATTCATAAAAAATAGTTTTATGCTTTTGACAAAAAAGTAGAGGTATTAATTCATCTTTTGCTTTTCTTCTAAACTTGCTTTTTTAATGTAAGCAAAACCAGAGGTTTTAGAAAAATATTTTTTCCATTTTTTAACTATGATTTTTTGTTTAAAAAAAGGTGCATCGCAAACAAAAGTTTCTCCTTCACCGCCTTCTAAAAAAATATTTATTGGCGGATTAAAATTTAAAAATTTGTCCACATCTTCTGGCAAAAATCTTTTTGCTAAATAAAATTTGTCCAAACCTTCTGCTGCAACTGCACTAATATAAACCTCTAATTCTTTGAGCATTTTTTTTAAAAAGGAAGGACCTTTATGCCAAAGTGGGAAAAAAGTTTTTATATTTAATTCTTTGGCTAATTTTTCTATTTTTGATTTTTGATAATTAGAGTATACTGCCCCGGCAGCAACTCCATCTATTTTTAATTTTTTTAAGGCTTTCTTTAATACTTCTAATTCTTTGTTTTTATTTTCTGCTTTAAATAGATAATGCTTTAGGCCGGCTGCTTTTGCTTGTAGTTTGCACCATTTTATATTTGGATAATGAAACATCAAAGAATATTTTTTTGCTACCACACTTATTAAAATCACTTCAAAATTTTTTTTAAGCATTAGATAAGTGGTATAAACTGAGTCTTTTCCTCCAGAGAATAGAACAGCAACCCTGAACTTTTTTTTATTTTTGATTTTGGACGTGGAGGGATTTGAACCCTCACTCTCTACCTTGCGAAGATAGCGTCTTACCATTAGACCACACGCCCTAATTTAAAGTTAGATATAAGAATTAGATTAAGAAGATTAATAAATAAAACTTCTAAAAAAAGAAAAAAACTAAAATTATCCTAAAAAATTAATGTAAAAAATTAATGGAGAATTAATGGTAGAAAAAAAGTTTCTTTGTTGGTTGTTTGAAAGATAACAAAATATGGGCCATCTGCAAGATCTTTAAGATTTAAAGTATTGGAGTCTGTTTGGTTTATTAGAATTTGGCCATTTATATTGCTTAAAATAACCTTTTGGATTTTGTATGGATAATCAATATACAAGAGATTTTCTTTTAGATATAAAGAAATTTTTTCTTTTTTTACTTCTTCTACATTAACATTAATATTCCCTTGAGTTATTTTTTTGATGAATTTCACCTCAAGGTTTTGCAAGGTAGTATCCACTGGATCGTGGCCTATATTTGTAAATGTAACTTTGTAATAGAGAGTATCTATTCTATAATTCTTTTCATTATATTTGGTTATAGATGTATCAAAACTTACCTGGTGTGTGTATTTGTAATATTCTGGATTCCATACTGTTTTAAGCAATTTTTTTGAAATATCACTATTTATATCTACAGTATAGATGTCTATTGCACCCAAAAAATAGCGTGCAATAAAGCTTAGAGTGTCCTGACCAAAAAAGAGGGTTTTTTTACCCCCAGTATTAAGTTTAATAGATATAGTATCTTTAAATTCTGTTTCTTGCTGAGCTTTTAGTTTTGTAGGCATACTCAAAACCAATGCAGAGGTTAAAGTTAAAAGCCCATATTTAAAAAAAGATAGTTTTTTATTTGGTAAATTATTAGAGATCTTTTTATTTTTTAAATCAAAAAATTTCATTTTATCACCTTTAAATCAAAATATTTTTTCACTCCAATTTTTCTTGGTTTCTACATTTCAGTTAATAATATAGTATAGTTTTATACATTTTAATTTTAAAACTCTTTTATTCGCCTTTAAAGATTGAGCTTAAATAAACTCAATTTCTTTGAAAAGATATTCTGAAAAGCATACTGAAATATTAATTGAAGAATTAAAAAAAGTAGATTGCAACTATGATGATGGAATTTCAATATAAGAAAATCTTAAATCAAGCAGATCAAACAAAATATAGTTATTATGTAGCTACTGGAGTAGTTGGATATTTGTTTAATGAATTGCTTTATTATAATAAAGTGATGACAAAAAAACAAAAAACCACTATCTAAAAATCTACCCTTTTAATTGTTTCTAAAGCTGCTAGTTCCTTTAATTTTTGCTGCTGTGCAATTTGTGAATTCATAACTTTTGCTACTGCTTCTGATTTTAGACCAGTTATTATAGTAGTAGTAAGAATAGAATCTGATTCTTTTGGAACTAATCTTGCACCAAGCTTCACATTTGCCCCTGGATCAAAGCTTTGAGTAATTTTTTCTCCAAGTTCTATAGTCTCGCCTAAAGTAAGACCAGCATTTCCTTCGATATGAATCAAAGCAGCTTTTGCCCCTTCAAATGAAACATCTAATAATGGGTGTTCAAGAGCCTTTCTTGCAGCCATTTCCACTCTATCTGGACCAGAGCCTTCCCCTAAAGCAATAAGAGAAACTCCCCCGTTTTCCATTATGGATTTTACATCTGCAAAATCAATATTTAAAAGAGATGGTTCTACAATGGTTTCAGTTATTCCTTGTAAAGCCTTAGCAGTAATTAAATCTGCTAGATTAAATGCCTCATTTATTGGCATATTTTGAGCATAACCTACAAGCCTATCATTGCTTATTACCACTACTGAATCTGATTCTTTTACCAGTCTTTCCAGACCCCATTCTGCTTTTTTAAGCCTAGAGCGTTCCAAAGAAAAAGGAAGGGTGACAATTGAAACAACTACAGCACCTTGTTCTTTTGCTAGTTTTGCAACCAAAGGAGAAGCCCCAGTCCCAGTTCCTCCACCAAGTCCTGAAACCAAAAAGACTAGTTCGTTTTCCCCTATTGCTGTTCTAATTTCTTCTTTTGAAACTTCAGCACATTTTTCTGCAACTTCTGGAAATCCTCCAGCACCAAGCCCTTTGGTGATGGATTTTCCAATCAAAATTTTATTTTGTGCCTTTATAGATAAAAGATGTAGATTATCAGTGTTAATTGCAATTCTTTTTACATGTTTTAGGCCAAGATGCTCCAAACGATTGATGGTATTGCATCCGCCTCCACCAACGCCGACTATAGAGATTCGTATAGATTCATTAGAAAGTAGTTTTTCTGTATTTTCATTTTTTTCTTCAGACAAAAAAAAACTCATTTTCTTACCTCTTTCTGGACAAACCAGATGGCCGCCTTTTCTAAAAAAATAAAACAGAAAAGATTTTTAAATCTAACTAAAAAGTACTTTATTAAAAATTTATATATTCGTATTATCGATTATTTCCAAAAATGATTTTTGTTTATCTTTTGGCTTTTCCATTTCTGATTCTATTGCAAATCGTAATTTCTCTAAAAATTGATAGTATTTATTAGTTTTAAAGAATGAGATTTTATTTTTGATTTTTTCATCAAGCGATCCACTATAAATTATTATTTTCGCTGGTATTGGACTAAATCCCCTGTTTATTCGATTTATAAGTTGGATATAACTTTTATCAGAAGAGGTAGGGTTTAAAATAAAAATGCTTTCTGCATTTGGAAGATCAATACCTCTTTCTATTGCATTTTTTGTAGAGACTAAAAATTCTAAATCTGAATTTAGAAAATCATCTAATGCTTTAAGTTGATTTTTTTTGCTAAAACCTTCTGTTTTGCCCAAATAAACTGAAGCCTTTATTCCATTTTCTTTTAATTTGTTTGCAATAAAATAAGCAAACTCTCTAGAATTTACTACAGCAATAGCTTTAAGAGGAGTATGATTTTTCAAACTATATTCTTTTGCATTATTTGCATGAGTTAAAAAAAGTGTTAATTTTTTTGAAGTTTTTGCTTTCTTGAAATAGTTTTTAAACTCTGTTTGTAAAATATCCTCAAAAATTTTAGAAGGATATTTTTTACCTTTTTCTTTTTCTTTTGCTAAAAAAATAAACTTTTGCTTTATTTGCTCTCTTGATTCTTCTAAAATTATTCTTTTTAAATCATAAAGATGTAAAAGGGCAGCATAAAAAGTTAATACTTTGGGATTTGTTTTGCTATAAAAATTTATTTCATCTTCTATTTCTTTTAAAGCCTGTAAGGTTAGACATTTCTCTTTTGGAAGGTTGATTTTTATAGAATAATTTTCTAACTCTAAAAAGTAACTAAACATAAGATCTTCTATTATTTGAAGCATTTTTTGATAAGGCTCTTCTAATTCTAAAATGTTTTGAGATATAATCAATTTTTTTCTATAAGGAAGTATATCTTGATCTTTATCAAGTTTGATGAAAGCTTTTTCAAAGCCAAAAACTTGAACTAAATTTTTTAACTTTTCTTTATCCCCAACAGTAGCAGATAAACCTAAAACTGGTGTGTTATTTTCTTTTGCTTTTTTAGCAATATCGACATATTGATAATCCCCAACTCCAAGATCTACTTCATCAAAAACTATAAATGAAAAATTCCATTTTAAGCTACCTTTTTTTAGGTCGTTTGCAATTCCTTGTGGTGTGGAGATGATTATTTTTGCCTCATTATAAGCGTTCTTTCTTTTAGAAGCAGTTGCAGAAGCAAGACATTGAATTTCTTTTTCTTCTAAATTAAAATACTTTTTAAAAACATTTGCTAATTGATAGGAAAGACTTACTCTATGAGATAAAACAAGGATCTTTCCTTTTTTTAGCATATAATCGCAAATCCTTGCAGCAATATAGGTTTTTCCTGTTCCTGCAGGGAAAATAATTAAATTTGATTTTATTGGATTTTGTATTAAGATTTCAGAAATACATCTTTCTTGATATTCCCTCTGTTCTAAACTAAGATTTGGTTTAAAATGTAAAATTGGAAAATATTTGATTATAGGTTCCTGAAGAACTTTTGCACTAAAACCAAAAATTCTTTTTGAAGTCTCTTCCTCAAATGGAAGTAAAGGCTGATTTTTTGGAGATATATTTTTTTTCATTTTTAACCACACCTAATACTATTTGAAGATGAATAAATATAAATGTTAGGGTTTTATATAAAATTTAATTTTATGATTTTAAATGCGCCTTTGATCAAATGATTGATAATGCTTATATACAAAAAGAATTTTAACTCTTTGGAAAGAAGATTGTTAGCAAAAAAGTAATTGAAATCAAAAACAAGAGATATAGAATCATCTTCAACTAAAGAGATTTAAAGAATATAAAAAATTTGAATAAAAAAAGAAAAAAAGAAAAAAAAGAAAATGGATTTTAGCCTATGATTTCTATATCTGAGTAATCCAGAGAGCTTTTTGAGCTTGTCTGTGGCTCTTCATCTGAGCCAAAGATGTTTGCACCTTTTACCCCAGTTACAATAGCAACTATTTCTAGTTTACCGTCATAACCTGGGATAAGCCTTGCTCCCCATTTCACACTTGCAGTGTTATCCATTTTCTCAGTAATGATTTCTCCTGCCTTGATTGCATCTCCTAAGGTTAGATCAGAGCCTCCAGATATGTGGATTAAAGCTCCTTTGGAACCTTCGAAGTCTACATCAAGCAGTCTGTTTTTAAGCACTCCTTCAGCTGCAGTGCGCACTTTGTCATTTCCTTTTCCTTCTCCTACTGCAATAAATCCAACGCCACCCTCAGCCATGGTTGCTCTAACATCTGCAAAGTCAATATTGATTAAAGAAGGTTGAGTAATTGTCCAAACAAGCCCACCTACAGCCTTTGCTAAGATTTCATCTGCTACTGCAAATGCTTCATTCATTGGAAGGTTTGGTACAAGCTTAACAAGCCTGTTGTTATCCAATACGATAACAGAATCCACTACTTTTCTAAGTTTTTGAATAGCTTCATCTGCCTTGACTTTTCTTGCTCTTTCCAGATTAAAAGGATAGGTTACCATTGCAACTGTAATTGCACCTTGCTCTTTAGAAATTTCTGCAATTACTGGAGCTGCACCAGAACCAGTACCTCCACCCATTCCTGCGCAGATGAAAACAAGGTGTGCACCTTCAAGTTCTTTTTCCAACAATGGCCTATCTACTTCAGCTGCTTTTGCACCTGTTTCTGGATAACCACCAGCACCAAGTCCTTTGGTTATGGATTTTCCAATCAAGATCTTCTTTGCTTTTTCATGAATCATGTTTAAGTGTTGTCTGTCTGTATTTACTGCTAATAAATCGCAGCCTTTTACTCCAGATCTAATCAATCTATTGATGGTGTTGTTTCCTCCACCACCCACTCCTACTACAACAATCCTAATTTTGTCTGAGCCGATAACGTCTTCGACTGGAGCCGGCTCTTGCTCACCTAGGACAGATCTCACGAT